>CAZEAQ010000029.1:0-14441 GCA_964510145.1 uncultured Bordetella sp.
GCAACTTTTTGCCGAGCGCATTGGCGTGACCAAAAGTGACAGCTGGATTGACTACTCCACCCTCGAAGGCTGTCTGCGCGAAACGCTCGAGAACACCGCCCACCGCGCCATGGCCGTGCTCGACCCCGTGAAACTCGTGCTCACCAATTGGGACGACGTGATGGGTGCAGGCCACTTAGAGCCTTGCACGCAACCTGCACTGCCACACGCCGAAGAAGGGCATGAAGTACCCACACGCCATTTCAAAATTGGCAAAGAAGTTTGGATCGAGCGTGACGACTTTGCCGAGGTGCCCCCCAAAGGCTACAAACGTCTTTACCCCGGCAACAAAGTGCGCTTAAAAGGTGGCTACGTTGTTGAATGCACAGGTTGCACCAAAGACGCAGCAGGCGTGATTACCGAGGTGCAAGCCACCGTCATTCCCGACACCAAAAGCGGCACGCCCGGCAGTGCCACGGTGAAAGCCAGCGCCGCCATCACATGGGTTGGCGTGAACGATGGGCTACCCGCCGAGGTGCGTTTGTACGATCGCTTGTTCACCGACGCCCAACCTGATGCGGGCGGCAAAGACTTTTTGACGGCCTTAAACCCAAACAGCCTTCAAGTGGTGACCGCGTATGTCGAGCCCACGCTGGCGAAAGTGCCTGCGGGTGCGCACTTTCAGTTTGAACGTCATGGGTACTTTGTGGCTGATCGCGAAGATCATTCACAGAGTCAGTTAGTTTTCAACAAAATCACGGGCCTCAAAGACTCGTGGACCAAGTAACCAAAGGGAAATCATGTCAAATTTGATCGAAAAATTGCAATGGCGCTACGCCGCTAAAAAAATGGACAGTGCTAAAGCGGTGCCACAAGACAAAGTGGAGCGCATCCTAGAAGCGGCACGTTTAGCGCCCACTTCTAGCGGTTTGCAGCCCTATGAAATTGTGTTGGTCACCAACCCATCTGTGCGCGAGCAAATCAAGGCCAAGGCGAACAACCAAGGTCAAATTACCGATTGCTCACACTTGTTGGTTTTCGCCGCATGGGACACCTACACCGCTGAGCGAATCAACATGATGTTTGACCTGACCAACTCCGAGCGCGGTGGCACCAACGAAGGCTGGGAAAACTATCGCAACATGTTGCTCAACAACTATCCCAAGCGCGATGCACACGTTAACTTTGAACACGCCGCACGCCAAGCCTATATCGGCCTGAGCGCGGCCATCATTGCCGCCGCGTTTGAAGGCGTTGACTGCACCCCAATGGAAGGTTTTGATCCCCCATCAGTCGACACCATCTTGAACCTCCCCGCTCGCGGTTTGCGCAGCGTCGCGCTGTTGCCGTTGGGCTACCGCGATGCCGACCAAGACTGGTTGGTCAAGCTCAAAAAAGTGCGTCGCTCACGCGCACAGTTCGTTACCGAAGTGCACTAAAACCTAGAGCGCATTGCTCATTCGGTTTAACAAACCCTACGGCGTCCTCAGTCAATTCACGGCTGAAGGACGCTGGCGGGGCCTCAAAGATTTCATCGACTTACCCCATGTGTATGTGGCCGGCCGTTTAGACGCAGACAGCGAAGGCTTGTTGCTTCTGACGGACGACGGCAAGTTGCAAGCGCAAATTGCGGATCCGCGCTTCAAGATGGAAAAAACATACCTGGCCCAAGTCGAGGGCATGGCAAACGAAGCCACTTTGCAAACGTTAGCAAACGGCGTGCAACTCAACGATGGCATCACCTTGCCAGCTCGCGCACGCAGCGTTGAACCGCCGCCAAACCTCTGGCAGCGCGACCCGCCCATCCGTGTGCGCCAAAGCATTCCGACCTCTTGGATAGAGCTCACGATTCGCGAAGGTCGCAATCGGCAAGTACGCCGAATGACAGCGGCTGTGGGCTTGCCCACTTTGCGCCTCATTCGCACTGCAATTGGCCCCTATCAAGTGGGTGATTTACCACTCGGCACTTGGCAACCTGCCTTACCATGAGCCACCTCACTTCGAGATAATTGCAACAACCAAAGGTGCTATGGCTAAAGGCGAACAACACAACAACAAAATGACAAAGAAGCCTAAAAAGGACACGTCAGCTCCTAAAAACTCCACCTCGGATCGTCCTAACCCACCCACGACTTACGTCGCACCTCGCGGCAAATTAAAGAACAAGTAATGTCTGTTGCAGCGCAAATCAGTTTGACCCAGTTGCGTGACGCGCTCGCAGCGTTGCGCGTTGATGCTTCGACCGACCGTCGCTTTGTCCAACTTGCGCGTTCGCAAGATGCTTTGTTTCAAGCGCTCCCGCCCAAGTTTGAAGAGGTCTGGCTTGGCTTGGTCGATCGCTTGGAATCGAGCGCTTTGTTTAACGAAGAAAGCTGCTCTTTCAGTCAAACCGATTTGTTAGACAGCTTAGAAATGGTGCTCAACAAAGCCACCCCCCTATTGAATAAGGAGACAAGCACATGAACACGCAAGATTTGTTTTCGCTTCAAGGCCGCACAGCCCTCATCACGGGCGGCTCGCGCGGCATTGGCCGAATGATTGCCGAAGGTTTTTTACGCCAAGGTGCACGCGTCTACATCACCGCGCGTAAGGCCGCAGCGTGCGAGCAAACGGCGAAGGAACTCTCTGCGCTGGGGCACTGCGTTGCATTACCCATTGATGTGTCGGACATTGAAGGCGCTAAAGCCTTGCTAGATGCGTATGCCAAACACGAAAAATCACTCGACATTTTGGTTAACAACGCAGGCGCTGCGTGGGGTGCCCCGTTTGATGAATTTCCAGAATCTGGCTGGGACAAAGTAGTCGATCTGAATTTAAAAACGCCCTTCTTTTTGACGCAAACGTTCGCCCCACTTTTGCGTGAGGCTGCGAAAAAACAACCTTCCAAGGTGATTAACGTCGCGTCGATTGATGGCATTTCAGTCAACCCTTGGGAAACTTATTCTTATGCTGCGAGCAAAGCGGGCCTCATTCATCTGACTCGTCGCATGGCGCTTCGTTTAATTGAAGACGGCATTGTGATGAACGGCATTGCACCCGGCGCTTTTGCCTCCGAGATGAACAAGGAAGCGCGCGATCACGGACAAGAAGTCGCCCACCGTGTGCCCGCTAAACGCGTGGGCGAACCCGAAGACATGGCTGGCGTGGCTATTTACCTCGCCTCTCGCGCGGGCAATTACGTGTTGGGACAAACCTTGGTGGTGGACGGCGGCGTGACGCACGTTCGCGGGCATTCTTAAAAATTCTCAAGCTCATGCACGCACCCGATTCGTTTCAAGTATTCACGGTCAAACTCGCTGCCACTGATTTGCAATTTGATGTGGAGGGAGATCTCAGCTTGCTCGAAGCAGCAGAGATGTCGCGCATTGAATTACCAAGCTCTTGCCGCAACGGCACTTGTCGCACCTGTTTGTGCCGCTTGGTGAGCGGCGAAGTGAACTACACCATTGAATGGCCCGGATTGAGCGCGGAAGAAAAAGCCGAGGGCTATGTGTTGCCTTGTGTGGCAAGACCTGCCACAAATTTGGTGCTCGACCAACCGTTGGCAAAAAGCAGCTAATTCAAGCCCCTCATTCATGCGCCCTCTCTACGAAGACGAACATTTTTTGGTGTTCGAAAAACCCAGCGGCTTGTTGTCTGTTCCCGGCAGAGGGCCGGACAAACAAGATTGTTTGTCGAAAAGAGTGCAAGACATTTACACCGATGCCTTAGTGGTGCACCGACTCGATCAAGACACCTCTGGCCTCATCGTCATGGCTCGGGGCATAGAGGCACAAAGACGCATCAGCCGTCTGTTTGAAACGCGCCAAGTCAGTAAGCGCTACGTTGCGCTGGTCGCAGGCAACCCGCTCGAGAGCCAGTCCGGGGTCGAAGCCAACGAGGAAAACTGGCGCACGATTGAAGGCCATATCTTGTTGGACTGGGAGCGACGCCCCATTCACATCATTCACCCCGACGGCAAACCCAGCCGGAGTTTGTGGCGCTCAATTGAAACTACAAAAGACGTTAGCCTGATCGAGCTCGAGCCCTTTACCGGACGTACACACCAGCTGCGAGTGCACATGCAAAGCATTGGGCATCCCATTTTGGGCGACTCGCTTTACGCACCGCCGGACATCAAAGCGCTCACGCCACGCTTGATGCTGCACGCGCAAGACATCGGGTTTCCCCACCCCTTTTCGAGCGAGCCCATGCAATTTAGCGCTCCCGTGACATGGTCTGCCCAAGCGCCGTTTGTCGCAGCCTAAAAGCTTGGGCTAAATTGGTGTTGGCGTAAGACATCTGTAGTCCAAGCGGCGCAAACTCTGTAGGTTTTAACTTAAATAACTGGAGACAAATATGCGTGAAGTCGTCGTGGTTAGCGGAGCTCGTACCGCCATTGGTACTTATGGTGGCAGCTTGAAAGACGTGCCCCCCACCGAGTTAGCAGCGCAAGTCGTGCGCGAGTCATTGGCCCGCGCGGGTGTTGAGGGCAAAGATGTGGGCCATGTCGTGTTCGGCCATGTGGTGAATACAGAGCCCAAAGATATGTACCTCTCTCGCGTGGCGGCAATTAACGGTGGTTGCGCCGAGGGAACGCCAGCGTTCAACGTGAACCGTTTGTGCGGCTCTGGTTTGCAAGCCATCGTGTCGGCAAGCCAAGCCATCATGCTGGGCGATACAGATATTGCGATTGGCGGCGGCGCAGAAAACATGAGCCGCGGCCCCTACGCCAGCCTGAGTGGCCGATGGGGTGCACGCATGGGCGACACCAAAATGGTCGACATGGTGGTGGGCGCATTGCACGACCCGTTTCACACCATTCACATGGGTGTCACTGCTGAAAATGTGGCCGCTAAATTTGGCATCACACGCGACATGCAAGACGCCTTAGCAGTCGAGAGTCACAACCGCGCCCAGCGTGCCACTGAAGCGGGTTACTTCAAAGACCAAATCGTTCCTGTCATGCTGAAGAGCAAAAAAGGTGACGTGGCTTACGCCACCGATGAGCACTTCCGCTCCAATTGCAAACTTGAAGACATGGCTAAATTAAAGCCTGTGTTTGTCAAAGAAAACGGCACCGTGACTGCGGGCAACGCCTCAGGCATTAACGACGCAGCAGCGGCCGTAGTTTTGATGGAAGCCAAAGCCGCACAAGCGCGTGGCGCAAAACCTTTGGCCCGTTTGGTGTCTTATGCACACACTGGCTTGGACCCCAAAATCATGGGCATGGGGCCTGTGTCTGCATCACGTTTAGCGTTGCAAAAAGCAGGACTCACCACCCAAGACATGGATGTGATTGAAGCCAACGAAGCCTTTGCAGCACAAGCTTGCGCGGTCACCCAAGAGCTCGGCCTCGACCCCGCCAAAGTGAACCCCAATGGCTCGGGCATTTCTTTGGGTCACCCGATTGGAGCGACAGGCGCATTGATCACGGTGAAAGCTTTGTATGAGTTGCAACGCATCAAAGGCAAATACGCTTTGGTCACCATGTGTATTGGTGGCGGACAAGGTATTGCTGCCATTTTTGAGCGTCTGTAACGTTCAATGAATAGCCCAACTGACGCATCGACGCAGCGTAAAGCGAATCAATTCGCACTGCTACTTCAACGTCGGTTTGGGCCGTTTTTTTTGACGCAGTTTTGCGGTGCAGCCAACGACAATTTATTTAAATTTGCATTCACCGTATTGGTGACGTATCAGCTCAGCGTTAGCTGGCTGCCACCCTCCCTTGCTGGTTTGGTGATTGGGGCTTTGTTTATTCTTCCCTTCGTTTTATTTTCAGCAACGAGCGGACAACTCTCGGACATTTATGGTCACGCCACGCTGATGCGGTGGGTGAAAAACTTAGAAATCATCATCATGGCGATTGGCGCCATTGGCTTTGTCACACACCAAGTTGGCGTCCTGTTGTTGTGTACTTTTTTAATGGGCTTGCACTCAACGCTGTTTGGGCCTGTCAAGTTTGCTTACCTGCCACAAGTTCTTCAGCCACACGAAATTACGGGTGGCAACGGCATGGTCAAGATGGGCACTTTTGTCGCTATTTTGTTGGGCAATGTGGCGGGCGGATTGCTAGTTGCCATCCCCAGCGATTTACACACCTACGTTTGGGTTTCGTGCTTGGCGCTTGCCGCCTTAGGGCGTATAGCCAGTGGTTTTATTCCGAACATCCAACCCATCAATCCAACCCTATCTGTCAACTGGAATCCTTTGACAGAAACCGCGCACAACTTGCGACTGGCGCAAGCCAACCCCATGATTTTTCGCACCCTTTTAGGCATCAGTTGGATGTGGTTCTTTGGCGTTATTTTTCTGAGCCAATTCCCCAGCTTTGCCAAAGAGGTGCTGCACGGTGATGCGAGCGTGGCCTCGTTGTTGTTGGTTCTTTTCTCTGTGGGCATTGGCGTTGGCGCTCTTTTGTGTGAAGGGCTCAGTCGCGACCATGCTGACATTGGACTATCGCCTTTAGGCGCGTTGGGCATGACGCTGTTCGCTGTTGATTTGGCGTTGGCCTCCAGCCATTTACCAGCCTCTGAGTTAATGTCGATTTACGAATTTATGGCGCAACCCATTCATTGGCGAATCATGGGTGACTTGGTGTTGCTTAGCCTGTGTGCAGGCATTTACAACGTGCCCATGTATGCGCTGATTCAACTGGAGAGTGATCGACATGAATGCGCTCGCATCATGGCAGCAAACAACATCATCAACTCGCTGTTTATGGTGATGAGCTCGGTACTTGCGGGTGTGATGCTAGGTTTTGGACTGACCATTCCAGACATAATTTTTTGGACAGGCATAGCAAATGCAGTTTTCACACTGGGACTTTTTATAGCCGAGCCGCGATATTTCAAGCAATTAATCGCCAGAATCCGTTCAACTTAGCAGCCCTTGACCCAGCGCAAACTCGACATCAGTTTTTACGATTAAGCTTTTGTATCTTTAAAAATTTCAGCTCAAAAACTTGCGTTCAAAAGCACCATGTCTGAAACACTCGATACCCCCCTCATCACTCGTGAAGTGACCCTCGCTTGGTCGGATGCTTTGTCACTTGAGCTCGACTTTATGGACAACACGCATCGAGAATTTGTCGATCTCTTAGCCGCCACGGAGTTGGCCGACGACGACACCGTTCTTGAGCGTTTCTCTGCGTTGATTGACCACACCGACGACCACTTTGGGCGCGAAGATCAGTGGATGAAAGACACGCATTTCTCATCCAGCAACTGCCACGCCATGCAACACAACGTGGTGTTGCAAGTTATGCGTGAAGGCCTTAAGCGCGGACAAGAGCAAGGCGACTTGAAGATGGTCAGACAAATGGCGCACGAGCTCGGCATTTGGTTTCCTCAACACGCACAAACCATGGACGCCGCCTTAGCCCTTCATTTGCGACGTGTGGGCTATGACGCTGACACAGGCCTCGTCAGCATGCCAGAGGCACTGCCCGAAGGCGAAATACACGGATGCGGTAGTTAGGCGTAGCGCTGCCGAGCTAAAGCTGCACCCGCCGCGAGCGCTTGCAGCTTTTTTTCTGCCACTTCGCGACTCATGGGTGCCAAGCCGCAGTTGGTGCAAGCAATCAACTTGTTTTTAGGCACGTATTTCAAAGCGAGGCCAATGGTGTCGGCCACTTGCTCGGGCGTTTCAATCTCTTCGCTGGCAACATCAATCACGCCCACCATCACGTCTTTACCTTCGAGTAACGCCATCATTTCTGGCGGCACATGCGAGTGATAGCACTCGAGGCTTACTTGCTGAATGCTGCTCTTGGCCAGTGCAGGAAACACCTTTTCATACTGGCGCCACTCATCACCCAAAGTTTTTTTCCAATTGTTATTCGCCTCTATGCCGTAGCCGTAGCATATGTGAACGGCGGTGGTGCAAGTCAAACCGTGAGCTGCACGCTCTAAAGCTTTGACACCCCAATCTGCGGCCTCGTCCAAATAAACATTGAACGCGGGTTCATCAAACTGAATGATGTCCACGCCATCCGCTTGCAAGGCCAAGGCTTCTTGATTGAGCAATTCTGCAAATGCAAAAGCCATGTCGATGCGACCCTGCACGGGGTCTTTGCCTTTTCCATAAAAACGGTCGGCCACGGTGTCCACAATCGTCATGGGGCCGGGCAAGGTGAACTTTAATTTCTTGCGGGTGTGCGCCCGTGCCAATTGCGCCTCAAAAGCGTGAACTCGCCCCTTCAATCTCAATGGTGCAATCACTTGCGGCACTTGTGCGTCGTATCGGTTATTGCGAATGCCCATCGTGACTTTATTTTCAAAGTCGATGCCCTCGACTTGCTCTAAAAAACCATGCACAAAGTGTTGGCGTGATTGTTCTCCGTCGCCAATCACATCTAAGCCTGCATCTTCTTGCGCCTTGATCCACAGCAGGGTTGCGTCTGCTTTGGCTTGCTTTAAGGCATCGCCTTCAGCGTGCCACTTGGGCCAAAGTTTGTTGGTCTCTGCCAACCACTCGGGCTTGGGCAAACTACCCGCAATTGCTGTTGAAAACATAAAAGCTCCAGTTCTTTTTAAAGATTAAAAAATTAAGCCAACGCAAATTCTTTGGCCAGTAATTCATACGAACGTGCTTGCGCTATCGGGTCGTGCGTCCAAGTAATCAGCACCAACTCATCGAGCGCCAATCGGTCTGCGAGTTTGCGTAATTGATCGGCCACCTGCGCAGTGCTTCCGACCAATGCATTGGCTTTCAACTCGGCTAACGCCACTTGCTCGGAAGCGCTGTAGTCACGCACCGCCTGATCGGGTGGCAACAACGGGCCAATGCGTCCTTGATTGCGATCCATTCGCCATCGTGCTCGGCTTTGAAACAAATGCCACGCCTCGTCTTCCGTCTCTGCGGCTAACGCCCACACGCAAACCGTGGCGTGAGGCTTGGGGTTGGTCGCTGTGGCGCGGTAGTTGTGGCGATACAAAGCTAACGCGTTGTCTACGCCCTGCCCCTCGGTGATGAAGTAAGCAAATGCATAAGGCAAACCCAAATGAGCGGCCAACTGTGCGCCGTAATCTGAGCTGCCCAACATCCACACATCCGGCGAAGTGGGGCCGCTGGGGTAGGCCAACACACCATGCCCAGGATGCCCTGCGGGAATAGGTTGTCCGGTGACCCACGCTTGCAACTCCATCACTTGTTGCGGAAAGTTCTCTGACGCATGACGATCGGGGTTTAACAGTTGTGCCGTTCGTCCGTCACTGCCAGGGGCACGTCCGACGCCAAGATCGATTCGCCCCGGGGCGAGTGCGTCCAACACTCGAAACTGCTCGGCCACTTTAAGTGGCGCATAGTGCGGCAACATCACCCCCGCACTACCAAGGCGAATTCGCGTTGTTTGCGCTGCAATTGCCGCCATTAACACCTCGGGCGCAGTGCCCACAATGCTGGGGTGACTGTGATGTTCACTCACCCAAAAACGCGCATAGCCCCACGCTTCGCATTGACTCGCTAGCGCCAGCGTTTGACGAATCGACGCATCTTGGCTTCGCCCAGCGACAGCCACCGATTGATCGAGTACAGAAAGCTTGAGCACGGCGAATGTTTAGGTTTTTGCAGCTTCGGCTTCTTGCAAAGCTCGCCACATCACTTTGCCGCTGCCACTCTTAGGAAGTTGTTGCGCAAACTCGACCACGGTGGGGGCTTTGTAAACGGCCATGTTTTCACGACACCAATTCACAATATCTTGCTCGCTGACTTGGCCTTGGTGAGTGGCCCGTAAAACCACTACTGCCTTGACAGTTTCGCCACGATAGCTGTCACGCGCAGCAATGATGCAGGCTTCTTGAATGGCAGGGTGTTTGAACATCAAGGCCTCCACCTCCGCTGGCCACACCTTGAATCCACTCGCATTGATCATGCGTTTGAGCCTGTCGGTGATGAAGAAATAACCGTCTTCGTCCACACGCCCCAAATCGCCCGATCTAAAAAATCGTTTGCCATCTAACTCAAAAAATGCAGCCTCGGTGGCATCGGGGCGTTTCCAATAACCATTGAAAACCTCTGGCCCGTGAATCACAATTTCACCCGATTCACCTTGGGGCAACTCTTGCAAAGTTTCAGGGTCCACGATGCGAGCATCTGTACTCATGAACGGAATGCCAAGGCACTGCTGCTTGGGTGCATCTGCGGGGTTGTTGTGCGACGGTGCCGCTGTCTCGGTTAAGCCATAGCCCTCGCTGTAACGAAGTCCATAAAGTTCGAGCAAACGCTGCGCCACAGCTTGCGGCATTGCGGCGCCACCGCCCCCAATGTGCACCAAACTTTTTAAGTTGAATTTGTCAAAGTTAGGGCTGCCCAACAAGTCAATCACCATGGTCGGAATATTGGTCCAGTGTGTGATTTGCCATGTCGAAATTAATCGCCCGGCTAACTCGCGATCCCACCTTGGCATTAACACCAAAGTGGCGCCCAAATAAACACCCGAGTGCATGACGCTCGTCATGCCCGTGATATGAAACATTGGCACCACCAACAAACCAATGTTTTCATGTGTTCCGCCTGCCCATAAGGCTGACGCAATGGCGTTGTGCATGATGCTTCGATGCGGATGCATGCACCCCTTTGGCAAACCTGTGGTGCCGCTGGTGTAGGGCAATACAGCCAGATCTTCAGGCCCTGCAGTATGCGGCCCCAAGGGCGCATCGGTTGCCAAAGACGTGCGCCAACTGTGTGCTTCGCCGCCATTTAACGCAGGCATCGGGTGCTGCGTGAATAGCCAGTCGTGCCAAGCCTCAGGGGGTGCGTTTTCACCGGTCACTTTGGCATCAAACGCATCGGTGAAATGCGTCACTATCAGATGTTTTAAACCTTGCTCTTTGGGCAACGCATTGCTGGCTTGCGCGAGTTCGGCAGCCAAGTCTGAAGTCGTTATAGCGACCTTGGCATCGGGGTCGGTGATGTAGTGCTTTAACTCCTCGGCGCGGTTCATCGGATTAACCGGAACGACCACTGCGTTAGCGCGAAGAATGGCGAAATGCGCAATCACCAACTGCGGGCAGTTTTGCATGTTGAGCACGACGCGGTCACCTTGCTTGACCCCCAGACTTTGCAAATGAGCAGCCAAACGTTCTGCACGCAAAAGTAATTCGGCATAGGTCACTTGGGTGCCTAAAAATATGAGCGCTGATTTGTTCGGGTAACGCCTAGCACTGACCTCTAAGTTGTCCCACAACGAAGTTGCAGGAGTCGAAATAGCGTGCGGTAAACGTGCGGGCCAAAAACGATAGTGGCGATTTTGAGAATTCATAGGCTTAAGCGTAACCCTTCAAAAAGGCCTTGCTCATTCGGGTTGCCCCCTAAAAAGGGGCGCAACTATCACCTAGGTTGCAGCTCAATCCGCCTCAATAATTGAGGCATGACTTTGCACCATTCATTTCCTACATTAACCGCCGTTCAGGGCCTTCTTGTGGGGCACTTTACAGACACTCGCCGTCCCACCGGATGCACCGTCGTGCTCACGCCGCAAGGTGCCGTTGCGGGGGTGGATGTGAGAGGCGCCGCGCCGGGCACCAGAGAAACCGATTTACTGCACCCCAGTAACTCCGTGCAACAAATTCATGCGCTCTTACTGAGCGGAGGCAGTGCCTATGGTCTCGACGCAGCCTCCGGCGTCATGCGCTGGTTAGACGAACGGGGCTTTGGACTCACAGTTGGCCCCGCTCGCGTGCCCATCGTGCCAGCCGCAGTGATATTCGATTTGTGGGTTGACGATTGGCGTGACAGCGCTAAAAACCCAAATGCAATTCGTGTCAGACCCGATGCCGAAGCTGGCTATCGGGCCTGCGCAAACGCAAGCGATCAACCGGTGGAACAGGGCAACGTTGGCGCTGGGGCGGGCGCAACGATTGGCAAATTAAACGGCCCAGACTGCGCCATGAAAGGCGGCATCGGAAGTGCAGCCATCACCGTGAACGGCGTGACCGTGGCAGCCATGGTGGTGTGCAATGCCGTTGGCGATGTGTTTGATCCGACGACAGGAGAACTGTTAGCAGGAGCCAGACAAAACGCACAGAGCCGTGCACTCAGAAATATGTCGCATGCGCAAATCAATGGAGAAAACACGCAAGGTGTTCACGTTGGCGGCAATACAACCATTGGGGTTGTTGCGACAGACGTTGCTTTAACCAAATCACAAGCCAATCGATTGGCTGTCGTTGCACACGATGGACTGGCACGAAGCATTCGCCCTGTTCATACGCCAAGCGATGGCGACACCCTGTTTGCCTTGTCCACTGGCACCAATGTTCAAGCAGCAGACATGATGCTGTTGAGCACGTTGGCTGCCGAGGTCACCGCTTTGGCTGTTGTCAACGGCATCAAGGCTGCGCAAGATTTGGAATTTGGCGGGCAATGGTGGCCCGCCTTACAAGCCAAAGCGTCTTGAAAATTATTTCAAGGCCTTGAAGCGAACACGCTTCGGTTTGGCACCTTCTTCGCCCAAACGCTTCTTCTTGTCGGCTTCGTACTCTTGGTAATTGCCGTCAAAGAAGACCCATTGGCTGTCGCCCTCAGCGGCCAAGATGTGCGTCGCAATTCGGTCTAAGAACCAGCGGTCATGGCTAATCACCATCACAGAGCCAGCAAACTCAAGCAAGGCATCTTCTAGAGCGCGAAGAGTTTCAACGTCTAAGTCGTTGGATGGCTCGTCAAGCAGCAATACGTTGCCGCCTTCAATCAAAGTTTTAGCCAAGTGCAAGCGTCCGCGTTCACCGCCGGAGAGCATGCCAACTTTCTTTTGCTGGTCGCCACCGTTAAAGTTAAAACGTCCGCAATAAGCGCGGCTAGGCATTTGAAACTTGCCCACGGTCAAGATATCCAAGCCCCCTGAGATGTCCTCCCAAACCGTTTTCTCGTCCGACAAATCATCACGCGTTTGGTCAACAAACGCCATCTTCACGGTTTGTCCTACTTTGACTTCACCGCTGTCTGGCTTTTCTTTGCCAGCAATGAGTTTGAACAACGTGGATTTACCCGCGCCGTTGGGACCAATAATTCCGACAATCGCGCCAGCAGGCACGGTAAAGCTCAAGTTGTCAATCAGCAAGCGATCGCCGAAAGATTTGCTGACGTTCTTGAACTCAAACACTTCGTTACCCAGACGCTCGGCGACGGGGATAAAGATCTCTTGCGTCTCGTTGCGTTTTTGATATTCGTAGTCGGACAACTCTTCAAAGCGCGCCAAACGCGCCTTGCTTTTTGCTTGACGACCTTTGGGGTTTTGACGCGCCCATTCCAATTCTTTTTTCATTGCCTTGGTGCGAGCGTCTTCAGTCCGTTGCTCTTGCTCCAAACGCGCCTCTTTTTGCTCTAACCAATTGGAATAGTTGCCCTTGTAGGGAATGCCATGTCCGCGGTCGAGTTCCAAAATCCACTCGGCTGCGTTGTCTAAGAAATAACGATCGTGGGTAATCGCCACCACCGTGCCCGCGAAGCGCGATAAGAACTGCTCCAGCCAGTCGACAGATTCGGCGTCCAAATGGTTGGTCGGTTCGTCTAACAACAACATATCTGGCTTAGAAAGTAACAAGCGACAAAGCGCCACACGACGCTTCTCACCCCCAGAGAGCTTGCCAATCATGGCGTCCCAAGGCGGTAAACGCAAAGCATCTGCCGCTATTTCAAGCAGATGGTCAGAGCCATCGCCTGCACCTGCGGCGGCAATGATGGCCTCCAGCTTGGCTTGTTCTGCTGCCAACGCATCAAAGTCAGCGTTCTCATCGGCGTAAGCTGCGTAAACCTCTTCTAAACGTTGCTGCGCTTCTTTGACTTCGCCCATTCCGCTTTCAACCGCTTGGCGAACGGTGTGCTCGGGGTCGAGTTGTGGCTCTTGCGGCAGGTATCCAATTTTCAAACCTGCCATGGGAATGGCTTCACCCTCGATTTCCTTGTCGATGCCCGCCATGATTTTGAGCAGCGTGGACTTGCCAGATCCATTCAAACCCAACACACCAATCTTGGCACCAGGGAAGAAGGAGAGAGAGATATCTTTAAGAATTTGACGTTTGGGCGGCACTATTTTGCCGACGCGGTTCATGCTGAAAACGTACTGGGCCATGTGTTCTTCTTTCGGGGAGCAAATTGCAATAAAGGGTGGATTATCCCCGCTCCGCAATCCGTGTAACAATACGCCCCGTTGCCGCCGCCAGTTGCCGCAACATCAGCACTTCTGCTGGAGCTTGTTCCAAGCACTTATGTTTGTGATTTCTAAAGCTCACTTGTAATATTGCCGACCTTTGACTGGGTGGCCCTCGGGCCAAGCGGGTTGGCGTCATGCGCTCTGATATGAGCGCCCCATCATGAAATTTGAAGATTTAAATTTGGCTCCGGCCATCCAAAAAGCCGTACTCGAACAGGGCTACGAAACACCCACCCCCATCCAAGCACAAGCCATTCCGGCCGTACTCGCTGGACAAGATTTATTGGCAGGTGCCCAAACAGGAACCGGTAAAACCGCTGCCTTCACC
>CAZEAQ010000030.1:0-3752 GCA_964510145.1 uncultured Bordetella sp.
GGGGTGATTGATGTTGCACAACCATTGCTTGATCGGCTGGCTGAGCAAACGGGGGAGTTGGTGCGTTTGTCGGTGGTTGATGGTGATCGTTTGACTTGGGTTGCTCGAGCGCAAGGTGCGCGGCAAGGTTTGCGATACGACCCCGACATGGGCAGCATTGCGCGTTTGAGTTGCTCATCTTCAGGTTTGGCGTGGCTGTCCACCATGAAAGATGACGACGCTTTGGCGCTGGTATCGCAACAAGGTTTGGGTTTGCCTAGTGAGTTTGGCCCTAATGCTCCCAAAAGTTTGAAAGCGTTTTTAAAAGTGTTGCATGACACGCGCAAAAACGGATACAGCTTGACGGAAGAAACCTACACAGCCGGTTTGAACGCCATTGCCGCACCCGTAGGTTTAGTGGGGCAGTTGCCAATGGGAACCATCAGTGTGGCGGGTCCTTCAGCGCGATTAACGCGTGAGCGAATGTTGGCAATTGCGCCCGACCTGTTGTCTTATGCAGCGCAATTAGCTGCTGCAAGCGGCGCTTCACCGATGCTTGCAAGAGGTGCAAACAAAGTGCGTTTGCAGCCTATTTACGCTGCATAAATTGGGGTCAACACATGCGCGCTGAAGACCCTCACCACGTTTCTGCACAGCACTGGGATTGCGATTTGCTCGTCATCGGTTCGGGTGCAGGAGCCTTGTCTACTGCAGTGACGGCGGCGCATTTGGGGCTCAAAGTGATCGTGGCCGAGAAAGATCCGCACTACGGTGGCACCACTGCATGGTCAGGCGGATGGATGTGGATTCCTCGAAATCATTTAGCGTTGCGCGCAGGAATTTCGGAGCCTATTGAGAAACCACTTTCCTATTTGCGCCATGAGTTAGGCGCGCAGTTCGATGAAAAAAAAGCGCGCACGTTTTTAACGCATGGCCCACGCATGTTGCGTTTCTTCGAAGAAAAAACGGCACTTCAATTCATTGATGGCAATGCCATTCCAGATTTTCATGGCCGCACTGAAGACGCCGCTTTGGGGGGGCGTTCTGTTTGTGCTGCACCGTTTAACGGACGTGAGTTGGGCAGGCATGTGAAGCAGTTGAAGAAGCCGCTTTATGAAATTACTTTTTTAGGAATGGGCATTGCATCAGGCGCGGATTTGAAGCATTTTTTAAATGCCTTGCATTCTTGGGGCTCGTTCTTTCATGTGGCCAAGCGAGTCGTACGTCATCTGTTTGATTTGCTATTTCATGGCCGTGGCATGCATCTGGTCAATGGCAATGCGCTGGTGGCAGCCTTGGCTAAATCGGCGTTTGATGCTGGTGTTGACATACGTGTCAACAGTCCCGCAGTACGACTCTTCACGCAAGAAGGCAAGGTGCGCGGTGCCACCGTGTTGCACAACGGAGAAGAGAAAACTATTTTGGCGAAATGTGGCGTGATGTTGGCGACGGGTGGTTTTCCGCATGACCCGCAGCGTAAAAGCCAATTGCTTGCGCACGACCCTACAGGGCAACAACATTTCTCAGCAGCCTCAAGAGGAAACACCGGCGATGGCTTGCGTTTAGGCGAATCGGTCGGTGCCTTAGTGGCAACAGATTTAAAGCAAGCCGCCGCTTTAGCACCGGTGTCATTGGTGCCACTTGATACAAATGAGAAGACGCAAAGCTATGCGCATTTCCCTCACTTAATTGAACGCGCCAAACCGGGCTTGATTGCGGTGACGCGTTTTGGAAAACGTTTTGTGAATGAAGCTGATTCGTATCACGACTTTGTGCAGGCTTTGATTCAAGCCTTGCCCGAAGGCGAAACCGTACAAGCTTGGTTGGTGGTGGACCATCGATTTATTCGACGTTGGGGCTTAGGTGCAGTCAAGCCTGCACCTGTGCCCATGCACAACATGTTGAGCAATGGCTATTTGCAGCGCGCAGACACATTGGCCGAACTTGCAGAGTGCTGTGGCATCGACGCAGTTGCTTTGCAAAACACTGTGGCGCGTTACAACACCATGGCCGATATTGGTTACGACGGCGACTTTGGCAAAGGACAAACTGCTTATAACCGTGTGCAAGGTGACGCGACTCATGAGGGGCGCAATCCATGCATGGCCCCCATACAAGATGGCCCTTTTTATGCGGTGCGCATTGTGGCGGGTAGCTTAGGAACATTTGCTGGTTTGCGATGCAACGAACACGCACAAGTGCTGGATGCACAGGGGCAGCCGATCGATGGCTTGTATGCCGGTGGCAATGACTTTTCCAGTGTGATGGGCGGCAACTATCCAAGCGGTGGTATCACGCTCGGGCCTGCAATGACGTTTGGTTATTTGGCGGCACACCATGCTGCACGCGTCTCTCCAGAACATTCAATTTTTAAAAGGACTTCACCCATGTATTACGAACTCGCCACGATGACTCTGCCTTTCGGTACGGCTGCGCAAGCTGCAACTAACGTGCAAACCTTTGCTTCGCAGGGACAAGGTGAATTGTTGGGTTGTTGGTTCACTGACATTGGTGTGTTGAATCAAATGATTGTGTTGCGTGGCTTTGATGACTTAGTCACGTTGCAATCAGAGCGTCAACGCACACAACAAAATGCGAGTCCTTTTGGTTGTGGAGAACTCTTTCAAAGTTTGGAACAACACAGTTACCAAGGTTTTCCATGGATGAAGCCGGTGCGACCCAGCGCAGAGAGTGGCATACAAGGCCCCGTGTATGAAATTCGCACTTACGGCATCAAGCCGGGTGGTGTTCAACCCACCATCGATTTATGGGAACAAGCGATTCCTGCGCGTGAAAAAGTCTCACCTTGTGTTGTCGCAATGGTGGCTTTGGATGGGCCGCTGCGTTTTGTCAATATCTGGGCGTATCCCACTTTGGATGCACGCAGCAAGGCGCGTGCGGATGCGGTGGCTCAAGGCATTTGGCCACCCAAAGGTGGCCCCGCTAATTTGACGACCAACATGGTGTCCACCATCGCATTACCCACAGCAGTTTCGCCATTGAAATAAAACGTTGAGTAGTCCAGCACGATGCGAACTTATTCACTTGCTTATTTAACGGCTAGCCATTCAACTGTTCCAGAGGCGATCGGTATTGCGGCTGAGTTGGGCTATGGCTTTGTTGGACTTCGCCTGCAAGCGAATGGCCCAGGTGCGCCGTTTCAAAGTTTTATGGACGATGCGTCGGTTCAGCGCGAAGTGCTCGCTCGCATGGCAGACACGGGTGTGCAAGTGTTTGATTTAGAGATTATTCGCATTGGTGAAATATTTGATCCTGCAGCTCATCGTCCTCTGCTTGAAGCAGGCGCAGCGCTCAAGGCAAGAGCTGTGTTGGTCGCTGCAGACGATAGCAATGAAGAGCGTTTGTCGCAGCACTACGCACAACTGTGCGAGTTCATGCAGCCATATGGGCTAACTGCAGATCTTGAATTTATGCCGTGGACAGGCGTTAAAGATGCACAAGCTGCGCTGCGTGTTATCAAGATGGCAGGTCAACCTAAGAACGCAGGTGTGTTGGTGGATGCGTTGCACTTTGGTCGGTCGACGTCGAGCTTGAGCGATATCGCCTCGATTCCACATGCGTTACTTCACTATGCGCAAATGTGCGATGCAGAGGCTGGAACGCACTTCACCACGGAGCAATTAATTCACACGGCACGACAAGCGCGGCAACTACCCGGCGAGGGCACGATTGATATCAAGGGGCTATTTGCAACCTTGCCTTCCGATTTGCCGGTCAGTGTAGAAATTCCAGATATGAAGCGTGCCTCTGCA
>CAZEAQ010000030.1:3852-8682 GCA_964510145.1 uncultured Bordetella sp.
CGCAAACTTTGTGCAACTTCGCGCAAGACGGGCAACACGCGTTGAACAGCTTCTTTAGAGGTCTCGAATTGAATCGGCATGCTCACTGTCAAGGCCGCCAACACATTGCCTTTGTGGTCACGCAGAGGAACAGCAACACCGCGATAAGCCAAATCGAGTTGCTGCTCGGACAACGCCCAGTCTTGCTCGCGAATGCGAGCCAACTCGGAGCGCATTCGCTTGGGGTCGGTGATGGTGTGCGACGTAAACGCTTTCAATTCATGGGTCGCCAGCCAGTCATCCACGGCATCAGCGCCTTGAAGCGCAAGCAACAGCACACCTGCAGAGGTGAGGTGACAAGGCACACGCGCACCCAAAGCAAAACTGGTGTTCATACTGCGGTTGGGTCCGTTACGTGCAACGTAGACCAAGTCGTTTCCGTCGAGAACGGCGACATAAGAAATCTCTTGTGTGCCCATCGCCAAACGTTGCAAAGAGGGTTGCACGATTCGAGGCAATCGCGCCGATTCCAAATACGACTGCCCAAGCCGCATGACCTTCGGCGTGAGCCAAAACAATTTGCCATCACTCGCGACAAATCCCAAATGCATCAGTGTCAGCAAATACCGTCGAGCAGCGGTTCGCGTCAAACCGCATCTCTGTCCTGCTTGCGTGGCTGTGAGGCGCGAATTGTGTTCGTCAAAGGTTTGCAACATGGCCAAGCCTTTGTCCAAACCCGCAATCCAGTCTTTTTTATCGAGGCTGCTATTCATAATATGTTTGAGGGGAAACCCGAGATGCGTTCGATTATCGTGCATTTATGTTCGTTAATCGCGCAAAATTGCCAAGTTAAACACATCAAAAAGGTGATTGCCACTAAATTACAACCGTCCAAGATATTTGAGCGGTTCTATCGTTTTCACAACCCAGAGCTGTTCAAAAAGGCTCATTTTTAAAACCCAAAGAGGAGACTAATCCATGAATAAACGTTCCACCTTGAAGGCCGTTGCAGCTGCCGCACTTTTTGCAATGGCTGGCGTTGCGTTCGCACAGCAGACGATCAAGATCGCCAACATCGTTGAGTTGTCAGGCCCCGGTACAACAGCGGGCACGGTGTTTAAAAACGGTGTTGAACTCGCGGTCAAAGAGATCAATGAGAACGGTGGCATCTTGGGTAAAAAAATCGAAAACTACACAGTCGATACCCAAACGAATCCGGGTGTTGCCAAAGGCTTGACGCAAAAAGCGGTGGACGATGGTGTGTTCGCTATTTTTGGTCCTGTGTATTCAGGATCCATCATGGTGTCGATGGCTGAGTCCAAGCGCGGCGAGGTACCGAACTTTACGGGTGGTGAGGCGGCTGCAATTACGGCACAAGGCAACCCGTATGTGTTTCGTACCGCGTTTGGTCAAAGTGTTTCTTTCCCCAAGTTAGCGAAGTTCATTAACACCAAGGCCAAAACATTGGCGGTGATTTATGTGAACAACGACTTCGGTAAAGGCGGTCGTGACACGTTGGCCAAGTTGTTAGATGGTTCACCCACAAAAATTGTGGCTGACATCTCGACAGATGCCGGTCAGGTCGACTTTTCTGCTGCTGTGTTGAAGGCTAAGCAAACTAACGCTGATGCCATTTTTGCGTACACCAACGAAGAAGAGTCTGCACGCTTGCTGCGTGAATTGAAAAAACAAGGTTGGAATAAACCTGTGATTGGTGAGACCACCTTGGTGGGACAAAAAGTCATTGAGCTTGCTGGCGATGCAGCGAATGGAGCCGTAGCCCACGTCGGCTTGACAGTGGACGCGCCGAACCCAGAAATGTTGAAGTTCAAAGCCAAGTACTACCAAGCGTATGGCAGCATTTCTGACCACAACGGTATCAAAGGTTATACCGGTGTGTATGTGTTGAAAGCAGCCATTGAAAAAGTAGGCAAGCTCGACCGCAAAGCGGTTGCGCAAGCATTGCATGGCATCAACATCAGTGCCAAAAAACATCCTGGCGTCATCATGGATGTCAGCTTTGATGCCAATGGCGACCTCGACCGCGAAAGCTTCTTGATCGAAGTTAAAAACGGGCGTCAAGTCGTGAACGCGGTGTTGCCACCTTTGAACGCGAAGAAGTAATCAAAGAAACAAAGCACGCCTTCGGGCGTGCTTTTTTATTTTCGAACGAGCCGATATGACCGACTTTTTACAACTCTTTTTTAGTGGCCTCGCCACCGGCAGTATTTATGCGCTGGCTGCGTTGGGCTTTACGTTGCTTTGGCAAGCTTCGGGAACCATCAATTTCGCGCAAGGCGAATTTGTTATGTTGCCCGCCTTCATGATGCTTGGTTTTTTAGCAGCAGGTTTTCCGCTGGTTTTAAGCTTTGTGGGGAGTTGTGTCGTTTCGGTCATCGTTTTGGGATGGTTGTTTAAACGGGGCGTTGTCGATCCGTTGTTTAAGTTCGGCATGATGCCCATCGTGGTTGCCACGATTGGTTTGTCCATTGCCATGCGCAATGCAGTGCGTGCGGGTTACAGCGCAGAGCCACAGCCTTTTCCGAATTTATTTCCCGATGAGGTTTACAACATCGCCGGCGTCACTATTTCGGCCACTGACATCGGAACGTTTGTTTTTGCAATTGCTCTGGTTTTGATGACGCAGGCTTTTTTAGCCAAGACCGTCACTGGACGAGCCATGCAAGCTGTGGCACAAAACACCGAAAGTGCATCGGTGTTGGGTATCAATGTGCCGCGCATGATTTTCTATACCTTCGCCATCAATGCAGTGCTCGCCGCAGCTGCAGCAATTTTGGTGACGCCTACGTACTTGGCCAAGTTTGATATGGGATCGTCACTGGGTAACAAGGCGTTTTTCGCCGCGATCATCGGCGGTTTTAATAATTCGCGAGGCGCTCTGTTGGGTGGTGTGATTGTGGGCGTATGCGAAAACTTGGCAGCAGCCTATATCTCGCCTGCCTATAAAGACGCTGTGGCGTTGATTATTTTTATGGTTGTGATTTTGTTCAAGCCACAAGGCTTGTTAGGTAAAAAAGTGGAGCGCAAAGTATGAAGAAGCTCGGACTCATTGCCGGCCTCTTGGGGCTGCTCGCTTGTATTGTGTTGCCATCGTTTTTAAAAAACCACGGCATCTATTTGTTCACCTATTGGTTGATCTACGTGATCGCCACGATGGGTTTAAACCTCACCATTGGCTATGCCGGACAGAAGTCGTTAGGGCATGCAGCGTTCTTTGGTATTGGTGCCTACACAGTTGCCATACTCATGCAGTCTGGTTACAGCTTCTGGGTGGGTATGCCTTTGGCGGCGATAGGTTGCTTTGTCGTTGGTTTGATTTTGGGGTTCCCCGCTTTACGCGTGCAGACCATTTACTTGGCTTTTGCGACGCTGGGTTTCAACACTGCCGTATGGTTGGTGATGCGCAATGAAGAGTGGTTAACTGGCGGTACGTTTGGTATCAACAACATTCAGCGCCCAGAAGCCTTTGGCGTTAGCTTTGACAGTAACTTGTCTTACTACTACTTGGTGTTGACGTTTGCTGTGGTGCTGGGTTTGTTGCTTTGGGGTTTGTTGCATTCACCTTGGGGCAAAGCATTCACGGCGTTGCGCGACAACCCCATACGCGCTGAAAGTTTAGGCGTGGATATTCGTGGTTACACCTTGTTGAGCTTTGCGATTGGTGCTGCGTATGCAGGTGTAGCCGGTGGTTTATTCGGTTCTTTGGTGCAGTTTATTGACCCAGCGCCCTTCACGGTTGAAGCCTCCATCATGATGTATCTCATGGTGGTAGTCGGTGGCCCCGGTTATTTCTTGGGGCCATTACTGGGTGCCGCAGTGGGCGTGATCTTGCCGGAGTGGTTGCGCTTTGCGCAGGCTTGGTATTTGTTTGTTTTTGGCTCTGCAGTGGTGATGTTGATGATTTGGTTGCCCGATGGTTTACTCAGCATTCCAGATTTAATACGCGCTAAGCGTCAATCGCGTGAGGCGTCTGCTGCACGCGCGGCAGTGGGTCAGGCGGGAGTCAAAGCATGACGATTTCTATGAATCAACCTGTACTTAAAGTCACCGACTTAAAGAAAGCTTATGGCGCTATTCAAGCCGTAGGTGGCGTTTCGTTTGATGTGCGGCCGGGTGAAATTTTTGGTGTGATTGGCCCCAACGGATCAGGTAAAACGACCTTGTTTAACAGCATGTTGGGACAGATTACGCCCGATGCTGGAAAGATTGAGCTCAATGGTCAAGACGTGACACAGCTCGGCCCCCTTGAGCTCAATCGACTGGGTGTGGGACGCACGTTTCAAACGCTTCAAGTGTTCGGAAAGATGACGGTGCGTGACAACCTGATCGTGGCGGCCCAAGAACACCAAGGCTCAATGCTGAGTCGTATGTTTGCGCCTAGCGATTCAAACTTGGGCGACAAAGCCGATGCGCTGATTGATCAATTTCATATCAAGCATGTCGCTGATAAAAAAGCAGGTGAACTGAGTTATGGGCAACAAAAGTTGGTCGACATCGCAATGGCGTTTATGAGCGAACCAGACCTGGTGTTGCTGGATGAACCGTGTGCGGGAGTGAACCCCTCGCTGGTGGGGGGCATTAGTACTTTGTTGAAAGAATTAAACAAAACACGAAAAGGTAGTTTTGTAGTGATTGAGCACAACATGGACTTTGTGATGGACTTGTGCCACCGAATCATGGTGATGGTCGAAGGCAAAGTGATGGCAATTGGAACGCCTGCAGAGATTCGCGCTAACAAACAAGTGCTTGACGCATACCTGGGAAGCTGAACATGACAACGCAACACAACAGCGAGACACCCTGCATTGAGTTTGACGATGTGATCGCAGG
>CAZEAQ010000030.1:8782-14325 GCA_964510145.1 uncultured Bordetella sp.
GTGTTGTTGATTGATGAGCCTTCAATCGGTTTGTCTCCCATGGTGGTGCAAGATGTTTTTAAGCTGTTGCGCAAACTAGCCGAGCAAGGAACAACCGTGCTAATGGTGGAGCAAAACGTCAAGAGTGCGCTGAAATATTCAGACAATGCCATTGCGTTGGAGTCTGGTCGATTGGTGCTTTACAAATCGGCAGCTGAAATATTGGCAGACCCACAAATGGAGCGTTTGTTTTTGGGGGGTGCACACACCACCAGTGCTGCAGCTGCTGTTTAAGCGGTATTCGTTCGTGGCCAACTTTGATCCAATTAATGGAGATTAAGGTGCTAATTTGTTGGAAAATCTCTAGAAGATCGGTTAATGCGAGCCTGGATTAATGGGTTCGCATTTGCATCAAAGTTAACAGTAACGCTTTAGGAGATTATTTTGAAAATTCTCATGCTGCACGGCATCAACCACGATATGTTCGGTAAGCGCGACCCGGTGCAATACGGCACCATCACGCTCGATGAAATTAATGCCAGCTTGCAAAAACTTGGTGTTGAGCTGGGCGCTCAAGTGGAGTGTTTTCAAACCAATCACGAAGGCGCGATGTGCGAGCGCATTCACAAAGGTTTTTTAGACGGGGTTGACGCTGTGTTGATCAATGCCGGTGCATGGACACACTACAGCTACGGAATCCGCGATGCGCTCGCCATTTTGACTTGCCCTATTGTTGAACTGCATATGTCGAATATTCATGCGCGTGAAGAGTTCCGTCACAAATCGGTGTTTGCCGAAATTGTGAAAGGGCAAATTTGTGGCTTTGGTGCAGACAGCTATTTGCTGGCTTTGCGCGCTGCAGTGTCTGCAGTGAAGGGCGTTTAATTGGCATGACCATTAACGGCAATACGCAATTCATTGCGCATATCGGATACCCGACGCATACCTTTAAATCGCCCATGATTTACAACCCGTACTTTGCCAGTGCGGGTATCAATGCGGTGGTGGTTCCTATGGGATGTCAAACACCTGACTATCCCGTTTTTTTGAAATCTATTTTTACTCTCACCAATATTGCAGGCGCTTTAATTACCATGCCGCATAAAGTGGTGACGGTTGGATTGCTCGATGAAGTCACGGCAACCGTTCGCGTGGCGGGCGCCTGCAACGCAGTTAAAAAACTACCCGACGGTCGCCTAGTAGGTGACATGTTCGACGGAGCAGGTTTTGTGCGCGGCGTACAACGCAAAGGTTTTGATTTGTCGGGCAAACGCGTCTTGGTCGTGGGCACGGGTGGCGTGGGCTGTGCAATATCAGCGTCGCTTGCTGGAGCGGGTATTGCGGCCATTAGTTTGTTTGATGTCAATGAGGCATCTGCCACAGCATTGAGCGATCGGCTAAAACAAAATTACCCTGCGATAGAAGTGCGCACAGGCTCCAATGACCCCGCTGATCACCACTTGGTCGTCAACGCGACCCCCATGGGAATGAACGAAGGCGATGCATTGCCAATGGATGTATCGCGCATTTCGCCCGATGCGTTTGTGGGTGAAGTGGTGATGAAAACCGAGATGACTGCTTTCTTGCAAGCCGCTAAAAATAGAGGTTGTCGAGTTCAAGTAGGTTCAGATATGTTGTTTGAACAAATTCCTGCTTATTTGGAATACTTTGGCTTTGCTTCAACGACAGCCGAAAACTTGCGTGAGCTAGCGCAACTGAGTTATTGACCTCAACCCTTATTTGGAGTTTCCGATGCCCATGACTTCTTCTCACCGTGAGGCCGTTCCCGAGATGCCCAATCGATTGGGTTTAGAGGGAATTGAATTTATCGAATACTCTACAAGTCGGCCTCAAGCATTAGGGCAAGTTTTAGAAAATATGGGGTTTCGACCTGTTGCGCGTCATCGCTCGCGCGAGGTTACTTTGTATCGACAAGGCTCCATGAATTTGGTGGTCAATGCCAATCCTGATGACGCACGAGTGAGTGCCACGACGGACGGACAGGCTGTTATTTCTGCTGTGGCTTTTCGAGTTCACGATGCTTTAAAAGCGCATACCCGATGTATGGATTTGGGAGCTTGGAATGTGGCGAGTCATGCGCAAGCGATGGAGCTTCACATTCCAGCGATTCATGGCCCGGGTGGAAGTCGTTTTTACTTTGTCGACCGTTGGCAAGAGTTCTCAATTTACGACATCGACTTCAAACCTATTCCGACTGTCGACCCCCACCCGCAAGCCATTGCTGGCATGGGTTATTTTGGTGTTGTGCAATATATCGGGGCAGGGCGTAGCGCAGATTGGTTGGCCTATTTCGAGCATATGTTTGACTTTAGTTTCGTGCCAGATGATCAGCGTTTTGGCATCTTGCCCAAAGGCAAATTGATGAAGAGCCCGTGTGGCAAATTTTTATGGCAACTGATTGAGCCAGACCCTTGGATGGACGCGGATGAATCCCCCGAGTGTTTACAGCGCATCGGTTTAGGTACTGCCGATGTCGGTGCTGCGGTGAAAGCGCTTAAAGAACGTGGCGTTGAGTTTGTGGAGTCAACGCAGTTGCATCCTGAAGATCGCGGGGCTTTGACACTCAGCGCGTTGGGTTCGGTGTCGTTTGAATTAGTCCATCAGTGAAGGAGCAATCTATGAGCTTGATTGATGGTTTCGGTATGGACACCATCACCATGGCGGGCTCGTTAGAGGCCAAGCTATCGGCGATGAAAGAGGCTGGGTTTTCGCAAGTCATGTTGATGGCGCGAGATTTGGTCAGTCACCCCGGGGGAGTTCCGGCAGCGGTGGCGGCGGTGCAGGCCAGTGGTCTGCGTCCCACCGGGTTTCAAGTGCTGAGAGATTTCGAAGGTCTTTCAGGTCATTTGCATGGCTACAAAGTGGATATTGCCAAGTCGATGCTGGAGATGTGTGCCGCAACGGGCAGCAAAGTTTTGCTGGCTTGTTCTTCGACATCACGACATGCAACAGACGATTTAGACCACATTGCACGCGACCTAAAAAAGTTAGCCATGTTGGCATTACCTCTCGGAATTAAAGTTGCTTTCGAAGGTTTGTCGTGGGGGAAAACTATTAATGAATTCACGACTGCTTGGGATGTGGTGTGCCGTGCTGATTGCCCAAATTTAGGAGTGGGTCTGGACTCTTTTCATATCTTTGCGGCTAACACGTCGTTAGACGCCATTGAAGATCTTGACCCAGAAAAAATATTTCTTGTTCAACTGTCAGACTTTATGTGGAACGAGACCCCCACCTTTGAAGAGCGAATGACCACTGCTCGTACTTTCCGTGTATTTCCTGGCGAAGGTGTGCACAGTGAAGCGTTGGCCGATTTAGTGATTCGGCTTGACCGAATTGGTTATCGCGGGGACTACAGCTTTGAAGTTTTTAACGACGATTACCAACAGCTCCCATTAGCGATCGTCGCAGAGCGCGCGCGTCAGAGTGCTACTTGGCTCCACGACAGCGTGTTGCATCGCTCTGCGCCGTTACCCGCTTGGACTCAAACTCATTCCTTGAGTGTGAAATCAATATGAAACAACGTCAACTAGGCCCTTACACCGTTTCAGCAATTGGTCTTGGATGCATGAATTTAAGCCATGCATACGGCGCGCCGCCAGCACCTGAAGTGGGTGAGGCTCTGCTTCATCGGGCCTACGATTTGGGCGTGACACTTTTCGATACTGCAGCTTTGTATGGATTTGGCACCAACGAAGTCTTGGTGGGTAAGGCACTAAAGGCATATCGCAACAAAATAACTTTGTGCAGCAAAGGCGGTATGGGTGGAGTGAGTTTTCCTGATGGCGTTAAACGTGTCATCAACGGTCGCCCAGAAGTTTTGAGACAAAACTGCGAAGACAGTTTGGCGCGTTTGGGCACCGATGTGATTGACTTGTATTACCTCCATCGATGGGATAAGCAAGTGCCGATCGAAGACAGCGTGGGCGCTTTGAGTGATTTAGTGCGAGCTGGAAAAATTAGAGAAATCGGCTTGAGTGAAGTTTCTGCAGAGACGATACGTAAAGCACATGCTGTTCATCCTATTGTTGCGGTGCAAACTGAATATTCGCTGTGGACGCGCAACCCCGAGATTGCCGTGTTAAAAACTTGTGAGGACATCGGCGCAACGTTTGTCGCGTTTAGCCCCGTAGCGCGAGGCTTTTTGTGTGGTGAATTACGCGACATCAATACATTGGCTGCCAACGACATTCGCAGAGCGATGCCGCGGTTTGCCGCCGATGCTTATGCTGAAAACTTAGCGTTACTCATTCAGTTTGAAGCAATTGCCAAGGAAGTTGGATGCACGCCTTCGCAACTCGCGTTAGCTTGGTTATTGCACAAAGAAAAACGTTTAATTCCTATTCCTGGAACACAAAATATTCGTCACTTAGAGGAAAATATGCGGGCGGATGACATCAGTTTGTCCACAGATCAAATGAATCGCCTCGAAGCTTTATTTCATACGAAGGCCGCAAAAGGACCTCGCTACAACGCTCAAAATGCCGCTGAGGTAGACACGGAAGAGTTTGCTTAATCCAATGCAGCGCAGCGTTCAACGGCTTCATTCATGCCGTCGCGTTTAACGGGAAAGAACCCTTCCATATTGAACCGATTCAAACTCGGGTAGCTAGAAAAAGCCATTGACCATTCTTTAAAACGACGTTCATTTACCGGACTTCTTGCCAACAGTTCTATGTCGTAATGGCGCTCATCCCTTTGCAAACTCTCCCATAGTGAACTAATAGATGCGCTAGGGCCTTCAATGCATTGCACAAATACTTCTTCTGTGTAAAGCAAGTGACCCGTAATGTCTAGTTGCGCATTTCTGGTGCGAGCTTGGGTGAGCATATTGAACAGATGCAAGCTACCAAGAGTATTCGTAGCTTTTGATCGATAGAGCAAGCGTTCGAGCACGGCAGATTTGGAGCAAGATAAGAAACGCAAATCCTACTCAGTGCGAATTTAATTTGGCTTACTAGAGTGTCAACTTTTGTTCAAGACGAAACTACAGCAAATAAAAAACCCCGCCAGTCGTAAAACTGACGGGGTTTATAGCTTTTTTATTGTTTAGATCGTGTCGATAAAGCTGCGCAGTTTGTCGCTTCGGCTTGGATGCTTGAGCTTGCGAAGTGCTTTGGCTTCTATTTGACGAATGCGCTCGCGCGTGACGTCAAATTGTTTGCCTACTTCTTCAAGCGTGTGATCGCTGGTCATCTCGATACCGAAACGCATGCGAAGCACCTTGGCTTCGCGCGGAGTGAGACCATCTAGGATGTCTTTCACCACATCGCGCAAACCGGCTTGCATGGCCGCTTCAATTGGCGCTGTGTTGACGCTGTCTTCGATGAAGTCGCCCAAGTGGCTGTCATCATCATCGCCGATAGGTGTTTCCATTGAGATAGGTTCTTTGGCGATCTTCATGATCTTGCGAATCTTGTCTTCTGGAATTTCCATCTTCTCGGCCAACACGCTGGCATCGGGCTCGAAACCAAACTCTTGCAAGTGTTGACGGCTGATGCGGTTCATCTTGTTGATGGTCTCGATCATGTGCACTGGAATAC
>CAZEAQ010000031.1:0-14315 GCA_964510145.1 uncultured Bordetella sp.
ATACACCACCCCATATCCGCAGGCAAAGTTTCTAGCTGTCTCAACTGTTGAATTGCCTCCGCATCGGTTCGATACATCTTCAAACTCTCACGCGCTTGTAAACACCCAGCACGCCTCAACACGGTTTCTACAGGCAGTTTCATGCCGCTGATGTGAAAGGTAATGCCGCGTTCTTGCAGCAGAGTTTCTAGCTTGCTTAGGCTTTCCACACCCGTCGCGTCGATGCGGTTAATGGGCAGGGCAAACAGGCACACATGGCTCACGTTGGGGTGAAGCGCAAGGTGCTCCATCACGGCACGTTCTAGCGAACTGGCTGCGGCAAAGTCCAGCTCGGCATCCATGCGCAGGGCGCAAAGATTGGGGGCAAGTGGAGGCAGTTGCCATAGGTGGCGATCGCGTAGGCTGCCGTCACCATGCAGACCCACTTCAATAATGCGCGGGTGCAAGCGGGTGTGCAAAAAGTGGCTCAAGCCCATCAGTACGCCGGCCAGTACGCCCCAGTACAAACGCGGCGCAGACAGCAGAGTAATGACAAAGGTGACGGCTGCCGTGGCTGCCTCGACTCGGTTTATTTTGTATAGCTGTACAAATGCTCGTGGCTTAATCAGCCCGATGACCGCCGCCACCACAATGGCCGCCAACACCGACTGCGGCACGGGCTTCAACAATGCCGTGAAGAACAAGAGGATGACCCAAATTACCGCTACCGAAAAAATAGTGGCCCACGCCGATTGCGCACCCGCATAAAGGTTCAGCGCTGATCGACTGAATGACGAGCTAGTCGGAAACGCCCCACATAAGCCAGAGGCCACTTTGGCCAAACCTTGACCGATGAGGTCTTGGTCTTGGTCCCAGCGTTTACCACTGCGGTCGTTGTCCACTTTGGCGCTTGATGCGGTTTCTAAAAAACTCACCAGCGTTATCACCAAAGTAGGTAACACCAGTTGTTTAAACGTGTCCCACTCAATCAAGCTGGGAACAAACAGCACAGGCAAACCTTCCGGCAAAGCGCCCACCACAGCAGTGCCCGTCGCCTCAAGCCCTAGCGCCCAACTGCCGCCCGCTGCGCCCAACACCACCACCAATACAGTCGGAAAAGTAGGGCGCCATCGTCGTGCTAACAACAGCAAAGCCAGGGCAGCAAGGCCAAACAACATGCTGGCCCAATCAATGCCCGTACCTGTGGCGAGGGTCGACCAGCCTTGGGTAAAACCCATGAGCGTTGGAATTTGCGACGAAATAATCAACACGCCCGCACCTTGCGTAAAAGCCATCAGCACGGGTGAACTCACCAAGTTAAGTAGCCAACCAAATTGAGCAAAACCTAAAACGACTTGCAGCAAACCCGTCATCAGCGACAACCACACGGTGAGGTTGACCCACTCAGCGCTACCCGGCGTTGCTATTCCGCCCAATGAGGCCGATATCAAAATAGATGTCAGCGCGGTCGGCCCTACCGATAAACGCTGCGATGCGCTAAACAACACCGCAATCAAAGCTGGCAAGAGCGACGCATATATGCCAGTGATCAAAGGCATTCCGGCCAGAGCTGCATAGGCCACGCCCTGCGGAATCACCATTAAGCCAACGCTCAGACCGGCAAATGCCTCGCTGCGTAAAAGCTGAGCAGAGGGGCGGGGCCAGTGAAGAAAAGGAAACCAATGCTGGATGGACTGCATCTGCTAATCGTAACGGGTGCTTACCCACTTCAAGCCAGTTGCTTCGCAGAATGGCGCTTTCAAAATAGGTGGATGAGACGATGAATGAGCATGCAAAGCGGCTGGCGTTTGGCTGTTTGTATTTGCTTTGCGCACACGCATGGGCGTGGCAAGGCGTGGTTACCCATGTGAGCGATGGCGACACGGTGTGGGTGCGCTCGGTCGCCGGAGGTCACGATTACAAAGTCCGATTACTCGGCATAGATGCCCCAGAGAGCTGTCAGCTTTGGGGAGCGCAGTCTCGCTATGCGCTTCATGCGGCGGTGTTTGCGCAAGTGGTGGAGGTGACTGGCAGGCAGCACGATAGTTATGGTCGATTGCTGGCGCAACTCAGTAGGCAAGGTCAAGATGTGGGCGCTTGGATGGTGGGGCAAGGCTACGCTTGGTCGTATCGGTATCAAAAACAGACGGGTTTGTATGACGTGCAACAAGCGCAAGCGCAAAGTTTGCGGCTAGGTTTATTTGCTGACTCGCAGGCCATACAGCCGCGATGGTTTAGAAAACGCTTTGGGTCTTGCTACCTCTCAAGCCCAACGGGTTGAAGCGTGAGTTATCTGACGTTTGTTCCACACACAGGGCAGTGGGGGTTGCGTTGCAGTTTGAGTTCGTTCCATGCCATGTCTCGTCCATCGAGCATTTGCAATTTGCCCGTTAATCGCGAACCAATACCGGCCAATAACTTAACGGCTTCCATAGCCTGCATCGTGCCAATCACTCCAACAAGCGGAGCCAGCACACCCATGGTGGCGCACTGCACTTCTTCGGGGGCATGCTCTGGTGGAAACAAGCAGGCATAGCAAGGCGAGTGGGCTTCGCGTGGGTCATATACCGAGAGTTGTCCGTCCATGCGAATGGCTGCGCCTGAGACCAACGGCACTTTGTGTTTGACGCAAGCGGCGTTCACGGCTTGTCGGGTCGCAAAGTTATCGCAGCAGTCCAGCACCACTTGCACGGTGGGGACGAGGGTGTCGAGTTGAGTTGCGTCTAGTTTTTGAGTTAAAGCCGTGACGCGAATTTCAGGGTTCAACGCCAGCATGGCCTCTGCCGCAGAGCTCACTTTAGGTTGTCCCACCCGATGCGTGGTGTGCGCAATTTGTCGTTGTAAGTTGGTGAGGTCCACCACATCGTGGTCAGCCAGTGTGATGTGACCCACCCCAGAAGCTGCCAAATAGAGCGCGACGGGAGAGCCTAACCCGCCTGCACCAACAACCAGTGCGTGACTATCGACCAAACGCTGCTGGCCTTCGATGCCCACATCGTCTAGAAGAATGTGGCGCGAATAGCGCAGCAGTTGATCGTCGTTCACCGCCAGATCACCCGCAGATTATTTTTCTTTGCTTTCAGCAGGGCGCTCAGTTTGCGTTTTGCTAGCGAGAACGGGTTGACCCTTCAGACGCTTAATGGCTTGCTGCAGCTGGAAATCTTTTTCGCTGCCAAATTCAGGTGGACGACGTTCACTGTTGGGCTTTTTAGATTCCTCTTCAAGGCGTTTCATCGCCTCTTCGCGTGCTTTTTCTTTCTCTTTTTCTTTGGCTGAGTCCTTGGCGTCTTTGCCTTGGCCGCTTTCTAAGTGTTTGTCTAAATCTGCCTCGCGCATACGCAAGATGGCGAAGGGGCTGCCCTCAGCGGTGTCGTCCAACATCACATCTGGAACGATGCCTTTGGCTTGAATAGAGCGGCCATTAGGCGTGTAGTAACGAGCCGTGGTGATTTTGAGAGCCGTATCTGCGCCGAGTTGCCGCACTGTTTGCACCGACCCTTTGCCAAACGTCTGGCTGCCCATGATGGTGGCGCGTTTGTGATCTTGCAATGCGCCCGCCACGATTTCGCTGGCCGAAGCCGAGCCTTCATTGACCAAAACAACCAGCGGCAGAGTGCGGAAGACACCCTTGGTGGCTTGATGCAGGCGAGAGACGGGGTCGTTGCTGCTGCTGCGACGGTAAAACTCGGGCGAAGCTTTGTAAACAAACTTGCTTTCAGCCAGTTGTCCGTTAGTCGAAACGACAGTCACGTTGTCGGGCAAGAAAACAGCAGACACCGCAACAGCTGCATCCAGCAAACCACCGGGATCGTTGCGCAAGTCGAGCACCAATCCTTTGAGTTTGGGTTCTTGTTTGTAAATTTCTTCGAGTTTCTTGATGAAGTCGTCCACCGAGCGTTCTTGGAATTGGCTCAGGCGAATCCAGCCGTAATTGGGTTCGACCACTTTGCCCTTCACGCTCTGAGTTTTGATTTCTTCGCGGATGATGTTGACAGGAAAAGTGCGTGTCTCGTCTTTGCGGAAGATGGTGAGCAACACTTTGGTGCCTGGCTCGCCACGCATGCGTTTGACAGCTTCGTTGAGCGTGAGACCTTTGACAGCGGTGTCGTCAATTTTGGTAATCAAGTCGCCCGACTTGAGGCCCGCACGGAAAGCGGGGGAGCCTTCGATGGGGGACACAATTTTGACAAGTCCTTCTTCTTGCGTGATCTCAATGCCTACGCCAACGAAGCGTCCTGTGGTGCCTTCACGAAATTCTTTGAATGTCTTTTTGTCGTAATACTGGGAGTGGGGGTCTAGGCTGGCGACCATGCCGACGATGGCGTCGCTGATGAGCTTCTTCTCGTCAACAGGCTCAACGTAATCGCTTTTGACCATGCTGAACACTGCGGCCAACTGCTGCAGTTCCTCAAGGGGAAGTGGCGCCATGTTGGCGCGAGCTGTGGTTTGCAGAGACACCGTGGTGAGCGCCCCTGTCAAAGCGCCAATGGCGACCCAGCCTGCTATCTTGAGTTTTTGACCCATGTTGCCCTTGAATGTTGACGTGTTTCGAAGATGCTCAATATAAACGATGCCAATTAAGCCTTACCTTGTGAGGCTACTGCCGCTGCAGCTTTGGCAGCGGCTTCAGCATCGCCCAAATAGTAGTGACGAATAGGTTTTAGGTTTTCGTCTAGCTCGTAAACCAGCGGAATTCCATTGGGGATGTTTAAGCCCACGATATCTTCATCGCTGATGTTGTCTAGGTACTTCACGAGTGCGCGAATTGAGTTGCCATGAGCTGCGACCACGATGCGTTTACCAGCCTTGATGGCAGGCGCCATCGACTCGTTCCAAAACGGCATGACGCGGGCCACCGTGTCTTTCAGGCACTCTGTGAGAGGAACTTGTTGTGGATCGAGCTTGGCGTAACGGGCGTCGCCACGTTCACTCCTAGGATCGGTTGGCTCAAGTTCAGGGGGCGGTGTGTCGTAGCTGCGGCGCCAAATCAGCACCTGATCGGCGCCGTATTGCTTGGCCATATCCGCTTTGTTGAGGCCTTGCAGGCCGCCGTAATGGCGTTCGTTCAGGCGCCAGCTTTTCACCACCGGCAACCACATGCAGTCCATCTCGTCCAATGCGAGGTAGAGCGTGCGAATGGCACGTTTGAGCACGCTGGTGTAAGCGACATCAAACTCAAAGCCCTCTGCCTTTAGCAAACGCCCCGCATTTTGAGCTTGGGCAACCCCAGTCGGGGTTAAATCGACATCGGTCCATCCCGTGAAACGATTTTCAAGATTCCAAGTCGATTCGCCGTGACGGATTAAAACTAGCTTGTACATGGTGGGTATAAAAACGAAGTCTAAAAATGAGTTTGATAGATTTTAGAATGCCGCACTGACAAGATACTTTTAACCCCCTGAACTGGATTCCCCTGTGAAATTTATTCTCGATAACTGGATGTTGATCGTCATTGCCTTGAGCAGTGGTTTCTTTTTGCTGCTGCCTGTGGTGCAGGGCGCAACTGCATCGGGTATTTCGCCCACGGAGGCGGTGCAGTGTATGAACCGCGAAAAAGGCGTGGTCATTGATGTGTGTGACGCGGAAGAATTTGCCAACGGCCACATCAAGGGCGCAGTGCATGTGCCGCTCGATCAATTGGAGGCTAAATTGCCGGGTGCGGTGAAAAACAAGAGCACACCGCTGATTTTGGTTTGCGCTTCGGGCATTCGTTCAAAGCGAGCGCAAGCGCTGGCCCAAAAACTGGGTTACGAGAAGGTGCATTCTCTGCAGGGCGGGCTTGCCGCCTGGAAAGAGGCTAATCTTCCGGTTTCAAAAGCTTAACGTTTAACGGAACTCAGTCATGCCAATTGTCAAGATGTACACCACCGCCGTTTGCCCCTATTGCATTCGCGCCAAGCAACTTTTGACTGCCAAAGGCGTCGCGCAAATTGAAGAAATTCGCATCGACACAGATCCTGCTGCAAGGGCGCACATGATGGAGATTACGGGTCGCCGGACAGTTCCACAAATCTTTATCGGTGACACGCATGTAGGCGGTTGCGACGATTTGATGGCCTTGGACAGTCAGGGCGGTTTGGTGCCTTTGCTGCAATCTTGAACTGACATAATTCGGGGGACTCCGATTTGTAGCCCGCTTCGGTGACCGAAGTGGGCTTTCTTTTTTTATTAGGAAAAATATGTCAGAAGAGCAACAAGCGACCCCCGTGTTTCAAATTCAACGCGTTTATTTAAAAGATTTGTCTTTAGAGCAACCCAATTCCCCCGCGATCTTGACAAGTCAAGAGCAGCCGTCGGTTGATATTCAGCTAGGTGTGGCCATGGAGCAAGTTACCGATGGCATCGTTGAAGTGACCGTGACGGCAACAATCACCACGAAGATTGAAGATAAAACGGTCTTCTTGGTGGAGGCCAAGCAAGCCGGTATTTTCGAAGTACGCAATTTGCCTGAAGACCAAATGGGTCCCGTCATTGGTATCGCTTGCCCACAAATTGTTTACCCCTATCTGCGTGGCAATGTGGCCGACATCATTCAACGTGCAGGTTTCCCGCCTGTGCATTTGGCAGAGATTAACTTCCAAGCCATGTACGAGCAGCAGCAGCAACAACAAGCCGCTGTCCAATAACGGCTATCAATTAATGCGGAGCGGGCTATCGCTATGAAGATTGCCGTTTTAGGCGCTGGCGCGTGGGGCACGGCGCTCGCCATTCATGCTGGGGCACAACACGCGGTCACTTTATGGGCTCGCGACAGTGCGCAAGCTCAAGCCATGGCGGCTTCCCGTTTAAACGCTCGCTACTTACCCGACCTTCCTTTTAGCGATGCTTTGCAGGTGTCGTCAGAGCCTTTGGGTGCTTGGCTGGCTTCGCAAGATTTAGTGGTGATCGGCTCACCCATGAGCAGCCTGCGCAGTATGTTGACTCAGTTAGTGCCGATCCTAGGTAGCAATGTGCCCGTGGCTTGGCTCTGCAAAGGGTTTGAATCTGCACAAAACAGTGTTGGTTTGATGGCGCATGAAGTACGCGCTGAAGTGGCCCCAGCTCTGCGCGGTGGTGCGCTGAGTGGCCCCAGCTTTGCGCAAGAAGTGGCTCGCAGCATGCCGACCGCGCTGGTCGCTGCCAGTGACGATGCGCAAGTGCGAGACGCGATGGTGCAAGGGTTTCACAGCAAGAGTTTGCGTGTCTACGCCAACGATGACATCGTCGGCGTGGAGGTAGGTGGGGCCGTTAAAAACGTGCTCGCTATTGCCACTGGCTTGTGCGATGGTTTACAGCTTGGCCTGAACGCTCGCGCCGCATTAATTACCCGAGGGCTGGCTGAGATGACCCGTTTAGGCGTTGCTTTAGGCGCAAAAACAGAAACCTTCATGGGCTTATCAGGCTTGGGCGATTTAGTGCTCACCGCCACAGGTGATTTAAGCCGAAACCGTAAAGTTGGATTAGCGCTGGCCCAAGGCCTGACGCTTCAACAAGCTGTCGATTCATTGGGGCATGTGGCAGAGGGGGTTTATTCCGCTCGAACGGTCTTGCAACGTGCGCAGCACTTGAGTGTTGAGATGCCGATTACGCAAGCTGTCGTCGCCTTGCTTGATGGCGAAACGACTCCAGCGCAAGCCGTTTCCACGTTGATGGGGCGCGATGCGAAAGGAGAGAACTGATGCCTAAAAGTAAATATTGCCTTTGCATCGCACTTGGATTTTTGATTTTGGCTGGATGCGATTCGATCAGCACCGAGTCAATTTATGAAGGCATTCGTTCTTCTGAACGCGCCAAGTCTGGCGGCACCGGCCAAAGCGATAAGGCATTGCCTTCTTACGACCAGTACAGCAAAGAGCGCGAGTCAATTAAGAAGTAATTTCTAAGTTATCGATCAAGCGTGTTTTGCCTAAACGCGCAGCGCCTAAAGCGACGAGTGGGCTCGAAGTGGGGGCTATGACGGGCGATAAATCGTGCTGGTGACGAACGGTTAAATAGTCTGGCTGCCAACCGCGTGAGCGCAAATATTCCATCGTTTGCTTTTCAGCCTTCGCAATCTCAAGGCCTTCGCGCACTTGATTGACGAGGGTTTGAAGAGCCATTGAAAGCTGAACCGCCTCTGTACGTTCTTCGGCACTCAAGTAACCGTTGCGCGAACTGAGCGCCAAACCATCTTCGGCGCGTCGCGTCTCGCCGCCAATAATCTCGATGGGCAACGCCATTTGTTGCACCATGCGGCGAATGACCATGAGTTGTTGGTAGTCCTTTTTGCCAAATACCGCGATATCGGGTTGCACGCAGTTGAAGAGTTTGTGCACCACGGTGCTGACGCCTACAAAAAAGCCAGGGCGAAATTCGCCTTCCAAAATATCAGCCAACTCGGTGGGTGGGTGTACCTTAAAAACTTGCGGCTCTGGATAAAGGTCTTTTTCCGATGGGGCAAATACGACGTCACAGCCATGAGCTTGGAGTTGTTCGCAGTCGCGCTCAAAGGTGCGGGGGTAGGTGTCAAAGTCTTCGTTCGGACCAAATTGCAGTCGGTTAACGAAGATGCTGGCGACCGTCATACCGCTCGTTTTGCAGCGCTTATCGACCTCTTGACGGGCCATTTGCATCAGGTCCAAATGCCCTTCGTGCAAATTGCCCATGGTGGGCACAAAGGCGAGCAAGTTGGCCGGTTTTAAGACGCGACGTAAGTCGTCAATCGAGTGAACGATTTGCATGCTGATTTATTTACCAAGCATGCTCGGCGTTGACGGGAAAGCTTCCATCTTTGACCGCGGCCACATAAGCCGCCATAGCGGCTTGAACGCTCACTTGTCCGCTCTTTTGGTCAATCATGAAGTTCCTCACAAACTTCGGGTTCTTGCCTAGGTTAATGCCCAGCATGTCATGCATCACCAGCACTTGACCCGCGGTGCCATTGCCCGCACCAATGCCAATGGTGTGACAGCGTGCCAGTTCTTGCGTGAGTGCAGTGGACAAGGCGTGAGGCACCATTTCAAGCACCAGCATGGTGGCGCCCGCGTCTTGCAGCGCGAGCGCTTCTTGTCGCAATTGAGCCGCTCCGGCGTCGTCACGACCTTGCACGCGATAGCCGCCCAAGGCATGAACTGTTTGTGGCGTCAGACCTAAGTGAGCGCACACGGGAATGCCCCGTTCGACCAAAAAGCGCACTGTTTCGGTGGTCCAACCACCACCTTCTAGTTTGACCATGTGAGCGCCGGCTTGCATCAAGACAGATGCGCTTCTGAGAGCTTGTTCTTTTGACTCGTGATACGTGCCAAAAGGCAAGTCGCCAATGACCCAAGCGGTGCCTTGCACGCGCTGCAATCCGCGCACCACGCTTTCGGTGTGATAGCGCATGGTGTCGAGCGTCACGCCCACGGTGCTGGCGAGCCCTTGGCAGACCATTCCTAAAGAGTCACCAACCAAAATACATTCCACGCCAGCGGCGTCTGCGACGGCTGCAAATGTGGCGTCATAGGCGGTGAGCATGGTTATTTTTTCGCCGCGAGCACGCATTTCGTTTAAGCGCGGCAGGCTAATGGGCTTGCGTGCTGAAACGGGGGAGGCGGGAGGCAAAGTGCCGTAAGGCGAAGCGTTAGAGGAGCTCATACAACCCTCTCAAGTTGGTGTGTAGGCAAGACGCACGTAAATGGGAGCAAAGGCTTCGGCTTGCGTGATTTCGATCAATGTTTCTTTGGCCAATTCAAGCAGCGCAATGAACGTGACCACCAAGACGGGCACGCCTTGCTCAGGATTGAAGAGTTGCTCGAATTCAACAAAGCGTTGACCTTGTAGCTTTTTCAGCACGATGCTCATGTGTTCGCGCACCGAGAGTTCTTCGCGAGAAATTTTGTGATGTTGAACCAACTTCGCACGTTTCAAAATGTCAGCCCAAGCTTGTTGAAGCTCGACCACATGTACATCGGGAAAGCGGGGTTGTAACGATTGCTCAATAAAGACTTGGGCACGCAAAAAGTCGCGTCCAAATTGCGGCACTTCATTCAGCTTGGCCGCAGCCAATTTCATTTGCTCGTATTCGAGCAGACGGCGAACCAGTTCGGCGCGAGGGTCTTCAGGTTCTTGGCCTTCCGCCACTTTTTTGGGCGGTAGCAACATGCGTGATTTGATTTCAATCAGCATGGCTGCCATGAGCAAATATTCAGCGGCGAGCTCTAAATTGCGTGTGCGAATTTCATCCACATAGCTCAAGTATTGGGTCGTGAGCGCCGCCATGGGAATGTCGAGGATGTTGAAGTTTTGCTTGCGAATGAGATAAAGCAGCAAATCCAACGGCCCCTGAAAGGCTTCTAAAAAGACCTCTAGCGCGTCAGGTGGAATGTATAAATCCTGCGGCATCGCAAACAAAGGCTCGCCGTATAGGCGAGCCACAGCCACATGGTCGACCACGTCGGGCATAACAGAGGTGGGGTCAGCAGGATGCACGAAAAAGGCGCTTGAAATTAAGCGTTGGTTTGGTAAACGTAGGGCTTTTGCGCCACACGACCGGCTTGCAAGTCTTGCTGAATTTCGCGGTTCACTTGCTTGTCCCACAACAAAGCGCGGCCTTCGCGCTGCTGTTTTTCTAACTGAGGTTTTTGGGCCTTCAGTTGCTCAATGAATTGGGTGGTTTCAGAGGTGTAGTGAGGACGTTGAAAAATCGACATGATGGGTTTCCAATGAGGTAGGGCGAGATTTTAGCGACCGAGGGCTAAGTTGATTCCATGGCTCAAGTCGGGCGCCAAATCGTGGTCAGGCAAAGCTTGAACCAACCCGCTACGCTGCGCCATGTCCAAGGGCTGATGGGCGAGGCCGCAGACGATCAAGCGAACCTGTTTTTTGCGGCATGAGCGAGATAAAGACAGCAACGCATCTGCGCCGGATGAATCGATGTAGATGAGATTTTTTAAGTCGAGCACCACGACGCGTGCAGGCAAATTCTCTTCAATCGCTTCGATCAGCTTGACGGCACCAAAGAACAGCGCGCCATAGAGACGATGCGCTTGAATATCAGTTTCATGAGAGGCCAGCTCGGGGTGGTCTTGCGCCGACACTTGCTCGGCGCGAGTGAGACTGGAGATGCGATAAATGAAAGTCAGGCAAGCCGCGATCAAGCCAACTTCAACCGCCACCGTTAAATCGACGATCACCGTCAGCAAGAACACCGACACCAGCGTTGCGCGATAGGGCAGGCGGAACTGGCGCAGATGCACAAATTCCCGCCACTCCCCCATGTTCCAAGCGACAAACATCAAGATGGCCGATAGCGCGGCCAAGGGCACATCGCCTGCTAAAGGGGCCGCCACCATCATGATGATCAGCAACGTGAGCGCGTGAACCATGCCCGCAATGGGGCTGTTCCCGCCGTTTTTGACGTTGGTGACGGTGCGTGCAATGGTGCCAGTTGCGGGCATGCCGCCAAAAAATGGTGTGATGAAGTTGGCAACACCCTGCGCCATCAATTCTTGGTTGGCATCGTGGCGATCGCTGTAGGGGCCATCGGCCATCATTTGGTCGGCAATGCGGGCGCAGAGCAATGATTCAATCGCACCCAACAGCGCCAGTGTGGTGGCTGGAATGAGTAAAAACTTGGCGGTTTCCCAACTCAAAGCGGGCCAGGCAAAAGTGGGCAACTGATTGGGAATGCTGCCAAAGCGAGAAGCGATGGTTTCAACTTCTAGTTGTAAAAATTGACTGGCCACGGTCGCGCCCACCAACACCACGATGGAGCCTGGAATTGACGAAAACTTTTGCGTGCTCGGCATTGCAAATTGAAGCCTTGGCAGCGCCAATTGCCAAGTTGCTAAAACCAGCAAAGACGCAAGGGCTAGTCCAACGGCTTCTCCGTTTAGGGTGTTGATGTGAGCGCCGATGGTCGACAAAATGCCAAAGAAATCAGCCGGCATGGCGTTCACTTGCAGACCTAAAAAGTCTTTCAGTTGCGACACCATGATGAGCACAGCAATTCCGTTGGTAAATCCAATCACCACAGCGACCGGGATAAACCGAATTAACGAGCCCAGTCTCAATAAGCCCATCGCAAACAACATCACACCTGACATAGCCGTCGCAATGATCAGGTTGGCCAGCCCATAGCGTTCGAGGATGCCGTAAACAATGACGATAAACGCACCGGCAGGCCCGCCAATTTGCACGCGACTGCCGCCCAACGCAGAAATTAAAAAACCCGCCAGGATGGCGGTGAACAAACCCGCTTCAGGCTTAAGCCCCGAAGCAATGGCAAACGCCATCGCCAACGGCAAAGCCACAACCCCCACCGTAATGCCCGCCCCCACATCCGCATAAAAACGTTCGCGCGAATAGCCCTCCAGCGCACCAAACAACTTAGGCTTGAACATATTAAATTGGGGTCAGATCCTAATTAACACTAATTAACAGAGCCTAGTTGATACGCATGCCTGCTTTAGCGCCAGGCCACGGCTGCAACACATAAATGCCGGGTTCAGCTTTTTCGTCAGCGTGGCTGGCGGCGAGAACCATTCCCTCACTGATGCCAAATTTCATTTTCCGAGGGGCCAAGTTCGCGACTAAGACTGTGAGCTTGCCAATTAAGTCTTCGGGCTTGTACATGCTGGCAACGCCAGAGAAAACATTGCGCGTGATGGGTTTACCTTCAGCATTCGTGCCTTCACCCACATCGAGCGTGAGACGCAATAGCTTGGTGGAGCCTTCCACGGCTTCGCAGTTAACGATGTGCGCGATGCGTAGATCGACTTTCACGAAGTCGTCAATGCTGATGGTGGGGGCTATTTCTTCGCCACCTGGAGCGACTCTTTGTTCGGCAATGGCGGGGGGCTCGAAAAGAGCTTCGAGTTGTTCGGGTGTGACGCGTTGCATGAGGTGTTTGAAGTCGCCAATGACATGGCCCGCCCCCAACGTTTTTGACGCGTTGATGAAGGTCATGGGTTCGATGTGGAGGAAAGCTTCGACTTGTGCAGCCAGCGAGGGCAACACAGGTTTGAGCATGGTGGTGAGTAGGCGGAAGGCTTCGATACAAGTGGTGCAAACGTCGTGTAGCCGATTTTCCATGCCGTCTTGTTTGGCTAAATCCCAAGGCTTGTTGGCGTCCACGTACTCGTTCACTCGGTTGGCAAGCAGCATGATTTCGCGTTGCGCTTTAGCGAATTCACGTTCTTCGTAGAGTTGTGCAATGGCGGGGAGTGCGTCGCGCAGATGCGACAGCAATTGTTGGCCATCGGTTGAAACGTTGCCCAGTTTTCCAGCAAAACGTTTGGCGATGAACCCCGCAGAGCGAGCGGCGATGTTGACGAACTTGCCAATCAAATCGCTGTTTACACGCAACATGAAATCTTCTGCGTTGAAGTCCACATCTTCATTCTTGTTGTTTAGCTTGGCGGCTAAGTAGTAGCGCAGCCATTCGGGGTTCATGCCTAGGCTTAGATATTTAAGTGGGTCGAGGCCGGTGCCACGGCTCTTGCTCATTTTTTCGCCGTTATTCACGGTGAGAAAGCCATGCACAAACACGTTATTGGGCGTTTTGCGGCCGCTGAAGTGCAGCATTGCAGGCCAAAACAGCGTGTGAAAGGTGACGATGTCTTTGCCAATGAAGTGGTATTGCTCCAGCTTCTCGTTCGCCATGTAGGCGTCGAAGTTCTCGCCGCGTTGGTCAAGTAAGTTTTTGAGTGAGGCGAGGTAGCCCACCGGCGCATCGAGCCAGACGTAGAAATATTTGCCGGGTGCATCGGGAATTTCGATGCCAAAGTAGGGTGCGTCGCGCGAAATATCCCAGTCGCCCAAGCCTTCGCTCTTGGTGCCATCGGGGTTGGTGCGGACCGTGAACCATTCTTTGACTTTGTTGGCTACTTCGGGCTGAAGTCTCGGCTTGCCGTCTTCGCCCAGGTCTTGTGTCCACTTTTCTAAAAATTCAACGCAACGTGGATCAGATAACTTGAAGAAAAAATGTTCGGAACTCTTCAGCTCAGGTTTTGCGCCTGACAACGCAGAGTAAGGGTTGATCAAATCTGTGGGCGCGTAGACCGCGCCGCAGACTTCGCAGTTGTCGCCGTATTGGTCGTGGGCGTGGCACTTGGGGCACTCGCCTTTGATGAAGCGGTCGGGCAAGAACATGTTCTTCTCGGGGTCGAAGAACTGGTCAATCGTGCGGCGCTCGATCAGCGAGCCACCTTCAGATTCGGGGATGTCGCGCAAGTCACGGTAAATCTGGCGAGCCAGCTCGTGGTTCTCAGGCGCATCGGTGCTGTGCCAGTTGTCAAACTGAATATGAAATCCGTCCAAATAGGGCTTGCGGCCTGCGGCAATGTTGGCCACAAACTGCTGTGGGGTGATGCCCGCCTTCTCGGCGGCAATCATGA
>CAZEAQ010000032.1:0-14193 GCA_964510145.1 uncultured Bordetella sp.
GCAACACGTAGTCGGGGTAGCCCTCGGGGATACCCACATTGGCCGCTTGCAAGCCCGCGCGGACGCGCGCAATCGTGCCGTGGTGGTCGGTGCCCTGGATATTGACGACCTTGGTGAAGCCGCGTTCCCACTTGGTGATGTGGTAGGCCACGTCCGGCACAAAGTAGGTGTAAGTGCCGTCGGTTTTTTTCATCACACGGTCTTTGTCGTCGCCGTAATCGGTGGACTTCAGCCACAACGCACCGTCTTGCTCGTAGGTCTTGCCCGCGGCTTGCAAACGCGACACCGCGTCAGCCACTTTGCCACTGGTGTAGAGGCTGCTTTCTAGGTAGTAGTTGTCAAACTTAACGTCGAACGCTTTGAGGTCTAAGTCTTGTTCATGACGCAAATAAGCCACTGCAAATTGACGCATGCCGTCCAGGTCGTTCACGTCGCCGCTAGCCGTGAATTCACGGTCGTCCGACTTCACCGTTTTCTTGGCTAGAAAGTCTGCCGCAATATCGGCGATGTAGTCGCCGTTGTAGGCCGGTGCGTTTTCACCGGTTGGCCACTGCGCATCACCCGGCTTAAAGCCCTGCGCGCGCAACTGCGTGCTGGTGGCTAAGGTATTGATTTGCACACCCGCATCGTTGTAATAAAACTCGCGGTACACGTTGTAACCCTGCGTGCTAAACAAGTTGCAAATAGCATCGCCCAAAGCGGCTTGACGCCCATGCCCCACATGCAAAGGACCCGTAGGGTTAGCAGAGACGAACTCCACCAGCACGCGCTGGCCGTTGCTCGCCTGAAAACCAAAATGCTCTTTCGCTTGCAGCACTTCGCGCACGATTTGTTGCTTAGCGGCAGGTTTCAATCGAATGTTGATAAAGCCGGGGCCAGCAATTTCAATGTCTTGCACCCATTGTTGGTAGGCGGGTGCGGCCAATAAAGCGTCGCGCAGCTGCTCACCCAGTTGCCGGGGGTTGAGTTTTAACGGCTTGGCCAATTGCATGGCGGCAGTGACAGCAAAGTCGCCATGAGCGGCGACTTTGGGCGATTCGAAAGCAGCCTTATTGCCTGAGCCGGGCAACAAACCTTCGAGGGCTTGGCTCAAAGCGGCCAGCAATTCTTGTTTAACGAGGAGCATGGGTGGATTTTACGGGGGTAGATTTTTTGGCATGATCTACCCCTATATGCGCGAAGTTCACGAACTCACCCCCACCGATCGATTTCAATACACGCCCACGCTGTCATGCGTTATGCCGGCCTTTAACGAAGGCAAGAGCTTGGGCGCATTTGTGCCGCAAGTTTTGCAAGCCCTGCAATCCCTTGGGTCGCAAGTAGAAATCGTGCTGATTAACGATGGCAGTCGCGACGACACCGCGCAGGTGGTGCAAGCGCTGTGCGAAGCGCACCGCGAAGTGGTCGGCATTAATTTGTCGCGCAACTTCGGCAAAGAGGCTGCACTGACTGCGGGTATCGATGCCGCTCGGGGCGAGGTGGTGGTGCTCATGGACTCTGACGGCCAACACCCTGTTGCGTTGGTCTCCGACATGTTGCAACGTTGGCGCGAAGGTGCCGACGTGGTCTACGCCATTCGACGCACTCGCCACGATCAATCGGCCCTACAAGCCAGCTTGACGGGTGTGTTCTACAAGCTCATCAATGCTGGCAATCGCGTCAAGATTCCAGCGCATGCGGGCGACTTCCGTTTGATGGATCGGCGCGTGGTTGAAGCACTCAAACAACTGCCCGAACGCAATCGCTTTATGAAAGGCCTTTACGCATGGGTCGGCTTTGCCAGCACCGCCATTGACTACGAACCTTTGCCGCGCGTGGCTGGCGAAAGCAGCTTTGGTTTGCGTGGCTCTTTTGCGTTAGCGCTCACCGGTGTGTTGGCGTTTTCGATTGCGCCGTTACGCGCCCTCACGATCAGCGGGTTGTTACTCGCGATGTTGGCGTTGGGCTATGGCGCGTGGGTGATTGCGGAATATTTTTTGTGGGGCATCAACGTCCCTGGCTACGCCACCTTGGTGGTGGGCATGATGTTTTTTAGCGGCATTCAACTGCTGTCGATTGGTGTGTTGGCTGAATATGTGGGTCGCATCTACGAAGAGGTCAAACAACGGCCGATGTACTTGGTCAGCCAACGCTGGGGGGCGGGTTTGAGCCTAGCCCCAGTCAAAGTGCAAGCGCCTGTGGTGATTGACAACGATCCACCGCATCCGGTTTAGCGCAGATGCGTTCAGGCTTTTGGTTTTTAGTTGTCGGTGCTAGCGCAGCTGCCGTTCACATGGCTGTTTTTACGGCGCTCACAATGTGGATTGCACCGACCCTGTGGCCCGAATTGGCAAACGCACTCGGGTTTTGCGTGGCATTTGTGGTGAGCTTTGCGGGTCACAGATTTTTGAGTTTTACCGATGCTGAAACTTCGCTTTGGCAAAGCTTGCGCCGTTTTGGCGTCACAGCTCTTGCAGGCTTTGCCGCTAACGAGTTGATGTTTATTGCGCTCTTGCGAGGCCTTGATTGGCCTTCATGGCTGTCACTTTTTATAGCGCTAATTTTTGCATCTGCCCAGACTTTTTTGCTCAGTCGCTTCTGGGCTTTTCGACGCAATCGACAGGCTTGAATTCGGATTGACACCGCGATACAAAATCCACGCTTGATCGCGGTAAATTTCTTGCAAACCTGCATAGGGCGCTTCGCTAAAAGCAGGCAGCCAACGCGGCGCTAAGACCCACGCATTGGGCTGGGTTTTAAGTTCTGCCAAACGCGAATAGGGCTTTAACACGTCCCCCGATTTTTTGTCGAAGGCGACGCCGTCCATCAGTTCGCGACGCCAATCGTCTCCCGCTTGTTCTTGCTCGCGCTCCCAATGTTGAATCACCTCAATCGGCTGTTCTCGCTTGGCGTAAAAAAGTAGGTCGTAAGGAAAGTCGTCCACCACCGCCACCACATCACTCGATGCTGCGTGACAAACCAAAGCCTCAGCAACACCCTGAGCGCTTCGCTGAAGCGTGTATTTGCCTGCCAAGTGATTGGCAACCACGGCCACACTGACACCCACCACACAAAGCGTAGCAAATGCAGCCGAAGCCCACCGCCATGCAACCACACTTCGCTGCCAATACACGGCCGCCAACACCGCCAGCGCAGGGACAACTGGTAACGCATAACCCATGAGTTTGGAGTTAGGAATGGAGAAGAAAATCAAAATCGCCAGCACCCAAATCCAACACAACGTCGCAACAGATCTGTCTTCTTGCTGCGTCCAATGACGCAAACGGTGAAGCCCGTCAGCGATGACAAAAAATATCCAAGGAAACAAAAGTACGGTGACAGCAACACCGTAAAACCACCAAGGCCGTGCGTTGTTAAAAGTGGTGGCGGTGTAGCGCCCAAACTGGTGCTTGCCAAACATGTAAGCCAGCATGTCTGGATGCTCACGCGCTGCAAGCACAAACCAAGGCAAAGCGATTAATGTGAACAACGCCAAACCACTGAACCAAGGTAGTTGCAAAATTTTGCGCCACTGCACGGTGACCGCAATCCAAACGAAAAGCACTAAGCCGGGAAGCAAAAGACCAATGAGGCCTTTGCTCATGACACCCAAAGCACAGGCTATAAAACCAGCTCGCGCCCAACCAGCATGAACGCCTGACGGCTGCGTAAATGCACGCGCAAAACACCAAATAGCAGCACTCATCCAACTGGCAACCACCATGTCGTGATTGACGTATTGGCCCGCCACTAAAAAAGTCATGCTGCAAGCCAATATCCAACTTGCGCGTCGCGCCACAACATCGCCTGCGATAGCACGAGCACAAACAAACGTCACGCCCAACATCAAGCAAGCGTGTAACGCTACGACCAAGCGTGCAGCCCACGGCGTTGCACCCCACACCGCAATCGACACGGCTTCAAACCAATACAGCAAAGGGGGTTTGTGAAAGAAAGGAATGCCGTCAATGCGTGGGGTTAGCCAATCACCCGTCATCCACATCCAACGCGCCACTTCGGCATAGCGCCCTTCATCGGGCAATGACAACGGCCTCGCCGCCGACAACACCAAAAGCAATACGGGCATCAGCCACAAACCGTAGGTGCGCCAACGAGTTGAATTAAAAAATGACGTCATGAAATAAAACCTATGGATAACTTGCGCAAGTTAGTGGCGCACCAAGACAACACCCGCATCACTGAGATGCTGCGCAAATTCATCGCTCGCAAGATACGCAAACTCTCTTTCACGGGCAGCACCAATGGCGTCATCCGCCAGCGCCGAAGTGGCAGGGTGACACATGAGGAGCGAAGTACTTGCATCGGGCGCGTTGGCCAACCAGCGTTTCATGTGACGTGCGTAGTCTGCAATCTGCCCGTCAAAACCATAAGCACCTTGCATCGGTGACACACAAGGCCAACTATTTTCTATGGCCCACTCGTGCAATGCACGCGCACCCATCCACGAAATGATTTGGGCTTTTAAGCCAGGCTGCGCCATGTAAGAAATACGCAACCAAGGGCGTTTTGTGGTTGAGCGGTAGCGGCTTATAAGCACGTCGGCCAGTGCATCACGAAACACACCAAACTGTTGAATGTGCTGATGTCCATCGATGTGGTCAGGCATATCGTGCCAGTGCAGTTCAAACGCATCGAGTTGGCGGTGCATTTCGTCTTTTATTTTTTGCTTGTCATAAGCGTTCAATACAGATCGCACCATGACTTCGCTTAACGAACTGCCATGTCCTGCTTGAATCGCAAATGCGCTGGTCCAGTCCAAGTGCACGCCCACACTTAAACGGTCGCGCACCTCGCGCAAGGCAGACACATCGTCAGCCCAGCGTGGCGAGAGGGTCATGACGCTGGTCGCACTCAAGCGCCCTTGAGTTGCCAAGGTCACAACGGCTTGAGAAATCGGCGCGTTGAAGGCGTAGTCGTCAGCGCACAAGACCAAGGATTTCAGAGGTCTTTGGGCTTTTAATTTGTCCATATTGAGATTATCCACGGCACCCTATTGCACGCGCTCATCCTAAAATTCACGCAATGACTTCTACGCACTCACCCTCACCTCCTTCACGTCCATGGCACACGCGGGCCGTTGCGCGTTTAGAACATCTTGCGCCCGCTTGGTTTGCTTTAGTGATGGGCTGGTCGGGTCTGTCACAAGCGTGGCTGAATGGGACTGATTTTTTTGGCGATGCCGCGTTAGGTATTGGTTTGGCCTGTGGCATCTTTGCCGCTCTTATTTTTGTGCTGCTGTGCGTGGCATGTGTTGTTCGACTGAGTGCGCATCCAGAAGCTGTCGCCTCAGACTTAAGGCATCCCATTCGTCATGCGTTCATGGCCACGTTTCCTATCTCCATCATGCTGCTATCCACTTTGGGTATTGCCTTGTTTTGGAACACATCGCGCAACCTCGACACCGCATTAACTTTTGCGTGGTGTGTAGGTTCAGTACTTGAACTCGCAGCCACCGTTTGGGTGCTTGGCCGTTGGCTTCAAAGTAGCGATCAAGGTGGCTTGCAATGGGCTACCTTCACGCCTGTGTTTTTTATCCCGGTCGTTGGCAACGTGCTTGCCCCCATCGGGGGTGTCACGATTGGTTTAGAAGCTTGGTCCACCGCACAATTCGGCATCGGTTTGTTGCTCTGGCCTGTGCTGCAAACACTGCTCATCATTCGAATGGTTCAAGTCGGGCCACTGCCCGCACGCTTAAGCCCCACGCTTTTCATCACACTTGCGCCCCCCTCAGTCATCGCCTTAAGTTTGCTCAAACTAAATGCCCCTGAAACCGCAGCGTGGGCAGTGTGGGGAATGGGGCTTTTCTTTTTAGCTTGGGTACTCACGCAAATCGACATCATTCGCACGCAACCCTTTGGCATGCCCAACTGGGCCATGAGCTTTCCTTTAGCCGCCTTCAGTATTTTGACTTTGCGACTCTCACACGTCGCTGGCGGCGGCTGGCTTGAACTACCTGCAATCGCTTTACTCGCCATCACGTCTTTAGTCATTTTGGGACTCACGCTAAATACTTGGCGTGGTCTTCGAATGGGTACGTTACTGGTGGCAGAAAAATGAGTTCGTTATCCAATAAGATTCGCCCTGATTTCCTTTTTTGATTTATCCAGAGAGACCTCAACATGAGCCAACACGCCACTAAGCGCACCCAAGTTCGCAATTTGCAAGTCGCCACAAATTTGCACCGTTTCATTGAAACCAAAGTGCTTCCTAAAACTGGCGTGAGCAGTGAAAAATTCTGGAAGGGCTTTGACGCCATCGTGAAAGATTTGGCGCCCAAAAACATAGCGCTCCTCGCTGAGCGTGATCGTTTGCAACATGAGATGGACACTTGGCATCAGCACAATCCAGGCCCCATCAAACAAATGAAAACTTATCGCAAGTTTTTAGAAAAAATCGGCTATCTGGTGCCACAACCTGAGAAGGTCAAAGTCACCACAAAAAATGTAGATGCTGAATTGGCCTTGCAAGCTGGCCCTCAACTGGTGGTACCTGTTCTGAATGCGCGATACGCCTTGAACGCTGCCAACGCCCGTTGGGGTTCTTTGTATGACGCGCTTTACGGCACAGACGCTATTCCAGAAAAAGGTGGCGCTGAAAAAGGAAAAACTTACAACCCCAAACGCGGCGCCAAAGTTATTGCTTATGCCCGTCACGTACTAGATCGCACGGCTCCACTCAAGAGCGGTTCGCACATCGATTCCATTGGTTACGCAGTCGCCCATGGCGAGTTGGTGGTCACGCTTAAGGGTGGCAAAACAACTAAATTAGCCAAGGCGTCACAGTTCATTGGCTTCCAAGGCAAGGCGTCAGACCCTTCTTCCATCCTGTTGCAACACAATGGCTTGCACTTAGATTTACAAATTAATCGCAACACGCCAATCGGCGCATCCGACCGCGCTGGTGTGAGCGATTTGATTGTTGAAGCAGCGCTTTCAACCATTCTTGACTTAGAAGATTCTGTCGCAGTGGTTGATGCCGATGACAAAGTTTTGGCCTACAGCAACTGGCTGGGCATCGTCAACGGCACTCTCACTGAATCGGTCGAAAAGAACGGCAAGACTTTCACACGCGGACTCAACCCCGATCGCGTTTACAAAGGTAAAAACGGCGAACCCGTCACACTGCACGGCCGCTCGCTTTTGTTCTTGCGCAATGTGGGCCACTTGATGACCAACCCTGCCATTCTTTACAAAGGTAAAGATGGGCAGATGCACGAAATCCCTGAGGGAATCATGGACGCCATGATCACCACCACCATCGCCTTGCACGACCTTCAAGGCCATGGCAAAAAAGGTATTCGTAACTCACGCACTGGCTCTGTCTACATCGTGAAACCCAAAATGCACGGCCCCGCCGAGGTGGCCTTTGCCGCTGAATTGTTTGCTCGCGTCGAAAAAGTTTTGGGCTTGCCAGACAGCACCGTCAAGCTGGGCATCATGGACGAAGAGCGTCGCACCAGCGTCAACTTAAAAGCTTGTATCGCTGCTGCGGCTAGCCGTGTCGCGTTTATCAACACAGGTTTCTTAGACCGCACGGGCGACGAAATGCACACGGCCATGTTGGCTGGCCCCATGCTGCGTAAAGGCGACATGAAGTCCAGCGCATGGATTCAAGCTTATGAAAAGAACAACGTGTTGGTCGGTCTGTCATGTGGGCTTCGCGGCAAAGCGCAAATTGGTAAGGGCATGTGGGCCATGCCAGACCTGATGGCCGAAATGTTGAAGCAAAAAATTGGGCATCCCAAAGCAGGCGCAAATACCGCCTGGGTGCCAAGCCCAACGGCGGCCGTCTTGCATGCGCTGCACTATCACCAAGTCAAGGTGTCTGATGTGCAAAAAGATTTAGAAAAAATCGACGTCAACAAAGTTCGCGACAGCATCTTGAATGATTTGCTGCAAGTGCCTGTGGTGGCGCATCCAAACTGGAAGCCTTCAGAGAAACAACAAGAGTTAGACAACAACGTGCAAGGCATTTTGGGTTACGTGGTTCGCTGGATTGACCAAGGCGTTGGCTGCTCCAAAGTGCCAGACATCCACAACGTTGGCCTCATGGAAGACCGCGCCACGCTGCGAATTTCTAGCCAACACATTGCGAACTGGTTGCATCACGGCATCGTGACAGCCGCAGAAGTTAAAGCCACCTTCAAGCGCATGGCCTCTGTGGTGGACAAACAAAATGCGGGCGATCCGCTTTACCAAAAAATGTCCGGGCGCTACAGCAAAGCACCGGCTTATCAAGCCGCGTTGGACTTGGTGTTCAAGGGCAAAGAGCAACCCAGTGGTTACACAGAACCTCTGTTGCACGAGTGGCGCTTAAAAGTAAAAGCTGGACAAGCGTAAATAACCCATGACCCACCCTCTCTTACAAAACGCGGCGCGCTTCGCACTTCGCTCTCTCATTGGCTTGGTGCTAAGCGCACTCATCGTGCTTGGCTTGTATTTAGTGTTTGCTTATCAATTCACCTATTCCAAGGGTGAGAGCGTGGGTTATGTTCAAAAGCTTTCTTACAAAGGCTGGGTTTGCAAAACCTGGGAGGGCGAGCAAGTGCGCGCTCTAGCCGTGGTACCAGCCGTACCCGAGAAATTTCAATTCACTGTTCGTGATAACACCGTTGTTGACCAGATCAACGCGCACATTGGGCAAAAAGTGGTGCTGGAATATGAGCAACATAAAGGCCTGCCCGAGTGCTTTGGTGAAACGCAATATTTCATTACTGCCGTGAAGCTTGCCCCGGGCGAATAAGTCTATTTTCGAGTTGGCAATGGGTAAACCAATTGCTGCAAGTGACGTACGTTTTTATTGACTTGTATCCACCACTTAGAAAACGAATCAACCGGTTTTTCTAACTGACGGAACAAGCGAGGCGCTGGACGCAAGCTCAACGTGAGTGCCGACAAATCAGGCAACGCCAAATGCGAAACAGTGTGCACCCGATTGGCAAGTGACAAAGCTTGCATCACCTCTTCAGTTGCCCCAAACCAGCGGTGCGGGGTCATTGCGCCCATGCGCTCACCTACAAAACGCCAACGCAGTTCGCTCCATGGGTGTCGCTGTGTATGCTCCGAAAACGCAACGGCTACACACACAATATCTGACGGTAAATCAGTTGGCATTTCAGCCAATATCCACGGATGAACTAGCCAAACGTCTCGCCCTTTCACAACACTTGCATCGGGTGCTGTAAAGCCTAAATCGTCAGGGGGCGACACAGACGTTGGCGGCTCTTCCCACGAAATGTCGCTTCGATGAATTTGCGAAACATTTGCAGGATTGGTTGCCAAAATTTCTAAGGTTTCATAACTCACATCAATTGCTGTTGCGCGACTATGCCAAGCAGGCGGCGCAAACGCCTCTATGCTTTCTGCGTTGAACAAATAGGGTTTACGGCTTCCTGTGCCAGCCACCCATTGCCAGCTGAGATAGTTACTTGCGAGGTCACCATCTAATAAGTGTCCGTACATCCAATCGGCGGCAACACGCCAATTCACTTTTCGCATGTGCACGATATAACTGGCTAGCCATAAACGGGCATGGTTGTGCAAGTAACCCGTGGCATAAAGTAACCGAACAGCGTTGTCCACCACCGGAACTTGCGTGCAAGCGTGACGCACATCTTGCGGAATTTCTAATGAATAAGCCGATTCGGGCAAAACGCCTTCGTGAATCGATTCAGCAATTCCGTCGCCCAAATGCTGGTGCATGTGCTGAAAATATTCGCGCCAGCCAAGTTCAAAAATTAGTTTGTGCTGCACACCCAATCGGTGTTTGTGATACATCGCATGCGCCACATCGGGGACGGTTAGAAATCCATGTGTCAGATAGGGGGACAAACACGTCACAGCGCCATCCAAAGCATTACGCGTATGCGCGTAATCGCGAGGATTAACTTGTTCGAGACGTTCTTGCGCAGCCTCTAGCGTGGGTGAAAATTGGTACATCACAATGCGCTAATTGTGCCGTGTCTGCATCGCTACACTTGCAAATATGTCTACAAATTCTGTCATCCCCGTTGACGCTTGCGCCTGTCCTTTATGCGGGCAGCCTAATCGCTGCGCTATAGAGGCGCAGCGTCATTCAGGAATGAGCAGCACAAGTACAGAGCCCTGCTGGTGCACAAAAGTAATCTTTTCTGCCGAATTGCTATCGCGTGTGCCTGAACAAGCGCAACGTAAAGCCTGCATTTGTGAAACCTGCGCACGAATAAATTAAAGTTTGAACATGTGTCAATTACTCGGACTGAACTGCAAAAACCCAACAGACGCCACATTTAGCTTTAGTGGGTTTGCCCAGCGTGCAGGCATTACCGACCATCACGCAGACGGATGGGGCATTGCATTTTTTGAGGGTTCCGAGCAAGACCGTGGACTTCGACATTTCATAGACCATTTGCCGGCAAGCACATCGCCAGTTGCCGAACTGATTCGCAAATATCCAATCAAAAGTCGCAACGTTATTTCACATATTCGCAAAGCCACGCAAGGCGCAATTGCGCTTGAAAACTGTCACCCTTTTGTGCGAGAGCTCTGGGGGCGTTACTGGGTTTTTGCACATAACGGCAATTTAGAAAACTACGCCCCGAGGCTACATGGCGGATTCAAACCCGTCGGTCATACCGATAGCGAACAGGCTTTTTGTTGGCTCATGCAAGAGCTAGCCAAATCGCATGCCAGCGTTCCCAGTGTTCGCGAATTAACCTTAACGCTACAGGAGTTAGTGCCGCAGATTGCGAAGCACGGCACGTTTAATTTTCTTCTCTCTAACGGCCAAGCACTTTGGGCGCATGCATCAACTCAGCTTTGTTATATCGAACGCAAGCATCCATTTGCGACAGCCACGTTGAGCGATCAAGATATGAGCATTAATTTTGCAGAACACGCTTCGGTGGATGACCGCGTGGCAGTGGTTGTCACCGCACCTTTGACCACGAACGAAACGTGGACACCGTTTGCGCCCGGCGAACTAAAAGTTTTTGTTGGAGGCGAGGCGCTAAGCTAAAGCGGCTTCTAGTGCATCGACAAACATCGATGCCACGTCAAAACCTGTTTGATCAAATATTTCTTGGAAGCAAGTTGGGCTGGTGACGTTGATTTCAGTCAAGCAATCGCCAATCACATCCAAGCCCACAAGAAGCAACCCACGTTTCGCCAAAATGGGACCTAATGTTTCTGCAATTTCTTGGTCGCGTTTTGAAATAGGCTGAGCCACGCCTTTACCGCCTGCCGCCAGGTTTCCACGCACCTCGCCGCCTTGTGGAATACGCGCTAAACAGTATGGCGCCACCTTGCCCCCGATGACTAAAACTCGTTTATCGCCTTGCTCGATGGCAGGAATAAATTTTTGAACCATGACAGTTTGAGCGCCGTCGCGATTGAGCGTTTCAATAATGGCACCCAGATTTAGGCCATCCTCTTTGACTCTAAAAATTCCCATGCCGCCCATGCCATCCAACGGCTTCAAAATAATATCGCGGTGCTGCTGGTGAAACGCACGCACAGCCTCTGCGCTTCGAGTCACGAGCGTCGGGCTGATGAATTTAGAAAACTCCAATATGGCTAATTTCTCGGGGTGATTGCGCAACGCAGCGGGCTTATTAAAAACTTTAGCGCCTTCGCGTTCAGCTTGTTCTAACAAGTGCGTGGCATAAAAATATTCACTGTCAAAAGGCGGATCTTTACGCATGATCACAGCACTCAAGTTTTGAAGTGCAAGCAATTCAGTATGACCAACTACTTCGTACCATGCCACCGAATCTCCTGTCAGTCTGATGCGTTGCACGCGCGCTGTAACAGCTTGTCCACTTTGCCAACTCACATCGTGAGGCTCACAGGCCAGCACTTCATGGCCACGACGCTGCACTTCACGCATCATCGCAAACGTGGTGTCCTTGTAAATCTTGAAGGACGACAACGGATCTGCGATGAAGAGAATTTGCATAGTTAAATTTCGATTTTGCTACCCAACTCAACCACTGAGTTGCTAGGCAAGTTAAGGAAGTCGGCCGCCGAGCTGGCATTGAGATGCATTTGCGCAAATAGCTTTTCGCGCCACTCTGACATGCTGCCACCCACGGTTGGAACGATGCTGTCTCGCGACAAGAAGTAGCTCGTTGTCATGGGGCTAATCTCACAACCCACCACATGCAACTGCGCCAAAGCTCCGGGAACATCGGGGTCGTCTTTGAACCCGTAATGAATTTCAATTTGCCAGCAGTCATTCCCCAAAGATTTGGCATTCAAGCGCTCAGCTTGGTCTATCCATGGCACCTCATGGTTTTGCACATTCACAAAAAGATTTTGTCGATGAAGCACCTTGTTGTGCTTTAAGTTATGCAGCATCGCATTAGGCACAGCGCCCTTGCCCGAAGTTAAGAAAACTGCCGTTCCATCCACGCGAGTGGGCGGCGCCATAAATACAGCTTCCAAGAAACTTTCTAAATCCAGTGCATCTTCTTTTCGTTTTTCGTAGAGGATGCCTCGGCCGTCTCGCCAAGTCAGCATCAGCATCATGATGACGGAGGCGATTAAAAGTGGGAACCATCCGCCTTCAAATAACTTAAGTAAGTTAGACGCCCAAAATGCCAAATCGATAGCGAAGAAAAATCCAGTGGCTAGCAGGCTCCACCAAAACGAGTATTTCCATCCATAGTGAATCACGAAAAACGTGAGAACGGTCGTGATCAACATATCGGTACACACAGCGATGCCGTAAGCAGCCGCCAAATTACTTGACGACTTAAACATCATCACGGCCAACACAATGACCGCAAAAAGACCCCAGTTCACAAACGGAATATAAATTTGTCCGGTATCTTTTACGCTGGTGTGAAGCACTTGCAAGCGAGGTAAGAAACCTAACTGAACCACTTGTTTGGTCACACTAAATGCGCCAGATATCAGCGCCTGAGATGCAATGACAGTGGCCGCTGTAGCAAGCCCTACCAAGGGCAATAAAAACCAGTCGGGAGCCATGTTGAAAAATGGATTACTCACCGCCTCGGGCTCATTCAACAGCAGAGCGCCTTGTCCAAAATAATTCAGCGTCAGTGACGGCATCACGATGAAGAACCATGCCAAGCGAATTGGCTTTTTACCAAAATGTCCCATGTCTGCATACAAGGCTTCACCGCCTGTCACACACAAAACGACCGCACCCAAAATGAGAAAAGTCACTTCAGGCTCTGCAAAAATAAAACGCAGTGCATGGTGCGGGCTGATAGCCCACAAAATCTCTGGGTGTGAAGAGATGTGATAGAGACCTAACGCCGAGATTGCAGCAAACCAGACCACCGTAATCGGACCAAAAAATTTACCAATGCCGCCTGTTCCGCGTTTTTGGACAGCAAACAGTCCAAACAAAATAATGAGCGTGAGAGGAATCACATATTTCTTAAAGGCCGGCGAGACAACTTCAAGACCCTCAACCGCTGAAAGCACTGAAATAGCGGGTGTGATCACGCCATCACCGTAAAACAAACACGTCCCAAAAATACCCACGATCAACATACGATGGCGCAATACCGGCCGATCTTTCACCGCCATCGACGCCAGCGCCAGCATCGCAACCAGCCCGCCTTCGCCGTGGTTGTCGGCACGCAACACAAGCGTCACGTACTTGATGGAAACGATGATCGTGAGCGTCCAAAAGAAGATCGACAAAATTCCATAAATATTGTCGGGCGTGAACTCCACATGGCCGGAGCCAAACACCTCTTTCATCGCATACAGCACGCTGGTGCCGATATCGCCATACACAACGCCAATGGCGCCCAGAGTTAACGCCGCGAGCGACGACTTACCATGCTGTTCCATAAAAACCTCAGTCGTAATTTTCTGCTTCTGGATCTGTGGCCTCTAGTTCATAACTGGCTGCCAACATCGCCAAACGGCCAATAACGCCGTACATGTAAAAGCGGTTCGGGGTGCTTGCGCCGGGCTTCATGCCAGGCTGCGGTGTGTGTGCACTTTGCTCAAACGCCAAAGGAACAAAACTTGCACCTGGCGCATTTAAATTTTCATCAATACCGCGATCCGCGTGAACACGATAAAAACCACCCACTACATAACGGTCCATCATGTAGACCACCGGTTCCGCAACCGCATCATTCAATCGCTCGTGCGTCAACACACCTTCTTGAATAATCACGCGGTTGAGTTCTTGTCCGTCTTTGACAACGCTCATTTTGTTTTTAGTGCG
>CAZEAQ010000033.1:0-14168 GCA_964510145.1 uncultured Bordetella sp.
TTCACCACATTTGTGTCGATCAACGACAAAGGTCAAATCGTCACAGGCAAGGTCAAGACGGTTGATGCCAAAGGCGCTGAAATTGACTTGGGTGAAGACATCGTCGGCTACTTGCGCGTCAGCGAAATTTCACGCGACCGCGTTGAAGACGCTAGCCAAGTGTTGAAAGTTGGCGACGAAGTGAATGCTGTAGTCGTCAACGTGGATCGCAAGACTCGCAACATTCAGTTGTCTATCAAAGCCAAAGACGCTGCGGACCAACAAGAAGCCATGGCTTCCTTGTCACAACAGTCCAAAGCCGACAGCGCTGGCACGACCAGCTTGGGTGCGTTGTTGCGCGCTAAGCTCGATAACAACTAATGACACGTTCCGACCTGGTCGAAGAACTCGCTGCTCGTTTTGGGCAGCTCACGCACCGCGACGCCGAGTTCGCCGTCAAGACGCTTCTTGACGCGATGAGCGACGCGCTGGTGCGAGGCCATCGCATTGAGTTGCGAGGGTTTGGTAGTTTTTCGATCAACCGTCGTCCACCTCGCATGGGGCGCAATCCGCGCTCTGGCGAAAGTGTGGCAATTCCTGAAAAACGCGTTCCACATTTCAAGCCAGGCAAAGCCTTGCGTGAGGCCGTGGACGCTCGCACTCAGGAGTTACTGGCGGGGTCAACAGAGCTCAAATAACATCTCTTTTTCAGGGGGCCGCAAGGCTAAAATCTCTTCGTCACAGAGGAGTTAACTTGAAAAACCTCATGTGGCTGCTTCAGTTGTTTCTGAAAGCAGCCATTTTTTTTACCTTGTTTGCATTCGCATTGAATAACCAACACGATGCCGTGGTCCATTTCTTTTTTGGCACTACTTGGCAAGCTCCGTTGGTCTTGGTCATGCTGAGTGTCTTTGTTCTTGGCGTAGCCATTGGCGTCATGGGCATGGTGCCGCGCTGGTGGAAACACAGACGTATCGCCAAAAAAATAAACGACACAACTTCTGAACCTGCGGCGGAACAGACACATGGAATTTGATTTCAGTTGGATTTTGCTGGGCTTGCCCTTGGCCTTCGTTCTAGGCTGGGTTGCTTCGCGCATGGACTTGCGACAGCTTCGACTTGAGAACAGACAAACACCGAAGGCTTATTTCAAAGGCCTCAATCACTTACTCAATGAACAACAAGACCAAGCGATAGATGCTTTCATTGAAGCGGTTCAACACGACCCGGACACTTCTGAACTGCACTTTGCGTTGGGTAATTTATTTCGCCGACGCGGCGAATACGAACGCGCCGTTCGTGTGCATCAACACCTTTTATCGCGAGGCGATTTAAGTCAAACCGACCGTGACAGAGCGCAACACGCCCTAGCACTCGACTATTTAAAAGCTGGCCTGCTGGACCGCGCTGAAGAAGCGCTAACCAAACTCGAAGGCACACCGCACCAAGCTCAAGCGCATCTCGCCTTGCTGAGCATTTACGAGCGCTCACGCGATTGGGCAAAGGCGACTGTGATTGCACAAAAACTTGGCGATCACGATCAAGGTAGTTTCCAAGCCCGCTTGGCCCACTATTTGTGCGAACAAGCCGACGGCTTAGACGCCGAAACACACAGCGCTGAAATTATTAACTTGCTAAAACAAGCGATGGCTGCAGCGCCTAAATCGGCGAGGGCTTCTATGGCATTGGCCAAAGTTTTAGAAAAGACAAACCGTGAATCAGAAGCTTTTGCCACGCTCGAGTCCATCGCGGTAATGGTGCCGTCTGCTCTTCCTTTGTTGGCTCATCAATTAGCGGTTTTAGCGCAAAAAATTAATCGCATCAGTGACGCACTGTCTTTGCTCGAGAAAAGCTACGAGCAAAAACCATCGCTAGATGTTCTGGATGCCATTGTGTATTTGCGACGAGTCAACGGCGACACAAACACCAACGACTGGTATGCCAAACATCTCGAGCGCGAGCCTTCTTTGGTGGCGGCCACCCAGTGGATTGCGCACGAAAAATTTGAGCACGAGCAATTTCATCCGCAGGTGCAACGCGCCCTAGAGCGTGCTTCCAAACCGCTGCAGCGCTATCGTTGCGCAGCCTGTGGCTTTGAAGCGACCCAACATTTCTGGCAATGTCCTGGCTGCCAAGCCTGGGACAGCTACCCTGCGCGCCGCGTGGAGGAACTATGAGCGTGAGTCTTCAACAATTGAGTCAAGCCCACGTCTTGGTGGTTGGCGACGTGATGCTGGACCGATATTGGTACGGTGCCGTCGATCGCATCAGCCCCGAAGCACCCGTGCCTGTGGTGCGCATTACCAAAGAAGAACACCGTTTGGGTGGCTGCGCAAACGTGGCTTGCAACGTGGTGAGCTTGGGTGCCAAAGCATCTTTACTCTCAGTTGTAGGCGATGACGATGCGAGTCATTTGCTAGAAAACTTAGTTGCGCAAACTGGAATTTCTCCTCATTTGGGACGAGACGCACAGTTAAAAACCACCGTCAAACTTCGCGTCATTGGGCGACAACAACAACTGCTTCGTGTGGACTTCGAAAACACGCCACAAAACGAAGTGCTCGCCTCTCAGACCGATCAGTTTATGAAGCTGCTTCCACAACATGATGTGGTGCTTTTCTCAGACTACGGCAAAGGTGGTTTAGCGCACGTCACACAAATGATCAACGCCGCCACTGCGGCAAAAAAATCGGTGCTCATCGATCCCAAAGGCAGCGACTACTCTCGCTATACCGGTGCAACTTGCATCACACCCAATCGCGCTGAGTTAGAACAAGTCGTTGGCAAGTGGCGCGATGAGGCTGACCTTAAACAAAAGGCTCACGCGCTTCGCGAATCGCTCAAACTAGAAGCACTTTTACTGACCCGAAGCGAAGAAGGCATGACCTTATTTGACGCGCAGGGCGAGCTGAATGTTTCAGCGCAAGCGCGTGAAGTATTTGACGTCACCGGCGCTGGCGACACCGTGATCGCCACGCTTGCCGCATTGGTGGCAGCAGGATTAAGCTTGCGAGAAGCCATGCCGCTTGCCAACAAAGCAGGGGGTGTTGTGGTGGGTAAATTTGGCACGGCCACCGTGAGTTATCAGGAGTTGTTTGCATGAAGATCGTCGTCACCGGAGCAGCTGGCTTTATTGGAAGCAACATCATCAAAGGTTTAAACGCCCGCGGAATTACGAACGTCATTGCGGTCGACGATTTAACCGAAGGCGATAAGTTTCGCAATATCGCTGACTTACAAATTGCAGACTATTTAGACAAAGACGTTTTCTACGAACTCTTTGCAGAAGGTGCGTTTGGCAAAGTCGAGGCTGTTTTCCACGAAGGCGCGTGCAGCGACACCATGGAGAGCAACGGCAAATACATGATGGACAACAACTACACGTTGTCATGTGGCTTGTTTAACGCCTGTCAACAGGCGGGCACACGCTTGCTCTACGCCTCATCTGCCGCAACTTACGGTGGCAGCGACACTTTCCGCGAAACACCAGAGTTTGAGCTACCACTCAACGTTTATGGTTACTCCAAATTGTTGTTTGATCAACGTATGCGTTTGGAATGCGCAAACAACTTTAAAAAATTCAAGCGCCAAGTGGTGGGGTTTCGCTACTTCAACGTGTACGGGCCGCGTGAACAACACAAAGGACGCATGGCCAGCGTGGCGTTTCATCAGTTCAATCAGTTCAACGCCGAAGGTCGCGTGAAGCTATTTGGTGAATATGGCGGCTATGCACAAGGCGCACAGATGCGCGATTTTGTGTTTATTGATGACGTTGTGGCGGTGAATCTTTGGTTCTTAGACCACCCCAATCAATCCGGAATTTTTAACCTTGGCTCAGGTCGCGCACAGCCTTTTAACGACGTTGCGCTCTCTGTTGTCAATGCCATGCGTCACAAGAAAGGTGAAGCCGCCTTAGACCTCACGGGCGCAGCGCAAGCGGGTTTGATTGAATACGTTCCGTTCCCCGACGCATTGCGTGGCAAGTACCAGTGCTACACCCAAGCAGATTTAACCAATCTTCGCGCCAGCGGTTGTGACCACGCCTTTGCTGATGTGCAAACCGGCGTCTCTAAATACATGGCCACACTCAGTGGCGCTTAATTTACGCAACTTATTTTTCGCATGGCAACTCGCGGCATTTCAACTATGCGCCGCAGCGTTAGAAGTTAATCAAGCCAACGTTGCAGAACTAGACAGTCTCAAAGGCATGGGGCCATCACTCAGCGCGAAATTGATAGAGGCACGAAACGCCGAACCATTTAAAAACTGGCAAGACCTCATGCAGCGCGTATCTGGCATGGGCACAAAGAAAGCCCTGCAGTTTTCAAATCAAGGGCTCACGGTGCAAGGCACACCGTTCGATCACCCCAAGACACCTTAATCGCTTAAGCAAAAGCCTAGCCTCCGCCACGATGCATATATAAATCAAAGCGGCGCATAAAACGATAGCGCTGCGCATCGTCTAAACCATCGAAGGTAAAACTCACGCGCATTCGCGGAATTTTGATCAGCGCAATTCGCCGACTCGGCTCTATCGACCACTCTATTTTTAGATGACCTACTGAGGCGTTGTCGGCATCGTGAATGGTTACGCGAACCGAAGCACCATGCCTCTCCCATGGGCAGTTCCCAATGGCCGCGGGTAACCACCCCAACCATTCCGCCTCAGTGCATCCCATCTCGCGCGTAAACGCAGAGTCATAAAACGATTGCAATGACATTGACCGAGGGTCTTACCCGCCCGCAATAGGCGGCCAAATAGCCAGCACATCACCTTCAGACAAGGTCTTTGTAGATCGATCTTCGGGGGCAATATAAGTGCCATTCACCAGCACAAGATGAACCAGCTTTTCGGGCAGTCCAAAGGGCTCAATGATTTGCAACAAGGTCGCGTTTTCAGAAACCTCAAGACTCATTTGATTGCGTCGCCGAACATCGGCTGGCAGGTAATCCGTGAGCGTCGCAAAAAGCTTAAAGGTGATCTGCATGCCCAAAGATTAGCGCAAAAAAATCATCGACGACGCGTGTCGGCGGCTCCCGTCCAAGCGCCCTGACCTTGTGCGCTAGCGAGGTAAGCGTCCATCAGCTTAGTTGGATCGTGTTTGAGTTTTTCTTTCCAAGGGCCTAAATGCACTTGGCCTTCGACCAAACCGCGCATTACCCCAACATGATCTGTCCAGCCCACACTGTTACAGCCCACCAGCACGTCGTCTTTGAATTGCAAACTTAAGTGACGACCATCGGCCGTCAAAGACACTTGCTCGCCCCCTGGAACACCTTGCCAGTTGCCAAAACTGGTGGAGATAAGACCCAAGGTATCGAGCACGTTAATTTGCGTCACGCCTTTGAGTACGGCCTTTTGTCCCACCATATTAAGCGCAGCGATACGCGCTTGTTCTGCTGCGTTGGGCTGAATCGCGCTCACGATCGTGGTGCCGCTGACCTTGTCAAACGCCTCCGCACAATCTCCGGCGGCATACACACCTTCAACATTGGTCTGCATGTGTTCATCGGTCAAGATGCCTTGCAAACAGGTGATGGCCGAGTCTTTTAAGAAATCGATGCAAGGCTTAACACCGGTCGCACTGATGACCAAGTCAGCTTCAATTTTTTGTTCATTCGACAAGCGCACGGTCACGCTGCCATCTTTTGCTGGCACGATCGCCTCGACCTTGGCACCTGTAAAGACTTGCACGCCTTTTTTCTCGCACCAATCGCGAATCATGCTGCCTGCAATGGGGCCCATCATGCGCGGCACCATGCGGTCACCCATCTCAACGACAGTGAGCTTGACGCCCCGCGCAGCCAACGCCTCCATGATGATGCAGCCAATAAAACCCGCACCCATTTGCACCACGCGTGCACCCTTTTTGGCTAACGCCATGATGGCGCGAGCGTCATCTAAAGTCCAACACGGATGCACTTGGGGGCCATCTGCACCGGGAATAGGCAAACGAATCGGGCGCGAGCCTGTAGCTATCAGCAGCTTGTCGTAAGTCAAGATTTCACGGTTGTCTAACTTGACGCGACGTGTCTGCGTATCGACCACCTCTGCGCGAGCTCTCGCCACTTCAATCTTTAATTTCTTGAAGTGGCTCGCATCCTTGCGCAAATAAGTGCCGCTCTCTTCAATGTTGCCAATCAACAAATAGGGAATGGCCATGCGCGAATAAGGCGGCTCCGCTTCATCGCCCACCAACGTGATGCGGTCGTTGGGCGCATGTTTGCGAATCGTCTCCGCTGCGATCACGCCAGCCGGACCGGCGCCAAGAATGACGTGATGTTTCATGGCTTGCGTCCTTACAGTCCCAAGCGCTTCTTGGTCTCAGCGGTTGGACGTCCTTCGTTGTCCCAGCCACGCGCTTGGTAGTACTTGGGCAACATAGTTGGCAACATGCTGACCTTGCCTTTGGCTGGGCCTGTTTTGGCAGCTTCAGTCAATAAGCGCTTAGGCAGGTTGTCGTCTTTGTGTGTGAAGCCAGCAGCGTTGTTGAACTCGCGCTCCATGTTCCAAATGCGTTCACCAATTTTCTCGAGCTCTTCGGTGGTGTAGGCCTCGTCACAAGCCGCTTGCATTTGCGGCGCCAAATCGGCCAAGCCCCAAGCAAACGTTGTGAAGATGCAAAGACCCGATGAGTCAAATGCAGCTGTTGCGTCTTGGAAAGCTTTCACCAATTCGGGTTTGCCTTCGTGCTCAAGCGGATCTGTTTTCACAGGAATGCCCAACACTTCTGACGCAATGGTGTAGCCACGCAAGTGACATGCGCCACGGTTAGAGGTGGCGTATGCCAAGCCAATGCCTTGAATGCTTCGACCGTCGTAGGCCGGGAACTCTTGGCCTTTCACGCTCATGCTCAAGTCGGGGTGACCGTACTTTTCAGTGAGGCGTTTGGAGCCTTGGCCAATTTCTTTACCAAAGCCGCGGCCGTTCACCGTTTCTTCTGCAAAGAATGCCAACGCTTCTGCTGAGCCAAATTTAGCGTCGATCCCGAGCTGCTCTTTCGTGAGCACGCCCATTTCATAAAGCTCCATCACAGCGCCGACTGTGGCACCGAAGCTGATGGGGTCAATACCCTCTTCGTTACACAACAAATTGGCGTATTGCAGCGCTTCTAAATCGTTCACGCCGTTGGCAGCACCCAAAGCCCAAGCAGCTTCGTATTCCAAGCCACCTGATGCGCCCCAGTACTGAGGCTTGTTCTGCACCGTGAAATGCGTCTCGTCCATCTTGCTGATACGACCGCACGCAATCGTGCAGCCAAAACAAGCTTGGTTGGTGACCAAATGTTTTTTGCCATCGGTTTCGCGGGGCGTCGCCATCGCTTCTGCCGAAATGTCTTTAGCGCCTTCGAACTGCACGTCACGGTGATTGCGTGTTGGCAAAGCGCCCACTTCGTTAATCACGTTCATGAGCACTTGCGTGCCATAGGCAGGCAAGCCCTGACCCGTCACCGCGTTGTCGGCCAAGATTTTTTTCTTTTCAGCTGTGACTTGCATGAATGTTTTTGGATCGCGCACATTACCCACGCCCAAGGTGCCACGCACGGCAATGGCTTTGAGGTTTTTGCTACCCATCACAGCGCCCACACCAGAACGGCCAGCCGCACGGTGCAAGTCGTTCACAACCGATGCGTAAAGCACATGGTTCTCGCCCGCTTTACCGATGGACGAAACACGCACCAGCGGGTCTTGCAAGGTTTTCTTCAAATGCTCTTCGGTTTCCCAAACGCTCTTGCCCCAAATGCCCGAGGCATCGCGCAATTCGGCCACATCGTCGTTGATGTAAAGGTAAACGGGCTTGGGCGACTTACCCTCGCAGATCACCATGTCCCATCCGGCCATTTTGAGTTCGGCACCGAAGTAGCCGCCCGAGTTTGAGCAAGCAATGGCTCCAGTCAAAGGCCCTTTGGTGATAACGGTGTAACGACCACCCGTCGAAGCCATCGTGCCTGTGAGCGGACCTGTGGCCCAAATTAATTTGTTTTCGGGTGACAGCGGATCCACCTTGGGTGAGATTTCGCTGACCAGATATTTGGAACCCAAACCACGCGAGCCCACATAGTCACGCGCCCACTGTTTGTTGAGAGGTTCAGATTTAACGGTACCTGTTGTCAGGTTGATGCGGAGGATTTTTCCAGCCCAAGTCATGATGTTTTCTCCTTGCGATGGATTAAGCGGCTGAGGGTTGATTGCCGAGTTTGTCGGCCCACTGTTTCATTTTGTCGAGGCCAGTCCAGTTGGCATCCACAAAGGTAATCGCGCCCGTTGGGCATGCCGATGCACAAGCGGGGTCGCCACCGCACAAATCGCATTTTTGAACTTTGCCAGTTTCTTGCACGTAGTTGATCGTGCCGAATGGACAAGCGATGGTGCAAACCTTGCAGCCTACGCAAGTGGTTTCATTCACCACCATCGCACCTGTGGTTTTGTCGTGCGTAATCGCCTCGACTGGGCACGCATGCAAACACCAAGCCTCGTCGCATTGGGTGCAGGTGTAGGGCACTTTCTTACCCGTTTCATGAAAGTCGAACACCTTAATGCGCGACTTGGCTGTGGCGAATGTGCCGTAGTTCTCGAAAGAACAAGCCATTTCGCACTGCAAACAGCCAGTGCATTTATCGGGGTTGATGTGCAAAATTTTTTGCATCTGCGTCTCCTATTGCGACGAATCAAAAACCAGCGAGTGCTGGGCTATGTAGTTCATTGCATAGGATTTTGTGAGCGCCTACCAACCCCAATCGTCGGGATTAACCCTTAACCCGAGTTATGGACTCAACTTTTCAGCTTGGTGCTTATTTATTTGCGTTCGCAAAGAACAACTGTTCTCCACCAATTTTGTAGGCACTAATTGAGGCTTGGCCTGCTGGCGAGATCACCCAGTCAACAAATTTTTGCGCTAAATCTGCTTTGACATGCGCATGTTTTGCGGGGTTCACCACCATCACACCGTACTGATTGAACAAGCGGTTATCGCCCTCCACCAACACCTGCAGGTCTTGTCGATTTTTAAAATTCAACCAAGTGCCTCGGTCTGTCAACGCATAAGCCCCCGTTGAGGACGCAATGTTTAAGGCTGGCCCCATGCCACAACCGCACTCTTTATAGCCGTTGCCTTTGTTATCAAGTCCCGCTTGCTTCCAGTAGCGCAGCTCAGCGGCGTGCGTGCCACTTTTGTCGCCGCGAGAGACGAATGCCGATTGAGTGGATGCCACTTTTTGCAGCGCCGACACAATGTCTTTGCCTCGCGTTTTAGCAGGGTCGTTGGCGGGACCCACCAACACAAAATCGTTGTACATGACGGGGTAACGCTTGAGTGCAAAACCTTCTGCAACAAATTTTTCTTCAGCCGCTTGATCGTGCACAAACAACACATCGGCATCGCCGCGTCGTCCTGTGTCTAGCGCTTGCCCTGTGCCTAAAGCGACCACCTTGACATCCATTCCAGTTGCCAGTTTGAATGCGGGCAACAAGTGCCCGAACAAACCCGATTGCTCTGTCGAAGTGGTCGAGGCCATCACGATGCTGGGTGCTTGTGCATGAACTGCGTTAGCACCCATGCTCAACGCGAAAGCAAGCCAACTGGCGATGGAAATGAAATGTGTTCGACGTATCAACCTAACTCTCCTTTTAAAAACAAAGATGCCTCTGGGTGTGTGACGTCCAAAGGTTCATTAAAAAAACGGTTCACCGGCAGATCTGCCAAAACTCGACCTTGCTCTAAGTAAAGCACTCGAGTCGCAATGCGTTTCACTTGTCCCAAGTTATGGCTGCTGAACAACAGGGTGCCGCCTGAATCAGTTACCCAATCCATCAGCAAGCGCTCAACCTCGCGCTTGGCGTGCGGGTCAAGGCTGGAGGTTGGTTCATCCAACAACACAAACTGCGGCTTCAGCACCCACGCCCTAGCCAGCGCCAACCGCTGCTGTTGTCCGCCCGACAAAGTGCGAGCAGATCGGTGCGCCAAGTCTTGCAATCCCACACGATCCAGGGCCTGCATGGCCAACCATTTCGCATCTGACCCAGTAATGCCTTGCAACCACAACGCAGACTGAACAAAACGCAGCACCGAAGTTCGCAACATATGAGGCCGCTGAAACACCATGGCTTGCTTGATGGTTGGATCCACATGCACCTGACCTGCAGAGACTGGAAGCAGCCCATGAGCAACTCGCAACAACGTGCTTTTTCCAGAACCATTCGCGCCCACCAATGCCACACGCTCGCTTGGTTGCATCTGCAAGTTCACATGGCTCAAGGCAAGGTGTTCGGCAAACTGAACCGACACGTCTTGCAAACTCAAGACTGCGCTCATACCAAAACCCCCTGCACCGGTTCGGCTCCTGCACCATCCATTCGCATGCGCCAGCGCTTCAGCAAAGAAATGCCCAAGTTCAAAAGCAACACCACCGACATCAAAACAAAGCCCAAAGCCAGCGCCAAAGGCAAGTCGCCTTTGCTGGTTTCTAACGCGATGGCGGTGGTCATCACGCGGGTGAATCCTTCAATATTTCCACCCACCACCATGACTGCGCCCACCTCTGAAATGGCACGTCCAAATGCAGCCAAGATGACGGTTAACAAAGCGTAGCGCTCGTCCCACGCTAGCCAAACACTTCGCACCCAAGGCGTTGCCCCTAACGAGGCTAACTGTTCACCGTGGCTTCGCTCGGCATCTTCAACACATTGCCGGGTCAGCGCTGTGACGACGGGCAATACCAAAAACGTCTGCGCCAGCACCATCGCTTTCAGGCTAAACAACCAACCTAAAAAACCTAAAGGCCCCGTGCGTGAAAGGAGCAAATACACCAACAAACCGACCACCACCGAGGGTAGCGCAAGCAGCGTGTTGAGCACCGTGAGCAATGCATCGCGTCCCCAAAATCTGGCAACGCCCAACCAAGCGCCCAACATCACGCCCAAGACGCATGCCAACGCAGTGGCCAACAAACTGACCCACAAAGAACGAGCCACGATGGACCAAAGAACAGGGTCAAATTGCGTCAACAAATTGAACGAAGTGAGTGCGGTTTCGGAGAATGAGGACATAAGACAATCAAAAACTTCAGTTATCGTAATCAGCCACCTAATTCCCCACCATATGTAACGCCGTGCATAGCGTCAAACTTAACTACACACTCAGCCGAAAAGAAGAGTCTGGCGCCCATCCCGATGCGGGCTTGTTGCGCCATCCTTTAATGGATTTACTGCAAGCCGTCGCGCAGGAGGGCTCTATTTCTGCGGCTGCGCGGTTGCTCTCGCTGTCTTACCGGCATGTTTGGGGCGAGCTCAAGCGTTGGGAAGACGAACTCGGGCACGAACTCATCGTTTGGGAAAAAGGCCAATCTGCCAAACTAACCGAGTTTGGTGACAAGCTGATGTGGGCAGAACGACAAACTCAGGCTCGCTTAGCGCCACAAATCGAAGCATTGCGAGCCGATTTAGAGCGCACGTTTGCGGTGGCCTTCGACCCGCAAGCGCATGTGCTCACGCTTTATGCCAGCCACGACGACGCCCTACCCCGTTTGAGAGAGCACGCAGCCACTTACGGTTTGCATTTAGACATTCGCTTTTGTGGCAGCGTCGACGCCATCCGCGCCCTCAACGAAGGGCGCTGCACATTGGCCGGATTTCACACCCAAACACAACCGAGCGAGACGTCTTTTTCAGCATTGGCTTACCGTGATTTACTGAAACCTGGCTTGCACAAAATTATTGGCTTTGCAACCCGACACCAAGGGCTGTTGGTCGCCCCCGGCAACCCTCTCAAATTATTAAGCTTGCAAGACGCCGTGCTTCAAAAAGCACGTTTTGTGCAACGCAGTCCAGGCACAGGCACTCGAGTTTTGCTTGACGATTTATTGGCACACGCCGGCCTGAATGTTCAAGACCTCAACAACTGGCCCGATGAAGAACCCTCTCATACCGCTCTCGCAGAGGCTATTGCATCGGGGCGTTGCGATGTGGGGTTGGGCATCGAGAGCACGGCTCGCATGCGCGGGCTAGATTTTGTGCCGTTGGTCTCTGAGCAATTTCACTTGGTGTGCCTGAAGTCGGCGCTTGAAAGTCCCGCCACCCAAGCATTGCGTGAGTTACTTTTAGAGGACAGTTGGCAACAAATTTTGGCCTCACTGCCCGGCTACCAGCCCCAAAATTGCGGCGACGTTCAATCGCTGCGAGAACAGTTGCCTTGGTGGACTTTTAAAAGAAATAAAAAGTCTCAACCCGTTTGAACTTATTTCAATCCAAGGTCACCACCAGTCAGTCTTGGTAACATCTCAGGTTGGCAAAAAATGGAGGCACCCTGTGTCAAAACTACTTAAATTTGCATTAGGCGTAGATCGCGTCAGCGAGCAATTTGGGCACATCGCTGCTTTCGGTGTTTTAGCTGCCGCTGTCATTTCTGCTGGAAACGCTTTTTTTCGTTACGGCTTTGATATGAGCTCTAACGGCTGGCTAGAAATTCAGTGGTATCTCTTCGCAGCCACGGTGATGTTGGGTGCGCCTCTGGTTCTCAAACTCAACGAACACGTCCGTGTGGACTTACTTTACGGAAAACTCACCGGCAATGGCCCTGTGTATGTGGACTTGTTCGGTTTGGTTTTTTTCTTATTGCCTGTGATGGGCACTTTGGCTTGGTTAAGTTTTCCGTTGTTTTTGAAAATGTTCATTACCAACGAAATATCAAATAACGCAGGTGGCCTCGTCCGTTGGCCCGCCATGCTTCTTCTCCCCGTTGGTTTTGGCTGGATGCTGATGCAGGGGTTCAGTGAAATCATTAAGCGCGTGGCTTACTTGCAAGGCAAGTTTGAAATGGACACGCACTACGAAAAGCCAGTGCAATAAGGACTCACGATCATGCAAATGGAAAACTTCGCACCCATCATGTTCGCCGGCCTTGTGCTGACGATGCTGATTGGCTTCCCCGTCGCCTTCTCGCTGGCGTTTTTAGGCTTAGCTTGTGGTCTTTTTGCCATCAGCATGGACTGGTTCCCGCTGAGCTTTATGTCCAACTTGCCACTGAACATTTTTGGCATTCTGAGTAACGACCTCTTACTCGCCATTCCGTTCTTCACCTTCATGGGCGCCATTCTCGAAAAGTGTGGCCTTGCGGAAGACATGCTCGATTCGATGGGCCAATTGTTCGGCACAGTCAAAGGCGGCTTGGGTTACTCGGTCATCATTGTTGGCTTCATATTGGGCGCTATTACGGGCACCGTTGCTGGTCAAGTGATTGCGATGGCCTTGATCTCGTTGCCCGTCATGATTCGTTACGGCTACAACATGCGCTATGCCACTGGCGTATTGGCAGCCTCTGGAACGATCACGCAATTGGTGCCGCCCTCACTCGTCTTAGTTGTGATGGCTGACCAACTGGGACGCTCTGTGGGCGACATGTACAAAGGCGCTTGGGGACCTTCCATTTTGCAGGTTTGCATCTTCGCGCTCTACACGTTTGCACTCGGACTTATCAAACCAGATCATGTGCCTGGCATTCCTAAAGAAGCACGAACCACCGATGGATTCCACCTTTGGATGAAATGCTTACGCGGCATCATTCCATCCGCATTCTTGATCTTTGCTGTCTTAGGTTCGATGGGTGGCTTGCCCGGGATGGACACCGCCATTGCAACCCCCACTGAAGCCGGTGCGATGGGCTGTATTGGCGCATTGATCTTGGCTGCTATGCACAACCGCTTGGACAAAACTCTTGTCTGGGAAGCCATGCACGGCACCATGCGCTTGACCGCCATGGTGGTGTTTATTTTGATTGGCTCACGCGTGTTCTCCATGGTCTTCCAGGGTGTGGATGGCGCCAAATGGGTTGAGCATTTGTTGTCTGGTTTACCGGGTGGTCAAGTCGGCTTTTTGATTGTGGTGAACGTGTTCATCTTCTTCTTGGCCTTCTTCTTAGACTTCTTTGAAATCGCCTTCATCATCTTGCCGATGCTTGGCCCTGTGGCCGAAAAAATGGGCATCGACATGGTGTGGTTCGGCGTGCTGCTGTGCGTCAATATGCAAACCAGCTTTATGCACCCGCCGTTTGGTTTTGCCTTGTTCTACCTGCGCGGCATTGCGGATACGCTGTTCAAAGAAGGTCGCATCGAAAAAGCCGTCAAATCCAACGACATATACATGGGCGCCATTCCTTGGGTCATCATGCAATTGGTGTTGGTGGTGATCGTGATCTT
>CAZEAQ010000034.1:0-3473 GCA_964510145.1 uncultured Bordetella sp.
GTGGCTTGTTTTGAGGCCACACATGGAACTGCGCCCAAATACGCAGGCAAAAACTACGTCAACCCGGGCTCCATGATCTTGTCTGCCGAAATGATGCTGCGGCACATGGGGTGGACGGAGGCCGCAGATGTCATCATTGCATCCATGGAAGCAGCCATAGCCAGTAAACGAGTGACCTATGACTTTGCCCGTTTGATGGACGGCGCGACTCAAGTGAGTTGCTCCGGATTCGGTCAAGTCATGATTGAGCAGATGTAATTTTTTAAATGGCTACCAAAAAAACCAATCCCAAAATTCAGTTGCCGCAACAAGACGACGGCGGTTCCGTCGTTCTAGAGCGTTTGACGCAGCGCACCAAGCCGCCGCAGATGTATCAGGTGTTAATGCTGAACGATGACTTCACCCCGATGGAGTTTGTGGTGATGGTGTTGCAAGAATTTTTTAGCAAAGACCGCGAAAGCGCGACGCAAATCATGTTGCAAATTCATCTGGACGGTAAAGGGGTATGCGGTGTCTATAGCAAAGATATTGCAGCCACCAAGGTTGATCAGGTTTTAGACGCGGCACGCAAAGCCGGACACCCGCTGCAATGTGTCGCCGAACCGATTGAATGACCTATGGTTTGCACGTATAAATGCTCCCATTGAAAAATTGCCTGAAGTTTCCATATACAGTTCTATCACCGTTGCAAGCACGAAGGAAAAAACATGATCGCCCAAGAACTTGAAGTCAGCTTGCACATGGCCTTTGTAGAGGCCCGACAACAGCGCCACGAATTCATTACCGTCGAGCATTTGTTGCTCGCTTTGTTGGACAACCCCAGCGCATCCGATGTGCTGAACGCATGCTCTGCCAACATCGACGATTTGCGCAAGTCGCTCACTAATTTCATTAAAGACAACACGCCGCAAGTCGCAGGCACCGAAGAGGTTGACACTCAGCCAACGCTCGGGTTTCAGCGTGTCATTCAACGTGCCATCATGCATGTGCAGTCCACAGGCAATGGCAAAAAAGAGGTCACCGGCGCCAACGTGTTGGTAGCCATCTTTGGTGAAAAAGATTCGCACGCGGTGTACTACCTCCATCAACAAGGCGTGACCCGCTTAGATGTGGTGAACTACATTGCGCACGGCATTAAAAAGAGCGATCCACCCGACGCTGTCAAAGGTGGCGAGTCGGCTCAGACTGAGCAAGAAGAGGGCGCTTCTTCAGAGAAAAACGAAAAAGCTTCACCGCTTGAGCAGTTCACGCAGAACCTCAATCAAATGGCCAAGGACGGCAAGATCGACCCCTTGATTGGCCGCGAGTACGAGGTTGAACGGACGATTCAAATTTTGTGTCGCCGTCGCAAAAACAACCCGCTTTTGGTGGGCGAGGCCGGCGTGGGTAAAACAGCCATTGCCGAGGGCTTGGCATGGCGCATTACGCAAAAAGAGGTGCCAGAAATTTTGGCTGAGGCCACGGTTTATTCGCTCGACATGGGCGCCTTACTGGCCGGAACCAAATACAGAGGCGACTTTGAGCAACGCTTGAAGGGTGTGATCAAGTCGTTACAAGGCAAGCCCAATGCGGTTTTGTTTATTGATGAAATTCATACGCTCATTGGCGCCGGTGCGGCGTCGGGCGGCACATTGGACGCCTCTAATTTGCTTAAGCCTGCGCTGTCCAGCGGCCAGCTGAAGTGCATTGGTGCAACCACGTTTACTGAATACCGCGGCATTTTTGAGAAAGATGCGGCGCTCAGCCGTCGTTTCCAAAAGGTTGATGTGGTTGAACCTACGGTGTCTGAAACGGTGGACATTCTGAAAGGTTTGAAGTCTCGCTTTGAAGAGCATCACAACGTGAAATATGCGGTTGCTGCGTTGCAAGCAGCCGCTGAATTGAGCGCTAAATACATCAACGATCGCCACTTGCCAGACAAAGCCATTGACGTGATCGATGAGGCGGGCGCGGCCCAGCGCATTTTGGTTTCTTCTAAGCGCAAGAAAACCATCGGCAAAGCTGAGATCGAAGACATCGTGGCCAAAATTGCGCGTATTCCGCCAGCCAATGTGTCCAACGATGACCGCAGCAAACTTCAAACGATTGAGCGCGATCTGAAGAGTGTTGTCTTTGGGCAAGACAAAGCGCTTGAGGTGTTGGCATCTGCCGTCAAGATGGCTCGTTCCGGTTTGGGTAAAGCCGACAAACCGATTGGCGCGTTCTTGTTCAGTGGCCCAACGGGCGTGGGTAAAACCGAAGCAGCCAAGCAGCTGGCCTACATCATGGGCATTGATTTGATTCGCTTTGACATGTCTGAGTACATGGAGCGTCATGCGGTGAGCCGACTCATTGGCGCACCTCCCGGCTACGTCGGTTTCGATCAAGGTGGATTGCTGACTGAAGCGGTCACCAAGAAGCCGCATTGCGTTTTGTTGTTAGACGAAATTGAAAAAGCGCATCCAGATATCTTCAACGTGCTGTTGCAAGTGATGGACCACGGCACGTTGACCGACAACAACGGGCGCAAGGCCGATTTCCGCAATGTCATTCTCATCATGACGACCAATGCGGGCGCGGAAACGATGAACAAAGCCACCATCGGCTTTACCAACCCCCGTGTTGCGGGCGACGAAATGGGCGACATCAAACGCTTGTTTACGCCAGAGTTCCGCAATCGTTTGGATGCCATCGTGGGCTTTAAGGCGTTGGATGAAAACGTCATCATGCGTGTGGTCGACAAATTCTTGCTGCAGCTCGAAGGTCAGTTGGCTGAGAAGAAGGTCGATGTCACCTTTAGCGATGCGCTGCGTAAATTCTTGGCGAAGAAAGGGTTCGACCCACTCATGGGCGCTCGCCCCATGCAGCGTCTGATCCAAGACACCATTCGAAAAGCTTTGGCTGACGAGTTGTTGTTTGGTCGCTTGACGGAAGGGGGTCGTTTGTCTGTGGACATCGATGACAAAGACGAAGTGCAGCTCGACATTCAACCCTTGCCCAAGAAAGACAAAGCCAGCAAAGGCGAGTCCAACGCATCTGAAGAAGCTGCGGCGGGTTGATGGGTTGACCTCTAGTTGACGTTTATAAAGCGGCTGCCTAGCAGCCGCTTTTTTCATGCCTAGACAGGGTGCTCACGTAAAATCGCACCTAATCGTAAAAACCAAAGGATTTCTTGTGGCAGGCCATAGTAAGTGGGCAAACATTCAGCACCGTAAGGGGCGTCAAGACGAAAAGCGCGGCAAAGTTTGGACCCGCATCACACGCGAAATCATTGTGGCGGCGAGACAAGGTGGCGGCGATATCGCCATGAATCCGCGCTTGCGCTTGGCGATCGAAAAAGCCAAGGCGGCCAACATGCCCGCTGACAACATCAAGCGCAACGTGGACAAAGCCACGGGCAATTTGGATGGGGTGAATTACGAAGAAATTCGTTATGAAGGCTATGGCGTCGGTGGGGCGGCCATCATTGTGGACACCATGACCGACAACAAAGT
>CAZEAQ010000034.1:3573-13947 GCA_964510145.1 uncultured Bordetella sp.
TTAGAAAAAGCGGGCCTCAAGCCCGAAGTGGCTGAGGTGACTTATCGCGCTGACAACACCATCGAACTCGAAGGTGATGACGCCGCAAAAATGCAAAAACTCTTGGATGTGCTGGAAGATCTTGACGACGTGCAAGAGATTTATCACAACGCTGCCCTATGAATGTTTTAGTCATTGGCGGCGGTGGCCGCGAACACGCATTGGCGTGGAAGATTGCGCAGTCAAACAAGGTGCAAAAAGTGTTTGTGGCGCCGGGCAATGGCGGCACTGCTCGCGATAAGCGGTTAGACAACATTGACATAACCGACGTCAAAGCCCTTCGCGAATTTGCGCAATCACAAAACGTAGAAATCACAGTGGTGGGGCCTGAAACGCCATTGGCCGCAGGCGTCGTGGACGAGTTTCGGGCACATGGTTTGCGCATTTTTGGTCCTACTCAAGCGGCGGCGCAGTTAGAGAGCTCAAAGGCTTTTAGCAAAGCCTTCATGAAGCGCCACCACATTCCGACGGCCGAATACGAAGCCTTCACCGACGCACAAGCGGCGCACGATTACGTAAACGCCAAAGGCGCCCCAATTGTGGTCAAGGCTGACGGCTTGGCCGCTGGCAAAGGCGTGGTGGTTGCGATGAGCGCCGCTGAAGCACATGAGGCCATCGACTTCATGCTGCTAGACAACAAACTGGGCGTCACCCACAACGCCGGAGCGGATGGACAAGCCGTTCCGCGTGTGGTGATTGAGGAGTTTTTGCAGGGTGAAGAAGCGAGTTTTATCGTCATGTGTGACGGCAAAACGGTGTTGCCTTTGGCCACCAGCCAAGATCACAAACGTTTGCTAGATGCCGATCAAGGCCCCAACACCGGCGGCATGGGCGCCTATTCGCCAGCCCCTGTGGTCACGCCTGAAGTGCATGCGCGGGCGATGCGCGAAATTATTTTGCCCACCATTCGTGGCATGGAAAAAGACGGCATTCCATTCACTGGTTTTCTCTATGCGGGCCTAATGATTGACTCGCAAGGACATGTGAAAACCTTGGAGTTCAACTGCCGCATGGGTGACCCAGAAACTCAGCCCATCATGATGCGACTTAAAACCGATTTGGTGGATGTTTTATGGGCTGCAACTGCCCCTCAGTCAGACGTGCGCTTTGAAGACTTCGAGCTCGAGTGGGACCGCCGCAGCGCAGTAGGCGTGGTGGTCGCTGCGCATGGTTATCCGATGAACCCTCGCAAAGGGGACATCATCACGGGCTTGCCTCAAGACCAAGACGATGTCGTCGTTTTTCATGCAGGCACACAACTCAAAGACGGGCAGGTACAAACTAGCGGTGGACGTGTGTTGTGCGTCACCGCATTGGGTGGTATGTTGAAGCAAGCGCAACAACTGGCTTACAACACCGTCAAAGACATTCATTTTGAGGGTGCGCAGTTTCGCACCGACATTGGCTATCGGGCTATCCAACGTTAATTTTTTTGGGGACTGTTCGGCCTATGAAGACCGATTTTGAGAAACCTTTTCCAGTTCAATTCAAACCTAAGCTCTGGGCTTGTCTGTTGGTCAAGCTGATGGGCTGGCGTTTTGTGTTTGAAGGTTTGCCAGCCAAGCAAGGCGTTTTAATCGGGTATCCGCACACCAGCAACTGGGATTTTGTGGTGATGATGCCTATCAAATGGGCGATTGGGTTGCGCATTCAATTTTTTGCCAAAGACAGTCTTTTTCGCATTCCGTTGTTCGGACGCTGGATTCGTTGGCTGGGTGCCACGCCCATTGACCGGTCTTCTCCTAAGGGCGTCGTTGCTGAGTCGATCAACGCTTTAAAACAGCACAAAGAGAGAGATGAATATTTGTGGCTAGCTTTGTCACCCGAGGGCACGCGCAAGCGCAAAGAGGGTTGGAAAAGCGGCTTCTATCAACTGGCCCTCGGTGCGGATGTGCCACTTTGTATGCTCCGCATTGATTACGGCAAAAAAGAGGCGCGGCTGACGGATGTGATGCGTTTAAGTGGTGATATCGAGGCAGACTATGCCCACATTGCCCGCGTGTACGAAGGTGTCCGTGGGTTCAACGAAATGCAGGCCTCACCCATTTGTGCATTACCTTCGTCTCGCTCTACTTCAGCCTCCACCTAGTTCTAACTAGCTCTACCTAGCCCCATGACCGTCACTACAAATTCCCACGATCGCGTTGTTGCCTTGGCCAAAGACTACTTGGTCGGACTGCAAAGCCGCATCACACAAGCGATTGAAGACAAAGACGGTCAAGCTCAATTTTTGGTAGATGCTTGGGAGAAAGGCCCTGAAGAGCAATTACAGGGCAATGGCATTACAAAAATTCTAGAAAACGGCGCCGTTTTCGAGCGGGCGGGTTGTGGGTTTTCGCACGTTCGTGGGCAAAAGCTGCCGCCCTCAGCAACCCAGCATCGTCCTGAACTTGCTGGCGCCCCCTTCGAAGCGATGGGGGTTTCGTTGGTCTTTCACCCTCGCAACCCTTATGTGCCAACTGTGCACATGAATGTCCGCATGATTGCGGCCACCCCCGTTGGCGGCCAGACAGTGACTTGGTTTGGTGGCGGTATGGACCTGACGCCGTATTACGGCTTCACCGAAGACGCGGTTCACTTTCATCAAACCTGTCACGACGCACTCGCGCCCTTTGGTGAGGGCCTCTACCCAAGGTTTAAAACGTGGTGCGACGACTATTTCTGCCTCAAACATCGACAAGAGCAGCGCGGCGTCGGCGGTATCTTTTTTGATGATTTTTCTGAGCTTGGTTTCGAGCGCAGTTTTGACATGCTGCGAAGCGTCGGAGATGCCTTGCTGTCCGCTTATCTGCCCATCGTCGAGAGGCGCATGAACATGCCCTATGGCGAGCGTGAACGTGCGCATCAGCTTTACAGGCGCGGTCGTTACGTGGAATTCAATTTGGTTTGGGACCGCGGAACGCACTTTGGTTTGCAGTCTGGGGGTAGAACCGAGTCCATCTTGTTGTCCATGCCGCCGCTGGTGAGTTGGTCTTACCAACACCAGCCCGAGCCTGGAACGCCCGAGCACGCACTCACGCATGAGTTTTTAGTGCGTCGAGATTGGTTGAAGTGACAGCCAAGCCGCAACGAATAGGTGTTTTTGGTGGCTCGTTTGATCCACCCCATTTGGCGCATACGGCCTTGGCGAATTGTGCAGTCGCGCAATTTGAACTTTCGCAATTGCTCATCATTCCCACGGGCGATGCGTGGCATAAATCTCGCGCTTTGTCTGCCGCAGGGCACCGTTTAGCAATGACTCGTTTGGCTTTTGCCAATGTGCCGAACGCCCGCGTGGACAGCCGTGAAATTGAGCGCTCGGGGCCGACCTACACGGTTGACACGTTGCAAGCGTTGCACACCGAGCATCCTGAGGCAGCGCTGTTTTTGTTTGTGGGGGCGGATCAAGCCCATGCTTTTAAGACTTGGCATCGGTGGCAAGACGTGTTGCGATTGGCCACGCTTGTGGTGGCTGAGAGGCCAGAACAGGCTCAGGCTCAATGGCACAATGCGATATCCCCTGATGTGCAGAGCTTGGATATGCCAAGTTTGAACGTGAGCGCCACCCAAATCCGGGCTCATTTCTCGCAAGGATTGCAGCGCTTACCAAACGATTTGTCTGAATGCCTGCACCCTGACGTCCAACATTACATTGAACAACATAGCCTTTACCGCCAAAACTGATGAACGAAACCACTGCCAAAAAAGATGTCCAAAAATTACAGCGCACCGTTGTCGATGCGCTTGAGGACGTCAAAGCCCAAGAACTCGTGGTGTTTGACACCGAGCATTTGTCTTCGTTGTTTGAGCGAGTCATCGTGGCCTCGGGCACCTCAAACCGTCAAACCAAGGCGTTGGCTGCCAGCGTGCGAGACAAGGTGCGTGATGGTGGTTTTGGCAAGCCCCGCATTGAGGGCGAAGACAACGGCGAATGGATCATCGTCGACTGCGGCCCCGTGGTGGTCCACATCATGCAGCCCACGATTCGGAGCTACTACAACCTCGAAGAAATTTGGGGTGAAAAGCCAGTGCGTCTTAAATTCGGAGCGCCTAAACCTGCTAAACCCGTTGAAAAAGAGCCCGTCGCTAAAAAACCAGCCGCTAAAAAAGTAGCAACTAAAAAAGTGGCGGCTAAAAAGACGACCGCACAAAAGACGGCAGCACCCGCCGCTAAAAAAACCAAGCCCGCCGCTAAAAAAGTGGCCGCTAAGAAGACCTCCACCCGTCAAGCATGAAGCTGTGGGTGGTCGCCGTCGGCCAACGTGTGCCCGATTGGGCGCAAACCGCATGGGACGACTACGCCAAGCGCTTCCCTGCCGAGCTTAAGGTCGAACTCAAGGCTGTCAAAACCGAGCCACGAAGCTCCAAAACTCTCGACACCATTTACGCCGCTGAACGCGAACGTATCGAGGCAGCCATTCCAAGAGGTTGTCGAATCGTGGCCTTGGATGAGCGCGGTACGCCGCTCACAACCGTGGCACTGGCCTCAAAGCTTAAGCAGTGGCAGCTCGAGGCCGACGACGTTGCTTTGGTGATTGGTGGCCCCGATGGGCTTGACCCCGCGTTTAAGCAGGCCGCCCATGAGCGAATTCGTCTTTCAGACCTCACGTTGCCGCACGCGATGGTGCGTGTTTTGTTGGTGGAGCAGTTGTATCGGGCGTGGTCCATCAACGCGAATCATCCGTATCACCGCGAATAATTTTTTAAAAACCTGTTCATGTCTCAACACGCTTTTGTTTATTTGGCTTCGCAGAGTCCGCGTCGTCGTCAGTTGCTTGAGCAGTTGGGCGTTCGCTACGAGCTACTTTTGCCCGATGACGACGAAGATGCAGAGGCATTGGAGGTGGTTAAGCCCAACGAAGCGCCACGCGCTTATGTGCAGCGCGTCACACGGCTTAAATTAGATGCAGCGCTGCTGCGTTTGCAACGTCGTCAATTGCCTGCGGCACCCATCATTTGCTCGGACACCACGGTGGCGATCGGGCGAACTATTTTGGGTAAACCTGACGACGCGGCGCATGCCGTTCGAATGTTGCGTGCATTGAGTGGACAGACACATCGCGTGTTAACTGCTGTGGCGATGGGATTTAAAAATGCGAGTCATCAAAAGCCGCTGATCCATCAAACGCTGAGTGTTTCGAGTGTTCGTTTTGCACCGATGACTCCTGCACAAATTAAAAACTACGCAGAGTCTGGCGAACCTATGGGTAAGGCGGGTGCTTATGCGGTTCAGGGCAGGGCGGCGGCTTATATTGAGCATATTCGCGGCAGTTACTCTGGCATCATGGGTTTGCCGATGTATGAGACTGCGCAACTGTTGCGCGAGTTTGGATTCAAGGTTTAACTAAACGCTGCATCTATGCAACAAGATATTTTGATCAACTGGTCGCCTCAAGAAACCCGTGTTGCGGTGGTCGAGACGGGGGCGGTGCAAGAGCTGCATGTGGAGCGCACACTCGAACGAGGGTTGGTGAGTAACGTGTATCTGGGTCGCGTGGCGCGAGTGTTGCCGGGGATGCAGTCAGCTTTTATTGACATTGGGTTAGAGCGGGCTGCGTTTTTGCATGTGGCCGATTTGATGAGCAGCGTGGCCGCACGTCACGCCGATACAGACGGCGGAGCTGCAGCACCAGTGGTGCCCATCGAGAAACAGGTGTTTGAGGGGCAGTCGATCTTGGTGCAGGTCATCAAAGACCCGATTGGAACCAAGGGGGCGCGACTGTCTTCGCAAATCAGTATTGCAGGACGGTTGCTGGTGTTTTTGCCGCAAGACCAGCACATTGGGGTATCGCAAAAAATACCGATCGAACAGCGTGAAGCGCTGCGTCAACGTCTTCAAGCGTTGGTAGACGCCGGTGCGCCTAACGGACAAACCGGGGGCTTTATTTTGCGAACCAATGGCGAAGAAGCCACCGACGAAGAGTTGGCTGAAGACATTGCGTATTTGCGTAAAACGTGGGCTCGGATCAAAGAATCTTCCACACGGTTGCCACCTAAGTCGCTGTTGCACCAAGACCTGAGTTTGTTGCAACGTGTGTTGCGTGATTTGGTGTGTGAAAGCACGCAAACAATACGAATAGATTCAGCAGAGCAATTTCAAAAGCTACAAGCTTTTGGCGCGGAGTTCACGCCCAGTGCCGTTCATAAATTGCAGCTCTACAAAGGCGAGCGACCTATTTTTGATCTCTTCAATATTGATGAAGAAATTGCCAAAGCACTCGGACGGCGCGTGGAGCTCAAGTCGGGCGGGTATTTGATCGTCGATCAAACAGAAGCGCTGACCACTGTTGACGTCAACACGGGTGGTTTTGTCGGCGCACGAAACTTTGATGAGACTATTTTTAAAACCAACTTAGAGGCCGCGGGCGCCATTGCGCGTCAATTGCGGTTGCGTAATTTAGGCGGCATCGTGATTGCTGACTTCATCGACATGACGCGTGAAGATCACCGCGACGCTGTATTGGCGGAGTTCAGAAAGCAATTAGCCCGCGACCGCGTCAAAACCATGGTCAGTGGTTTCTCTGCGCTTGGTTTGGTGGAGATGACGCGTAAACGCACACGCGAGTCGCTGGCGCATATGTTGTGCGAGCCGTGTCCTGTGTGCGAGGGAAAAGGCAGCGTTAAAACTGCGCGGACAGTGACTTACGACATCTTGCGAGAAATTTTGCGAGAGGCCAGACAATTTAACCCGAGTGAGTTTCGCGTGATTGCATCGCCCGATGTGATTGATGTGTTGCTAGACGAGGAAAGCCAGCACTTGGCAGGACTCAGCGACTTCATTGGTAAACCTATTTCGCTGCAAGCAGAGCCAGCCATGTCGCAAGAGCAATACGACATTGTTTTGATTTAAGAACAGAGAACCTTGAATGGACCGAGATGAGTGACGACTTAAGCCTGTATGAAAAAGCGCATTATTTGCATCGCTGTTTTCGCTACAAATTCAGAACTGAAAAACAGCAAATCGCAAAGTTGCTTTCTTACGATTTGCGTGACCAAGTGGTGTTTGATGTGGGGGGCAATCACGGCATCTATACCTATTGGTTGGCGAAGGCTGTGGGAAAAAACGGCAGGGTTCATGTGTTTGAACCGCAACCTGAGTTGGGCGTTGAGTTAAACAAAATAGCCAAATGGTTAAGGCTCGACTTTGTGTCGATTAACTCTGTGGCGCTGTCTGACCAGTCGACGCAAAAAATGCTCACACGCTCGCGAGTGGGCGACGGCAGCGCGACATTGAACGACTACGACTTGAGCAAGTCGGGTGTTGAAAAGATTGAAATTCAAACCCTCACCATGGACGAGTACTGCCAACAGCAGGGCGTGACCCGCATGGGCTATTTGAAAATTGATGTCGAAGGACACGAGCTTTCCGTGATTCGCGGTGGCTTGCAAACCTTGCAAAAACTCAAACCCATTATTCAGGTTGAGTTGCGTGTGCACGAGGCTTCTTGCGATCAAGTCATTGAGACATTGTTGAGCTCAGGCTATACGGGCTTCATGTGTTGCGACGGTCAAGAAGTGCCCATTGCAGACTACAAACAAACGCCGAGCGCGAAGTTTGGTTTTATCGGTCACCGAGACTTTGTGTTTGAACCTGCTTGATTAACGCAGGCGCTGACTTAGTCTTGAATAAGTCCGCTGTCAGTCGATTTGTAGAGCTTTTCGTAGACGCCACCGGCAAGCATCAAGTCTTGGTGCTGACCCATTTCTACAATTTCCCCCGCTTGCATCACCACGATCACATCGGCGTGTTCGATGGTCGATAAGCGGTGCGCAATCACCAGCGAAGTTCGGCCTTGCATGAGGTGACTGAGGGCGTTTTTAACCGCTTGCTCCGAGTGGGTGTCTAGGGCTGAGGTGGCCTCGTCCAAGATCAAGATGGGGGCGTCTTTGTAAATGGCTCTTGCTATGGCAAGGCGTTGGCGTTGTCCGCCAGACAGTTGCGTCGCGTTGTGACCCACCATCGTGTTTTCTTGCTGGGGCAGTGAGCGCACAAATTCAAGCAAATTGGCGGCTTCGAGGGCGTGCCAAATTCGCTTCGAGTCAATCGCGTCGCCCAAGGCTATGTTCTCTGCCACCGTGTCGTTGAACATGACGACGTCTTGGCTCACATAAGCGACTTGTTTGCGCAAGCTACTGAGCGACCAATCGGACAACGGCACGCCATCTAACTTCACTTGTCCCGAGGTGGGCTCTAAGAAGCGCGGCAATAAATTAGCCAGCGTGGTTTTGCCAGAACCCGAAGGTCCGACCAACGCCACAGTTTGTCCAGGATGAATACTTAACGACACGCCATTCAACGCGGGTGACTGGGCCGAGGGGTATTGCAGCGTGACGTTCTCGAAAGTGATTTCGCCGCGAATGTGTTCGCTGGTGTGTGTGCCCTGTGTTTCGTCAGGAGTCAACTCAAGCAAATGAAGGCCGCGCTCAAGCGAGGTGACGCCCCGTGTCAGCGTGCCTGCCACTTCTGAGAGGTGTTTGATGGGCGAAATCAACATCAGCATGCCCGTGATGAAGGCCGCAAAGCCGCCCACTGTGACTGTTTGAGCGTGGTTATCTGCGGAGCTTTGCCACAAGGCCACCATGATGACGGCAGACAACGCGAGTGCCGCAAACATTTGAATTAAGGGCGTCATGACTGAGTTTGCAATGACCGCCTTGAGTGACAACTGGCGAAGTTTGAGGTTGTAGCCTGAGAATTTTTTGGCTTGACTGGGTTGTGCGTTGTGCAAGCGAACCATTCGGTAGGCCAACACGTTTTCTTCCACCACGTAAGCCAATTCGTCGGTCGCATCAAGACTGGCGCGGGTGACGTTGTGTAGTCGTTTAGAGAGGTTCTTCACGACCCAAGCGATGGGCGGAAAAATGGCAAATACGATGAGCGTGAGCTTCCAGTTCAAAAACAACAAATAGCTTAGCAATGCAATGAGGGTCACCAAGTCTTTGGCAAAAGAGAGAACGGTATTGACCAACAAAGCAGCGCCGTTATTGACCTCAAAGACCATCGTGTTGGTCAGACCGCTGGCGTGTTGTTTAGCAAATATTTGCGGATCTGCATGGAGTAGCTTTTCAAACAGACGTTGACGCAAACGCTCCATGGACATATTGGTCACGCGGGCAAGGCAATAAGCGGCTACAAAACCCGCAAAACCCCGCACACCGAATAGCAGCAATAGCACCACCGGAATTTTCCAAAGCTCTAGCGTTCCGCGGTCAAAGCCTTTGTCGAGCAACGGCTTCATCAACGCAGGAATTGCAGGTTCGGTCGCGGAGCCTATAAAAATACCCAAAATGCCAAGTGCCAGCGTGCCCGAATGCCCTGAAAACCAAGGTGCCACGCGTTTGAGTCGAACCCACAAAGAGTCAGACGCAGTGTGTGTGCTGGTGCTTGTCATAAATCGTTGAAGTCCGGAAGGTACAAATCGAGAGGGGGTCATTATCGCCACTCGATCAGACACTAAAATGTGGGGGTTTGATCGGCCACTTCACCACCATGACTCACCACTTCTTGCGTTTTACTTTTGGGCTTTTCACGGCCTTCGTTTTGGCGATGCCAGCTTCGGCACAGTTCCGTGTTGAAGTCTCTGGAGTTGGGCTCACGCAAGTTCCGATTGCTTTCGCCCCTTTGCGTGGCGAGGAGTCGGCACCTCAAAAAATCTCAGCCATCGTTCAGGCAGATTTAGAGCGAAGCGGCCAATTTGTGGGCGTTAGCTCGGGCAAGGTGGTTGACGAGACTGAGCGTCCAGACATTAGCGCGATGCGTCAAAAAGGCGCTGATGCGCTCATGACCGGCAGCATTAAGCGTATGTCAGATGGTCGATTTGATGTGAAGATCAAATTGTGGGATGTGGTTCGCGGAAAAGATCTCGGGGATATCAACCGCACCGTGGTCGCCGCTGATTTGCGTTTGGCTTCGCACAACATTGCTGACTTTATTTACGAAAAATTAACGGGCGATAAAGGCATTTTCTCTACCCGAATTGCCTATGTCACAAAGGCAGGGGCTCGTTACAACTTATGGGTTGCCGACTCTGACGGAGAAAATGCGCAATCTGCGCTGGCTAGTCCCGAGCCCATCATTTCGCCAAGCTGGTCGCCTACAGGCACCCAGTTGGCCTATGTGTCTTTTGAGTTGCGCAAACCTGTGGTCTATGTGCACGACGTTGCTTCAGGCAGACGCCATGTGGTGGCGAATTTCCGTGGGTCAAACAGTGCGCCCACTTGGTCGCCAGATGGCCGCACTATGGCAGTAACGCTCAGCCGTGATGGTGGCTCTCAATTGTTTTTAATCGACTCTAAGGGCGGGGAGCCACGTCGCCTGACGCAATCGCCCGCCATTGATACCGAGCCCGTGTTCGC
>CAZEAQ010000035.1:0-13868 GCA_964510145.1 uncultured Bordetella sp.
ACGACGATAGACAAGGTGTCGGACACGCACAAGATGCGATGTGGTTCGGTGCTCAAGCACCCGGGTGGCGGCGGCGTGAATGTTGCGCGGGTGCTGCACCGACTGGGCACAAAGTGCGTCGCTGTGTATTTGGCGGGTGGCGTAACCGGCGAACGCCATCACCAATTGATGAACGCCGAAAAAGTGCGCTGTCATGTCATACCCATTGCGCAAGAAACGAGAGAAAGTTTTTCTGCGCACGAGCTCAACACCGGCCGCGACTATCGATTTGTTCTGCCGGGCCCCGAAATCGCAATGGACGAGTATGAGACTTGCTTCAACTACATCGCGCAGCATTTGCCTCAACAGTTTTTAGTCATCAGCGGTGGACTAGCCCCGGGCGTTCCAATCGATTTTTATGCGCGCTTGGTCAAGCTTGCCAAACAAAATGGCTTGCGTGTGGTGTTGGACGCAAATGGCCCCGCGCTCACTGCCGCTCTTGAAATAGGTGTCACGCTTTTTAAACCCAGTCTGCGTGAACTGCGCGAATTAACGGGCCTCGCCCTGAATGACGAAGCATCTTGGAAAGATGCCGCGCAACAGATTATTCAAAGCGGAAAGGCCGAAATCGTCGCACTTTCTTTGGGTGAGGATGGCGCTTTGGTGGCATCAGCCAATGAAGTTTGGCGGGCACACAGCTTAAAAGTGGACGTGCAAACCACCATCGGCGCTGGCGATAGCTTTGTGGGTGGCATGGTCTGGTCACTGGCGAAGGGTGACCCCTTACTTCGAGCTTTTCAATACGGCATGGCTGCCGGCGCAGCGGCGCTTTTATCGCCCGGCACTGCGCTTTGCCAAGCGCAGGACGTGCATCGCCTGCTGCCCGAGCTACTGGTTCACGCTATTTAATTTTTTTCAATCGCTCTGTCGCACTCTTCACAGGTAAGGCGGTTGCCTCGGGCTAATATCTTCGGCTTATCAAGGAGACGTTTCATGGCTGTGATCACCAACATCGAAGACTTGCGCGTGCTTGCGCAAAAGCGCGTGCCCCGTATGTTCTACGACTACGCTGACTCAGGCAGTTGGACCGAAAGCACTTACCGCGCTAACGAAAGCGATTTTCAAAAAATCAAATTGCGCCAACGTGTTGCCGTCAACATGGAGGGGCGCAGTACCGCCACTCAAATGGTGGGACAAAACGTCGCCATGCCCGTCGCCATTGCCCCTACTGGACTAACCGGCATGCAGCACGCTGATGGCGAAATATTGGCAGCCCGCGCCGCACGTAAATTTGGTGTGCCGTTCACGCTCTCCACCATGAGTATTTGCTCGATTGAAGATGTAGCGCAACACGCAGGCGAAGGCTTTTGGTTTCAGCTCTACGTCATGAAAGATCGTGCGTTCATCGAACGTTTAATTGACCGCGCAAAAGCAGCTAATTGCAGCGCCCTTGTATTGACGCTTGATTTGCAAATATTGGGGCAACGCCACAAAGATTTAAAAAATGGTCTGTCTGCGCCACCCAAATTGACCATCGCCAACATGATCAACATCGCCACCAAGCCGCGTTGGGCCTTGGGTATGTTGGGCACGCACCGACGCGAGTTTGGAAATATCGTGGGCCATGTCAGCGGCGTTGAAAACATGAGTTCGCTCTCGGCTTGGACCGCCCAGCAATTCGACCCTGCTTTGAACTGGGGTGACGTCGAATGGATTAAAAACCGTTGGGGCGGCAAACTTATTTTGAAAGGTATTCAAGATGTCGAGGATGCACGCCTCGCTGTTAAATCAGGCGCGGATGCGTTGATCGTCTCCAACCACGGAGGTCGCCAGCTCGACGGTGCACAAAGCAGCATCGAGGCACTGCCAGCCATCGTCTCCGAAGTGGGCTCTCAAATTGAAGTGCATATGGACGGCGGTATTCGCAGCGGTCAAGATGTGCTCAAGGCGGTCGCGCTAGGCGCAAAGGGCACCTATATCGGCCGCTCTTTTTTATATGGCTTGGGTGCCATGGGCGAAGAAGGTGTCAGCAAAGTTCTAAAAATAATTCACAACGAACTTGATCTGTCGATGGCATTTTGTGGTCGCACACAAATTGGCCAAGTCGACAGCGGCATCTTGCTTCCCGGCACTTTTCCAAAGGCCTAGCCTTTGGCATTTAGGGACTAGGCTTGTGACTCCAAAGCACGCCACCGGTGGACCAATCGTGTTTTTTAATATCAAAAAACAAGATGTCCACCGCCTCTGGCGAACTGCCTAAAACTTGACACGTCGCCTCGGTTAAAGCCTTGGCTAAATCACGTTTTTGCTCGGGTGTGCGACCTTCCATTAGTTCTACACGAAGGGTGGGCATGCGGTTCTCCTTAGGGTTAAAAAGTGCCAGCGATTATGCTTCGAGCCGTGACTTCAGTTGAACCAACGCCCTCTTCAATCAGACGCATTGCGCATCTCGATATGGATGCGTTTTATGCATCGGTCGAACTACTTCGCTATCCGCAACTCAAGGGCTTACCGGTGGTCATTGGGGGCGGACGGCGTCGAGAAGACGATCTATTGGGTCGTTTGCGCATCGCTTACCCTGAGCACGATTGGTCTGAAGACCGATTAGATGAAATACCGCTCGATTTTTTTCCCAGACTCTCGGGCTACACAGGCCGAGGCGTGATCACCACAGCCACGTATGCCGCCCGACAGTTTGGTGTGGGCTCAGCCATGGGTGTCATGAAAGCAGCCAAGCTTTGTCCAGACGCTATCTTGCTACCCGTAGATTTTGATCAGTATCGACATTACTCACAGCGCTTCAAAAGCATCATCACCGAGATTGCGCCCGTGATGGAAAACCGAGGTGTCGACGAGGTGTACATCGACTTCACCGATGTACCAGGTGGTCAGCGTGAAGGCGGTCGCGTACTGGCCCGTCTAATTCAAAAAGCAATTTTTGACGAGACCGGTTTAACTTGCTCCGTCGGTGTGGCCCCCAATAAATTGCTTGCAAAAATGGCCAGCGAATTCAATAAACCCAACGGCATTTCAATCGTTCACGAGCAAGACCTTGAAAGCAAAATTTGGCCGCTACCGTGCAGAAAAGTGAATGGCATCGGCCCTAAAGCAGAAGAAAAATTAGCCAAATTCGGCATTCATTGCATCGGCGATTTAGCGCAACGCGAACGCGTTTGGTTGATGGAAAACTTTGGCAAAAGTTATGGCGCATGGCTCCACGATGCAGCGCACGGTAAAGACGACCGGCCAGTTGAAACGCAAAGTGAGCCCGTCAGCCTGAGTCGAGAAACAACCTTTGAGCGGGACCTCCACGCAGTTCAAGACCGCGAAGCTCTCAGCGCCATCTTCACGCAACTGTGTGCGCAAGTGGCTAACGATTTGAAGCGCAAAGGCTATGTAGGGAAAACGATTGGCATTAAATTGCGTTACGACAACTTTCAAAGCGTGACACGAGACCAAACCTTAAGTATTCATCTTGACGATGCGCAAAGCATTCGACAAGTCGCAGGACAATGTCTAAAGCGTGTGGATTTAACAAGACGTCTCAGGCTCTTGGGCGTCCGCGTTGGCTCACTCATGAAGCGCGAAGAGTGGCTAGCGCGAGTTCGCCACCTTGAAGAAAAGGCGAATCAGTTGCAAACTCAACAACCCTACACCGAATCCTTGTTTGAAGACTCGCAGACTTTATGAACACAACGTCTTTCAATCGCTCTATCAATCGACCCATTTGGCTTGTTGCACTGGCCGTTGCAACTAGCTTGGGCTTGTTTGGGGCGCCTGTCAACGCCAACTGTTTGGGCGAAGCAAATACCACCAAGGTGTACACCTTTGAAGTCGTGCCTCAGTTCACGGCTGCCAAGATTTACACCACATGGTCCCCACTTTTACAGCGCGTTGGGCAAGAGACTGGTTTGTGCTTCGAATTACGCGTGTCACCTACGATTCCAGAGTTTGAACAACGACTACTCAAAGGCGAAACTGAGTTTGCCTTTATGAACCCGTACCACGCAGTGTTGGCCTACCAAAAGAAAAAGTATCAACCTCTGCTAGCCGATAACTCCGAATTACTCACAGGAATATTAGTGGTTCGAAAGGACAGCCCCATTAAAAACTTAGAGGATTTAAAGGGGCAAAACATTTCCTTTCCTGCGCCCAACGCGTTTGCTGCATCGCTCTTAATTCGCGCTGAATTAGCTAAGAAAAAAATTAACACCACGCCAGTTTTTGTAAAAACTCACAGCAATGTTTATCGCTCTGTCATTGGTCGCGATGCCGTGTCAGGCGGCGGCGTGAACAACACGCTCGCGAACGAACCTGTTGAAATTCGAAACCAACTTCGTGTTCTGTTCGAAACCCCGGGCTACACCCCGCACCCAATAGCCACGAACCCGTCCGTTCCAGCTTCGGTACGTGAACGCTTTTTAAAAAGCATGCTCTCGCTCACCAACGACCCAGAGGGCAGAAAACTATTGGACGATGTCAACATCGCTCAACCACAAGCAGTGAGTTACAGCAAAAACTACAAAGTCTTGGAGTCTTTACAGCTCGAGAAATTCTTAGTTCTGTCTGGACAATAAGGTGTTGAGTCGGCTTTCATCTGCTCAATGGAAGAGCATCAAACCAGCCGTTCTTATTGGACTCGCCCTGGCTTTGTTGCAAATCGGGTTTGGAGCGGCCTCTTACCTGCAATCTAAAAATCTTTTGTGGGACAGCAAATATCAAACGGCCGAAAACCTGACTCGTGGCTTGGTGGTCGCCATTGCAGACCAAATTGTTTTAAAAGATTACGCCTCTGTCGAATCACGTATCGTTCAAACCATGGCTAACCCAGAGGTGGCTTCCGTACTTCTGACAGACACGACCGGAAAAGTTTTAACGCATCTAAAGCGCAGACAAGGACAAGAGCCAAAACTAGAATTCGAACCGGCTTGGATTCAGCCACCTGTCAGCGCTAACAACGCACTTCAATCGCGTGAAAATGCGTTCATCACAACGTGGGGAAAAGTTAATTTAGGCCTCGATTTAGGTTGGGTTCGACTCCAAACCTACAACGAACTCGATACGGATGCCTTGGGCAGTTTGCGACAACACACTTTGTGGTTGTCTACGCTTTCGGTGCTGTCGGGCGTCATTATTTTGGGTATTTTTTTATGGCGCGCTTACTTCGCAGTCGTGAAGCGCGAGCATATGTTTGAGGTGAAGCTAGATGAGGCGACTAAGCGCCTGGTGCAATCTGAAAAACTAGCTTCATTGGGTGAGCTGGCTGCTGGTGTTGCCCACGAAATTAACAACCCAGTGGGCTATGTTTCATCAAACCTCACGACGCTACAAAAGTATTTATCCATCTATGAAAAAGTGCTTGATGCACATCACAACGAATCAGATGAAGTTCTCGAACTAAAAAACAAACTGAACTACAAATTTATTCGCGAGGACATGCAAAACCTTGTGCAAGAAACGCAAGAGGGGGTGACACGCGTTAAAACCATCATCCAAGATCTGAAAGACTACGCACGCACCAACGTAGCCACCCAATACGTAGAAGCTGATATTCACGTTGGCTTGAAATCAACCCTCAACATTGCAAAATTACAGTTAAAAAATCGCGCAGATGTGCGGCTTTCACTTGGAAAAATTCCCCCCATCGAATGCGCGCCCTCACAAATTGATCAAGTATTTTTAAACCTCATCGTCAACGCTGCGCAAGCCATGCCAGAGGGAAAAATAGGATTGATTCAAATTAGCACCAGTAGCAACGAGAACACAGTTCGCATCGAGGTTGAGGACAACGGTCCCGGCATTGACCCTAAAGTGCTCGAAAAAATATTTGATCCGTTCTTCACAACCAAAGATCCCGGCACTGGAACTGGTCTGGGTCTGTCGGTTTCACAAAACATCATTCAGCAACATGGTGGAACCATTGAAGCGCGCAGCACCCTAGGTGTTGGCACCACATTCACGATCACTCTGCCTATTAAGCGACCTACTGCAGAAAGAACAAGATGACTTCTTCGCCAGCCACCTCCGAACCGTTTGATGCCAGTCAATACAAAGTGCTTTGCGTTGATGATGAACCCAACATTTTGTCGGCCTTACGACGCATGCTTTCGCTTGAAGGGTTTCAAGTTTTAACGGCAGATAGCGGATCGACTGCGCTTGATTTACTCAACAAAGAACCTGTAGACGTCATCATTTCGGATATGCAAATGCCGAACATGAATGGCGCAGAGCTGCTAGAAACAGTGAGCAAAAAATGGCCCAAAACTATGCGTCTGATGCTCACAGGAGCCTCCGATGTTTCGGGCGCGATTCACGCCATTAACGAAGGACAAATTTACCGTTACACCGCAAAACCTTGGAATGATGAAGAACTTTTAGGCACGATTAAAGCTGCAATTTCATTTGCCTTATTGGCTAACGAACACGACCGGCTAGACGCCTTAACCAAAGCTCAAAAAGAGTCGCTCAACGAAATGGTTGACACGTTAGAGAGCCGCGTTCAAGAGCGCACCAAAGATTTACGCGCTGCCTATATGGCGTCTATCAAAGCTTTTTCTAATTTGCTTGAACTTCGACGGCCCGACTTATTACCGCACTCTCGTCGCGTTGCCAATTTGTCTATGAAGATGGCCAAACTAGCAGGGCTGAATGAAGACGATTGCCAATCTATTTTTATTGCAGGTTTATTGCATGACATTGGCAAGATAGGTTTGAGCGATCGTATTTTGAACACCAAATTTATAGAGCTTCCGCTAGCTGATGCCAAGCTTTACCGCACCCACTCCACAATGGGCGAGGCCACGCTCAATACGCTGCAAGACATGCAAGGCGTGGCAGCCATCATTCGGTCGCATCACGAGTACTACAACGGCACCGGCTTTCCAGATGCTCTAGCTGGCGACGATATTCCCATCGGTGCCCGCATCGTCGCCATTGTTGAAGCCTATGAAGAGTTGATCTCTGGCGACTACGCCAAATCAGCCAGCTCTCCGGCAGAAGCAGTGCGCGTGGTGATTAGTAATAAGGGCAAATTGTTTTGCCCTGAAATGACTGATTTGTTTATTAAAGCAATGCGCAGCTAATTTACTGGCGTGCAGTGCGAGTGTTTGTTGGCACAACTTGCGGATGGCTTGTTCGCCACGGATTAATGTCTAAACCGCCACGTCGTGTGTAGCGTGCATAAACCTCAAGTCGCAGAGGTTTACATCTGCGGGTGATATCCATAAATATGCGCTCAACACATTGCTCATGAAATTCATTGTGATTTCTAAAACTCACGATGTAACGCAGCAAACCAGCTTGGTCAATCTGTGGTCCGGTGTAACTGATACGAACACTGCCCCAATCGGGCTGCCCCGTGACCAAGCAGTTACTCTTTAACAAATGACTCGTCAACGTCTCTGTGGTTGGCGCTTCATTGAATGCTGCTTTCAATAACTCTGGGTTGGGGAGGTATTCGTCACAGTCCAAATCAAGTCGATCTAAATTCAGACCATCGAGTTCGTGAACAGGCTCACGATCGAAATTCTCAGGCAATACTATTTGAACGCCAACACTTGATTTCACTGACGAGCCATGCCAAATAGCGGCACTTAAATCTTGGCGCAATCTATTTTGCAATTCTGAAACGTCATCGAGCTTCGTATTGTTAAAGCTATTCAAATACAACTTGAAAGACTTGCTTTCAATGATGTGTGTCGATTCCGCAGGCACCGTCATTCGCGCAATCGCTACTTGTGGTTTGCCGCGTGAGTTGAGCCAACTTAACTCATAAGCTGTCCATAAATCTGCTCCTAAAAAGGGAGGCTGCCCCTGAACACCAATTTCCTCTCGCTTAGGTTGCCGAGGGATAGGAAAAAGTAAAGAGGCGTCGTAAGTGTCCACATAGGTAGACGTTTTTCCCAACTGCGATTCTTCTGGCGTGTTCATAAAAATCAATCTAATTTGCGGCGAAAGACTTTGCGATCAGGCTCGGAAGCTTTCGCATCAAACGCGTAACCCTCTAAATTAAAGCCATCTAACCCTTTGGGCGTTTTTACCTGATGCGTGACGGCATAACGCGTCATCAATCCCCGCGCACGTTTAGCCAGAAAACTAATCACCTTATATTTGCCGCCCTTGTAATCTTCAAAGACACATTCGATCACGCGAGCTTTCAAAGCTTTTTTATCCACCGACTTGAAATACTCCTGCGATGCAAGGTTGACGATGATTGGCTCGCGATCTTCACTTAAACGTTGATTCAGGTAGTCCGCTATTTGCGACCCCCAAAATTTGTATAAGTTGTTTCCTTTGGCATTAGATAAGGCTGTACCCATTTCAAGCCGGTAGGGTTGCATCCAATCGAGAGGACGCAGAACGCCATACAGTCCGCTCAAAATGGCGACATGCTCTTGCGCCCATTCCAAATCCTTTGGCTTCAATGTTTTGGCATCTAAGCCCTCATAGACATCGCCATTAAAAGCCAGCACGGCTTGCTTCGAATTTTTAGCCGTGAACTTTGATGTCCACGATTGGTAGCGCGCCACATTCAAGCTAGACAAAGCGTCACTCAAACTCATCAAACTCGCAATTTCTTGCGGCGATTTATCTTTAAGAATTTGAATCAGCTCGGCAGACTGCTTCACAAACAAAGGTTGTGAATGCGGCACATCAAGTGCGGGCGTTTCGTAATCAAGCGCTTTGGCGGGTGAGAGCAAAAACAGCATAAGAATCAAATATTTAAAAGCACGACGAAGCCTGAATTATGTAGGGAGTCGCCCTTTGGCCCTAGGTAAAATGGCAATCTTTAGCCCTCTGGCCCAACGGCAACTTTGTACTTGCCGTTTTCTTTTGTCAAAAGCACCCTCCATGAGCAATACGCCCGCCCCTAAAGTCGAACAACCTGGTTTGGACAGCTTGTCAAAATCGTTCGAGCCCGCAGCCCTTGAAGCCCATTGGGGCCCCGAGTGGGAAAAACGCGGTTATGGCGTAGCCGGTTTACGCGGCACAGGAAAAGCTCAAAAAGACGCACCGTCGTTCTCAATTCAATTGCCACCCCCCAACGTGACCGGCACTTTGCACATGGGCCATGCGTTTAACCAAACCATCATGGACAGTTTGACGCGCTATCACCGCATGTCGGGTTTCAACACGGCTTGGATTCCGGGTACCGATCACGCGGGAATTGCGACACAAATTGTGGTGGAGCGCCAACTACAAGCACAAGGTATCAGTCGTCACGACATGGGCGCCACACCCGCTGAAGCCCGTCTAAATTTTGTCAGCAAGGTATGGGAATGGAAAGAGCAATCGGGTAACACCATTACCAACCAAATGCGTCGCATGGGTGATAGCGTCGATTGGAGTCGCGAGTACTTCACGATGGATCCCAAGCTGTCCAAAACCGTCACCGAAACCTTTGTTCAGCTGTATGAGCAAGGTCTTATTTACCGGGGCAAACGTTTGGTCAATTGGGATCCTGTTTTGCAAAGCGCCGTGTCAGACCTTGAGGTGGAGAGCGAAGAAGAAGACGGCTCTCTCTGGCACATTCGATATGACTTAGCCGACGGATCAGGCGCGTTAACGGTTGCCACCACGCGCCCCGAAACGCTTTTGGGTGACGTAGCGGTGATGGTGCATCCTGAAGATGAACGCTATGTTCACCTGATTGGTCGGCAAGTGAAGTTGCCGCTTTGCGATCGCACGATTCCTGTTATTGCGGATGACTATGTAGATCGTGAGTTTGGAACCGGTGTCGTCAAAGTCACCCCCGCGCATGACGTCAACGACTACGCTGTGGGTCAACGCCATCAGTTACCCATCATTGGCGTTCTTCATTTAGATGCCACCGTTAACGACAACGCGCCTGCGAAATACCGTGGCCTTGATCGTTTTGTAGCTCGCAAAGCAGTTGTTGCAGATCTGGAAGCCGCTGGCTTGTTGGTGGAAGTTAAGAAGCACAAATTGATGGTGCCGCGTTGTGCTCGAACAGGTCAAGTTGTTGAGCCCATGCTGACAGACCAATGGTTTGTGGCCATGAACAAAGTGAGTCCCAACGACAAAACCGGAAAGAGCATTGCGCAAAAAGCCATTGATGCTGTGCAATCTGGCGAGGTTAGTTTTGTTCCGGAAAATTGGGTCAACACCTACAACCAATGGATGAACAACATTCAAGACTGGTGCATTTCGCGCCAGCTTTGGTGGGGTCACCAAATTCCAGCTTGGTACGACGAAGAAGGAAATGTCTTTGTGGCACGGGACGAAGCGGATGCTCAAGCACAAGCCGACAAAATTGCACCCGGTAAAAAATTGAAACGTGACGAAGACGTTTTAGACACTTGGTACTCCTCTGCCCTCGTTCCTTTCAGCACCATGGGTTGGCCCGAGAAAACCGAAGACTACGATTTGTATTTACCGTCCAGCGTGCTTGTCACGGGCTACGACATCATTTTCTTTTGGGTCGCACGCATGATCATGATGACCACGCACTTCACCGGTCGTGTGCCGTTTAAACATGTGTATATCCACGGATTAGTGCGAGATGCTCAGGGTAAAAAAATGAGCAAGTCAGAGGGCAACGTGTTAGACCCTGTTGACTTAATTGACGGTATTTCGCTTGAGCCCTTACTCGAAAAACGCTCACAAGGATTGCGCAAACCCGAGACTGCTCCCAAAGTTCGTAAGCAAACAGAAAAAGAATTTCCAGAAGGTATTCCAGCCTACGGCGCCGATGCATTGCGATTTACGTTTGCAGCGCTCGCCAGCTTAGGACGCAGCATTAACTTTGACAGCAAACGTTGCGAGGGCTATCGTAATTTTTGCAACAAAGTTTGGAACGCCTCTCGCTTTGTGTTGATGAACTGTGAAGGCCAAGACTGCGGATTGCGCGAACACACCAAAGAAGAATGCGCTGTGGGAGGCGCAGCACATGGGTACCTCAGTTTTAGTCAAGCCGACCGATGGATCGTTTCTAAACTTCAGCGGGTTGAAGCGGAAGTCGCTAAAGGATTCTCCGAATACCGACTAGACAACGTTGCCAACATTATTTATGACTTCGTGTGGAACGAGTTCTGTGACTGGTATTTAGAAATTGCGAAGGTGCAAATTAATGTTGGCACTGATGCTGAAAAACGCGCCACGCGTCGTACCTTAATCCGAACGCTAGAAACTATTTTGCGTTTAGCGCATCCGATTACGCCTTTCATCACCGAAGAACTTTGGCAAAAAGTCGCCGTTGTTGCAGGTCGTATTTCTGCCAATGACGGTCACGCATCTATCAGCATTGCAGCCTACCCCGTCAGCCAGCCTGAGCGAATTGACGAAGCTGCCGAGGCCTACGTTGCCCGCGTGAAGTCTTTGGTCGATGCTTGCCGCAACTTGAGGGGTGAGATGAACGTATCGCCAGCCACCCGCATGCCCCTTTTTGCACTTGCAGGCAGTGCAGAAGAGCATGCATTTATGCAGCGCGTAGCGCCTGTTTTGCAAGCACTCGCCAAGCTCAGTGAAGTTAAAGTTTTCGACAACGATGCCGCATGGGCTGCAGCTGCCCAAGCCGCCCCAGTAGCGGTTGTGGGTGAATTGCGAATTTGCTTATTTATCGAAGTGGATGTGGCTGCAGAAAAAATTCGTCTCAATAAAGAGATTGATCGCTTACAAAATGAAATCAACAGGGCCAACACCAAACTCAGCAATGAAGCCTTCGTTGCCAAAGCACCTGCCAACGTACTTGAACAAGAACGCAAACGCGTTGCAGATTTCACTGCCACCATCAGCAAAGTGAAAGATCAACTGGCTCGCCTTGGCCAATAAATTTCTACGAAAGTGCGCATGACAACAAAACTCAAGAAAGCCGTTTTCCCCGTAGCGGGCATGGGCACGCGTTTTTTACCTGCCACCAAAGCCAGTCCCAAAGAGATGCTGCCCGTGGTGGACAAGCCTCTCATTCAATACGCAGTTGAAGAGGCTTATGAAGCTGGCATTCGTCACATGATCTTTGTCACGGGACGTAGCAAGCGTGCGATCGAAGATCACTTTGACACGTCGTATGAACTTGAAGCTGAGCTAGAGGCTGCGGGCAAGCATGCGCTGCTCGATGTGCTTCACAGCGTACAACCCGACGATATGCTTTGCTCTTATGTCCGTCAACCTCGCGCTTTAGGACTGGGTCATGCAGTGCTTTGCGCAGAACACTTAGTCGGCGATGAGCCGTTTGCCGTTTTATTGGCAGATGACTTAATGCGTGGTGTCACTGGCGGTTCGGGTGTGTTGAAACAAATGGCCGAAGTATTTGCACGCACGCAATCTTCTGTTTTGGCTGTGCAGGAAGTGCCTATTGAGCAGGTTCATCGTTATGGCGTAGTTGCAGGGAATGACTTAGGCAACGGCCTGCTTGATATTCAAAAAATGGTGGAGAAACCCAAAGCTGAAGCTGCCCCTTCACGCACCACAGTGGCTGGCCGCTATATTTTGACGCCCGCTGTATTTGAATGTATTCGCGCGGGTGGACGCGGCGCACAAGGCGAGATTCAACTCACAGATGGTATTGCCGGCTTATTAGCCAGCGAAAAAGTACTCGCCTATTCTTATGAGGGGAAACGCTACGACTGCGGTAGCAAACAGGGCTTTTTGCAAGCCACTGTTGAGCTAGCACTTGAACACGCAGAGGTCGGCGCAGAGTTTCGTGAGTATCTCAAGCACCTTCCGCTCTCTAATTAGCGACGCTTGAGAATATGAACAAACTCGTTGCCCACCGTTTCTTGGGCAACCAGTTCGTTACCCGTTTGCTTGGCGAATGCCACAAAGTCACGCAAAGAACCCGTATCCGTTGAGAGCACTTTAAGCAGCTGACCTGATTCCATAGTGGACAACGCCTTCTTCGCTTTCAAAATGGGGAGCGGGCAATTTAACCCTCGCGTGTCTATTTCTTGATCCACGTTCATGCTGGAAAAACTCCCGTCGAGAGATAACGATCGCCTCGGTCGCACACGATAAAAGCGATCGTTGCATTCTCTACTTTTTGTGCAATTTGAAGAGCGACCCAACACGCTCCGGCCGCAGATATCCCCGCAAAAATACCTTCTTCTCTCGCCAATCGGCGACACATTTCTTCTGCATCGTCTTGGCTGACCATCACCAACTCATCGACGTTTTTAGCATCGTAAATTTTGGGTAAATATTCTTCTGGCCATTTGCGAATACCAGGAATACGTGAGCCCTCTGAAGGTTGCGCACCCACGATACGAATTGCAGAATTTTTTTCTTTTAAATAACGCGAAACACCAGTAATCGTTCCGGTCGTTCCCATTGCGCTAACAAAGTGCGTGATGCGACCGTGGGTGTCTTGCCACAACTCTGGGCCAGTGGTTTCGTAGTGAATGCGTGGGTTATCTTGGTTTGCAAATTGATCGAGCACGCGCCCTTTGCCCTCGCTAGCCATGCGATCAGCCAGATCGCGGGCATATTCCATTCCACCGCTTTTGGGTGTCAAGATCAGCTCTGCACCGAACGCTTTCATCGTTTGCGCGCGCTCTATCGACAAGTCCTCCGGCATGATTAACACCATGCGGTAGCCCTTGATAGCGGCGGCCATCGCTAAGGCAATTCCAGTGTTACCAGAAGTTGCCTCTATCAAGGTGTCGCCCGGTTTGATGTCACCTCGTTCTTGCGCGCGTTGAATCATGGACAAAGCGGGACGGTCTTTGACAGATCCGGCGGGGTTATTACCCTCTAGCTTGCCCAAAATAACGTTGCCACGCTTGGCGTTTTCTGTCGCCCCAATTCGCTGCAAAGCGACCAATGGCGTCTTGCCAACTGCGTCTTCAAGTGTGGGATAAGAGATTTCTGATGTCATGCCCCACACTGTGCCATAAGTTAGATTTGTCTAGCCCCACCGAGGGACTAGACGAATC
>CAZEAQ010000036.1:0-8983 GCA_964510145.1 uncultured Bordetella sp.
AATGACTGACTGCCACCGTTGTTTCCAGCGGATTTCCAATCACGTTATTAAAGTAGTGATTACGCAAACGATCGCCCTGCGTATAGCCCAGCGGATGCATGAAGACGACGATGCCAAGTTCGTTGGCCTTCGCAAAAAACTTCTCCAAGCCCAAGCTAGGGTCAGTTAAGTTCAACCCGTTCACGTTGGTGTTGATTTCAACACCGCGCAGCCCTAGTTTTTTAACGCAATACTCCAGCTCTTTGACAGCTAACTCCGCGTTTTGCAAGGGGACTGAACCCATGCCTACAAAACGATCGGGATGTTGCGCCACAACATTGGCGATACCTTCATTCACTTCGCGCGCTAACTCAGCACCGTAGGCAGGTTCGGTGAAATAAAAGTAGTGATAAGGGGCAGGTGCCACCGCTTGAATATCAACGCCCATGCGGTCCATGTCTTTGAGGCGAACATCGATCCCCATCAATTTTGGTGCGCGATCACGCATTTGCTTGACGTTGGTTTCGTTGGTCAGATCATTGGCAAAGATGACGGTGGGGTCGTATTGCGCAGCATTGAGATGCGCCGTTTTTTGATTGACCACAGGGTTCAAGTAGTGGCAGTGAACGTCCACAACTTTCAATTTACCTTTGCTGTTTCGTACGGTTTTTTGTGTGCTGGATTTGGCAGCAACTTGCGTGCGACTTTTGACGGGCGCTTTAGTCGCTGCGGCAGAACGCGACATGCGCTGTGCAGCGGTGTGATGATGCGTGGGGTCAGTGCAAGTCGGAGTACAGGTGAAAAACATAAGAACCTCTTGTGTGGAAAGACGATTAAAAAATACCTAAATGACGGGTGGCTAACTCTGGTTCAGCACGCACTTGCTCGGCGGTGCCACTAAAGGCAACTTGACCAATATTGAGAACCACAAACTCGTCAGCCAATTCTTGAGCGACGCCAAAATTTTGTTCCACCAAAATGATGGACAAACCTTCTTTTTTGAGTTTTCGAATGGATTCTGTGACTTCATGAACGATCAAAGGCGCAAGACCTTCTGAGGGCTCGTCCAGTAGTAGCACATCGGGGTTGCCCATGAGTGCGCGTCCGATGACTAACATTTGTTGCTCGCCACCCGACAAAGTGCCTGCCCTCTGTGTGGACCGAACTTTGAGCTGTGGAAACATGTCATACACGCGCTCTAAATTCCAAGTCACTGCAATGTCACGTTTTTGTGCTGCAACTTCTAAGTTTTCTTGCACGCTTAAATTGGCAAACACACGGCGACCTTGCGGCACCAAACGAATGCCTTGGCGTGCAATGGCTTCAGGGGGTAAGTTGTCTGTGCGCTTTTCGCGCAGCAATATCTCGCCACTACTCGCAGGCAATAAGCCCGAGAGAGTCAGCATGGTGGTGGTTTTGCCAGCGCCATTACGACCCAAAAGTGCCAGTAGTTGCCCTTGTTTTAGCGAGAAAGAAACACCGTGCAGCACATGACTGCTGCCATAGTGCGCATGAATGTTATGGAGCGATAAAAGTTCAGTGGCCAAGATAGACCTCACGTGTGCGCGGATGGTTGACCACAGTGTCACGGTCACCCTCAACAATCAAACTGCCGTAGTGCAAGACAGAAATTTTTTCTGCAAATGCCAGAGCGACATCCATGTCGTGCTCAATCATGACAATCGTGGTACTGCGCGGCAAACTGGCAATTAAGTCACGCACCAAAATGCGCTCATCTTGCGACAAACCGGCCAGTGGTTCATCTAGTAATAAAAGTTTGGGCGACTGAGACATCGCTACTCCAATTTCCACGCGGCGTTGTTCGCCGTATGACATTTCACCCACGAGACTATCCGCACTCTCAGTTAAGCCCACGCTGTGTAAAACTTCGCGAGCTTGTTCGTAGACCGGATCGGTGTTTCGCAAAGGTTGAAAAGAGTTAAAGCGGCGCGAACTAATGCCTAGCAATGCCAACGCCACGTTATGAAGCACCGTATCGCGGTTAAATAAGTTAATGATTTGATAGGTACGGCTCAAGCCAAAGTGTGGGCGAACATGAACTGGCTGATGCGTTAAGTCATGTCCAAACACTTTGATGGTGCCACTGTCGGGTTGAAGCTCTCCGGCAATTTGGTTAAACAAAGTTGTTTTGCCTGCACCGTTGGGGCCAATGATGAGGCGACGTTCACCTGGTTGAACCGCCAAATTGACGTCTTGCGTGACGGCAACTCCGCCAAAACTTTTGCGTAATTGGGTGACTTCTAAAGCCAAGGTCATGCTTTGCCTCCTTGCTCTTTTCTGCCCCACCAACGTGCGGACACCATGCCTTTGGGTAAGAACACCACAATGAATAAAAACACAAAACCAAGCAGCATGTTCCAACGCTCAACGTAGGCTGAGGCATAGTTTTTAAGCATCACCACCAAAATAGCGCCAAGCACGGGGCCAATTAAAGTGCTTGAACCACCTGCAATGACACACAACAAAGCTTCGGCAGAAACGGTGATGGCCATGACGCTTGGATGTATGTATTTATGAAAATACACATACAACAAACCAGCGACTGCGCCTAAGAAGCTAGCAATCACAAAAGTAAACCACCGAATGGCCCACACGTTGTAACCAAGAGCGCTCATGCGACGCGGTTGATCACGAGTCCCTCGAATGGATGCGCCAAATGGTGAGTGCACTAAACGTGAAATAGCAATTAAACAAATGACAGTGACGATGAGTGAAAACCAATAAAAATTAGCGCTCACATCTAAATCAATGCCAAACGGCGCAGGACGCGTGAGGCCTGATAAACCGTTGTCACCATTGGTCACCGATACCCAGCGATAGCCCAGTCCCCACACGATTTGCGATAGTGCCAAGGTCAACATCAAAAAGCCTAAGCCTGTTGCACGCAAAGCAATCCAACCAAAAATCATGCCCATCAACGTCGTTAGAAAAAGCGATGCAGGGGCAGTGATGGCGTGATCGAGGCCAAACTTCAAACTCAGCCAAGCAGAAAAATAAGCAGCAAGACCCAAATAGCTAGCATGGCCCAATGAGGTCAGTCCTGCATAGCCAACCAGCAAATTCAAACTGGATGCAAAGATGACTGCAATCAAAACTTGACTGCCTAAATTGACAAAATATTCACCCGCCATCCACGGAAGAGACGCCAATACAGCCAACCCCAAAAGACTGAACAAAAGCTTCATGTGGTGACTCTCCCAAATAAGCCTTGAGGTTTAAAAGCAATCACCACGACCATGGGTAAGAACAAAATGACGTAGGCTAAATCTGGCACCAAGGCGATGCCAAAGGTGTAGATGAACCCCACGATGAAACTGGCCACAAAAGTGCCAAACAAACTGCCAACACCACCCAAGATCACAACGATCAAGGCCAACGGCAACATGTCGCCATCAAGTCCGGGATAAGCGTTAAAAATCGGGCCACCTAACGTGCCGCCCAAACCTGCCAAAGCAGCTCCCAAGCAAAACACTGTGGTGAACAAAGCGGAAGCGGGTATGCCCACTGCACGCGCCATCGCCATGTCGTCCACACCAGCGCGAATCATGGCGCCTAAGCGTGTTCGCTCCATGAGGAGGTACAACAAAATGGCAACCACAATCGCAGTCACCAAAACAACCAAACGATAGGTAGGGAAGGTGAGATCAAAAAAACGCAGCGGTGTTTGAAACATCGCGGGTGTTGAAATTGGAATGGGGTCACCCCCCCAGACCATCAAGCAAAAATCGGCAGCTACAAAAGAAAGCCCTAATGTTGCGAGTACTTGCCCTTGAGAGTTGCCACTCAATCGACGCAAGATAAAGCGCTCAATTAAGCCGCCCAAAATTGCAATCAACGTCATGGACGCAAGAGCAGCCACAACTAAGTTGTGACCGTCACGCACCAGCGTGGCGGCCACGTAAGTGCCCAGCATGAACAACGAACCATGTGTCAAGTTGGCAATGCGCATCAATCCAAAGATGAGCGCAAAGCCAGACGAGAGCATGAACAACAACCCGCCAAGTGCCAAGCTGTTGAGGGTTTGAATGATCCAAATTTGCATGGGCAGTTCAGTTCAATTAAGACTCTAAGTTTTTAGCCGGTGGATAGTCGCGGGTGTAAACCGGATTGGCTAAGAACTGCTTGGGGTCGTAGGTCCAAAATTGACTGACGTTGGGATAGGTCTTGACCACTGCGTTAACCAAACGGCCATCCTTGCGTTCAACTTGACGTACAAATACATCGCCAACCACGTTGCCTAAGTTGTCGAATCGAACAGGGCCACGCGCTGACTGGATATTGGTTTTACGCAAGGCTGCCATCAAACCATCGCGGTCGGTGAACTTGCCGCGTACCGCCTCAATGGCAGCTTCTAAAACCGCACCGCTCACGTATGTGCCAGCCGCGTAGTAGCCGGGGTCATAGCCAAATGCTTTGCGGAAGGCAGGTGCAAATTTGGCGTTCACAGGGTTAGCCAATTCGGCTGAGTACCAGCATACGGTTTGAATGCCAAGCGCCTCGTCACCCATGTTGCGCAGCACAGATTCATCCAATGCAGTCATGCCGCCAACAATCGTCATCTTGCTGCGCAAACCGTACTCGTTGAATTGGCGTACAAAACGGAAACCGTTCGAACCTGCAAATCCTAAGAAGATGCCGTCCACGTTTGTTTTGAGTTGTGCCAAGAAGCTTCCGTAGTCAGGAGCCGTCAAGGGTGGGAAAAGTTTTTGGACGATCTTGCCGCCGTTTTCTTCAAACACGCGTTGGAAGCCAGCGTTCATCTCGTGGCCATACGCAATGTCGTCAGCGATCATGACCATGCGTTTAAATTTGAGTGTTTTTGCACAGTGCTCAGCCATGACGTGTGAACACTGGGCGGACGATGATGTGGCGCGAACAAACCAAGGATTAGGCTTGCGTTGGGTCATGTCCTCCGCTGCGGCGACAGAGAGCGTTGGGATTTTGTTGGCCTTGATGTAGTCGTCAATGGCCAATGCTTCGAATGCGGCGAGCGGGCCGACTAAAACGTGTACTTTGTTGAGTTCAACCAATTCTTGAACTTTCGATTTGGCCGTGGCAGGAACACCGCCTGTGTCGGCCACAAAGAGTTGTACCTTTTGTCCAGCTAAGGTGTTGTTGCGCTCATTCAAATACATGACCAGCGCGCGCTCCATGTCAATGCCACCGGAGGCGAGAGGCCCAGTTTTCACAGTCAGCAGACCAATGCGCATGGTCTCGCCCTTGGCTTGTGCTTGTGCAATTTGCGGCAAGGTCGTCGTGACTGCAGCTGCCGCAGTGCCTTGCAGAAAATGTCTTCTAGTGGTCATGATGTCTCCTTTGTGGTGGTGAGGTAACGCAATAAAACTTGGTGCGGTGTGTGACTATGACGGAATCACAGGAATCAACAAGTAGGACTCATGCTGAGGTCCAAAGTGCAAAGTTGTGGTGCCAGCAAAGAGTTCTGCAGGACGGTCTCTTGGGTCGTCATGCAAAAAGGGTCCGCAGCCGCGAAGTTCGTTTTTGAAGTTAGACAACTTAAGCCCTGTTTTTTCGGCATACATGTAGTCTTTGCCGCGAACGCTTAAGGCAATGCGATGCCCTGCAGGGACGACTATGGAAGTGGGCCAAATTTCTATGTCTAGCTCTACAGGTTTTCCCGGCGTTAATGGCTGCACGTTGCGGTGCGTGTGATAGGGGCGATAGGGCTGTGTCAAGGCAGGGTCAAGTTCGCGATGTGAGGCGCGCAACCATCCTTGCGCTACGGGCGTGTGTGGGTCGATTGCGCCTGCAAATGTCACTTCGCGTAGATCGGGCGTGAACACACGCACCACCAAAAAAACATCGGCATCGGTCGTGCTTGATGAAGCCCATAGTTTTGCGGCTAAGGGGCCGGTAATTTCAGTGTCGCTTTCCAGCGGGGCAGACATAAATGTCAAACCATGGCCCATAGCGTCAAAAGTGAGTTGCGATTTTTCAGTGGCTGATTTCTCGGCGAGCGATTGTCCGACCGGATTGAGGTGAAGTCGTTGCCACTGTGTCCGAGCGATCGGCCAATTATTTTCGAGGCGTTCTTCAAAATGGTCGACGTGACGCACTTGCAAACGAACGCGTGGTTCCCTATCCCAACCGTTAGATTCGCCTTTTAAGAAATGTGCAAAAAAACGTTTCTGAATGGCAATGCCGTAGTCCGTGTAGAAATGAGTCCAATGTTCGAGGCCATGCATTTCTAGCCACTTCTCTTTGGACGCTGCACGCATAAACGACTCGCTGTTGCCGCGCAAATGCAAGCCTTGGCCGCCCCAATTACCGGCCGATAAAAACGGAACCGTAATTCGATCCCATTGGGCGGAGCGTTCTTGGTGGTAAGCGTCGTCTAGCGGGTGGTACAAGATGTCGTCTCCAAACGAACAACGATTGGCTGCGAGTTGCGTGTCGTTCATCGTTTCATCGCCACACACCCATTCGCCTGTGGCTTTACTTTTAGGGCCACGTGCACCTAAACCGTATTGCACGGTTTTGACTTGCATGTCGTACCAGTTGGCCCAAAAGGTGGACAACACGCCACCGTGATGCGTCATATCGCGATACCAGTCGGCAGCGCCTTCCCAAATACACATGGCTGCGAGGTGCGGCGGGTTAGTCCCTGCAACTTGCCATTGATTGATGCCGAAGTAAGACACCCCCGACAAACCGACTTTGCCAGAACTCCAACTTTGCACGCCGGCCCATTCAATGCAGTCATGAAAGTCTTGTGTTTCGCGCGGGGAGAAGTGATCCACAAACCCAGGCGAACGTCCGCAACCCCGCGAGTCAACACGCACACACACATAACCATCGGGAACCCATTTTTCAGGATCTACAACTTCCCAGTTTTGAAATAAATTGCTGGAGCCATACGGCACGTCAGGATGATCGCTGACCATCTTTTGCCATGCACTCGGGTAACCTTCTTGAAACGCCAACCCTTTCGCGTAAGGGCCATAGCTCAGTAAAACTGGGTGCTTGCCGTCACCGATGGGTCGAAATACATCGGCACGCAACACCAACCCGTCATTCATTTGAATGGGAACGTCCCAATCAATTTGCATGCCTTGGCGAACTTCGCTGCGAGGATGTGCGATGTGCGTCATGGTTATTTGCCAATGGCAGCGTTGACGCGAGGCATGACTTCGGTTGCAAACAATTCCATAGAGCGTTTGCCCAGTGCAGGGTCCATCCAATCGTGGCACGCGTAAACCAAGTTGCCAAAATCACCCACCTGTTCACGGAAAGCCAAAATTTGATCGACCACAGAATTGACAGTACCTGCCAGCACTAAACGGTTCGTGACGTAGTCAGGTGTGAGTTCACTGTCAGGCATGTTTTGATCTGTTTTAAATAAGTTGCTGCGTCCACCGCCGGTGACTAATTTGCGCACCAATTGTTTGAAATAAAAATGGTACGGACCGCCTTCTTGCAGCGCATAACGTTTGGCTGTCGCTTCATCATCAGCTACAAAAATACTTTTAGCGACGCGCCATTCGGAGGGATGCGCTTTAGCGCCAACGGCCTCTCGTCCTTCTAAGTATTTCGGCCAGTGTGTTTTGACCCATTCGGGCATTAAGAAGTTGGCTGAGATGGGGCCCCATCCACGTTTAGCCATTTCGGTGACGCCCTGCGAGAAGGGGGCGACAGCAGTGCCCACAATGGGCGGATAGGGCTTTTGATAGGGCTTCATGATGAAGCCTTGGCCGATGTCTGGAATCATGGTTTTCTCTACCGAAATATTCCAGAACTGGCCCTCAATGTTGTAGGGTGGCACGGAATCCCAGATCTTCAAAACGGTGTTGATGCACTCGACAAACATGGCGTTTCTGTCTTTTCCAAAGTTGCCAAACACTTCAGCATCGGACATCAATCCACCAGGGCTGATGCCCATGATGAATCGACCCTTCAACAAGTGATCCAGCATCGCAGCTTGCGCTGCAATCGCAGCTGGATGCGAGTTAGGCATATTGATCGTGCCAGTGCCTAGCTTGATATTTTTGGTTTCAGAAGCCAGCGTGGCCAAGAAAATCATGCTTGATGTCACGATCTCGGCAGAGTCGGTCACGTGTTCGCCCACATAGGCTTCACTGAATCCCAAGCGATCGGCCAAGATGACGGCCTCACGGTCTTCCTGCAAAGTCTCTGTCACGTTGCGACCAGGCGGATGCAAGGGCATCATGAAGGTGCTGTATTTCATGGTCATACGATTCCTTTGATTTATAAATAGATAAAAATTAAGCGGGATGCAGTTCGGCACTTGCGCTTTGCGCGTACTTGCCCTGAACGTATAGAAGTGCAGTTTGGTCGTGATGTTGATAGGCCTCAACTTGACCTAAATACAAAATGTGGTCGCCAACATCGAGGCGCTGAATGGTGCGACATTCAAACGTAGCGGCGCATCCCTCAAGTACGGGCAAACCGCCAAGACCTGGGCGGTAATCAACACCATTGAACTTATCTGGGATTGAGCTTGCGAATCGGCGCGAGTGTTCGATTTGCGAGAGGGCCAAAACGTTAATCACAAATCGCCCAGACTCGTCATAAGCAGCTAGGCTAGGTGATGTTTTTTGCAAACTCCACAAGACGATCGCAGGATCAAGGGAGACAGAACTGAACGAATTAGCCGTGACGCCGACTAAGCGTTCGTCTGTAGATTTGGTGGTAACGATGGTGACGCCCGTTCCAAAACTTCCGAGGGCTTTGCGGAGATCTAATCGATCAAATGTTTGTTTGGTGTTCATGTGATCACTTTATTGTGATCACTTGATCTAGAACAATCAGTGTTTTCCCTTGTTTAGGTTGCGTACGCGACTATTTGATGTAGTCGTGACACCCAACATGTTGGGTAAAACTGCGCGTGCGCCAGCGATGAAGTGTTCAATAGTTAAACGAATTAGCTCATCGAGGTCGTCTTCAATGGGAACGTCGAAGACCCATTGGCGTTGTCCAAAATAAAAGACCCGCGCATTGATGCTCC
>CAZEAQ010000036.1:9083-10823 GCA_964510145.1 uncultured Bordetella sp.
ACGTCGAAGACCCATTGGCGTTGTCCAAAATAAAAGACCCGCGCATTGATGCTCCAAACCAGTTCGATCTCGCTGGTTTTAAGAGGAATTTCTTCCACGGGGGGAAGCCCAAATTCGTGACGCAGTTCTATGGCAATGGGCTCCAAAATGCGTTGCCGCAGGATATTGAGGTATTTGCGATTGATATCCTCGCCGCGTAATCCAGAGAACATAAAAATACGCACCCAGTCGCGTGTCAATGCGGCTTTGGCGTACTCAATGTAGTGGCGAGTTAATCGCTCTTGCAGTGGAATGGTGCGGTCGCGTACAACGCTCTCCCAAAATGGGTTCCAGCGGCCGAGGTAAACCTCTTCGTAGACGCGATTGATCAGGGCTTCTTTGCTCGGAAAATATTTGTAAAGCAATGACTGTGTGACGCCCAAACGCTGAGCAAGTTCGCGGGTGTCTCCGCCAAATCCGACTTCAGCAAAAAAACGTACCGCTTCTTGTGCGATGTGTTTTTCGCGCTCAGCACCACTCAAGCGACGAGCGACTGGCGGCTTGGCTGCAGCTGTTTTTTTAGTAACCATTTATTCGACGTTCACCAATCCACGGGATTGCACAGATTTCATGATGGCTTCGAGGGCCGCTACGTTTGCCAGCATTTCGCGTGTTGTCACTGGGTAGGCGGCGACTTTGCGAATGGCTTTTGCAAACGCTTCCAAATTGGCAAGCACGGTGGGGTGTGGCGATGCAAAACGAGTTTGCGGTTCCTGTCCGCGAAGCACCGTGGTGATGTCCCAGCCTGTGGGGTTCTCGGGGTGTGTTCGATCCCGAATTTCAATCCAACCTTTTGAGCCATAAACGGCAAAGCGTCCCTCAAATGGGGTGGCAAGAACAGCGCTGATCATGGCGTTAGCACCATTTGGAAAGCCCATCATGATGCCCAAGGTGTCGCCATTTTCAAATTCTGAACCCAGTGTGGCCAAGCGCGCCCAGACCGTTTCGCAAGGGCCAAGCAGCGCAATACTCAAATCGACTAAGTGAATGCCGGTAGCGGTCAAGGGGCCGACGGGCGCGTGTTTGTTAGAGAGTCGCCAGTTGTCTTTGGGGAGTGCAAAAAATTTGTCTTGGCTGAAGTTCGCTTCTATTTGCAGAATTTGCCCCAAAGTGCCATCTGCAATGAGTTGACGCATGGCCATAATTTCTGGTTCAAACCGACGCTCATGGCCAATGCCTAGAACGAGATTTTTGGCTTCGCATTGAGCCACTGCACGCTTGGCATCTTCCAGCGTGAGGCACAGTGGTTTTTCACAAAAAATATGCAAGCCGGCTTGGGCAGCGGCCACCATTTGATCGGCATGTTGCTGATGAGGCGTGCACAAAATGATGGCTTCAAGCCCAGGGTGCAACATCAGTTGCTCAGGCGATTCGAACACGCTGACGCCGTTCAAGACGGAGTCTGAGGTCATTGCAGTTCGCTCGTTAGCGTCTACTTCTGCGACGGCAGCCAGTTGCAACCATGAAGAGTGGGCAAGTTGGCGGGCAATGGTTTTTCCCCACCAGCCGTAACCTACCAAACCAACTTTGACAGGGGAGTGTGAGTGTGTTGAATTGGCTTGAACTGTCACAGTCGTGTCTCCTTAAGATTCGAGTTCTTAATAAACTAGTTTAGCGCAACGCATCAATTGGAGATCAAATGAGCACCAACAAAATTGTCAAACGTTCTACAAACCATGTCGCGTTCGAGCGAGTTGGATT
>CAZEAQ010000036.1:10923-13609 GCA_964510145.1 uncultured Bordetella sp.
AGCACCTTAGATATCAATGACAAAGAGGCCGCTCGCAGTTTGATGGCAAGTAAAGGCGTTGTCTTACTCGACTGCCCGTTGTCGGGCACGGGTGCACAAGCCGCTAGAAAAGATTTAACTATTTATGCCAGCGGCCCGAGCGCGGACATTAAACGCTTAACACCTGTGTTTGAAGGTTTCTCAAAAGCGCATTTCGATTTAGGTGCATTTGGTAACGGTATGAAGATGAAGTTGATGGCCAATTTGCTAGTGGCCATTCACAACGTATCCACTGCAGAAGCCTTGTTGCTGGGCGAACGCTGGGGCATAGCGCCTAGCACGGCGGTGAAGGTTTTGAGCGATGGCGCAGGAGGGTCTCGCATGTTGCAGGTCAGAGGCCCGATGATGGAGAACGAAGGCTGGAAAGAAGCCACGATGAAAGTATCGGTCTGGCAAAAAGACATGAAGCTCATCGCGCAAGCACTGGTCGATACACAAGTGCCAGCCCCTTTGTTTGCGGCGACTGTGCCTTTGTACAACGCCGCAATGGGCATGGGGCACGAGAACAACGACACAGCAGCCGTGTTTGATGTGTTGGCTCGGATGTCTTCAGTTCCTAAGAAAAGCGCCAGCAAAAAGAAGTAACGCCATGACTTTGTCGCTCAATCATTTTTCTATCCGTACGCTTGATCTTCAAGCGACGAAGAATTTTTATGTTTCGGTATTGGGCTTGCAAGAGGGGCCTCGACCCGACTTCCCGTTTCCGGGCTTCTGGTTGTATCAAGGTCCGCTGGATGCGTATGTCAACGCGGCGGTTCACATCATTGGCATTGATGCCAATGACAAGTCTGGGTTATCCAACTACCTAGGCGATCGTTCTGAGTCTGGTTTGCAAGGCAGCGGAGCACTGGATCATGTGGCTTTTTTTGCAACAGGATTGAGCAACATGTTGTCGCGTTTGAAATCGATGGGAATAGAACCGCGCCGTCGCGATGTCCCCGGTCTTGGACTGCACCAATTGTTTTTAGATGACCCTAATGGGATCGTGATTGAATTGAATTACCCCTTGGCGGAGAACGTCTGAGATGGCTCGCATTCTTGTCGTCGGCGGTTCGTTGGGCGGATTATTTGTCGCCAATATGCTGCACCGCGACGGACATGATGTGCAAGTGCTGGAGAAGGTCAAGAGCTCTATGAGTGGACGCGGTGCTGGAATCGTTTCACACGATGCCTTGGTCAAGTCGCTTGAGCGTGCGGGTCTGGATGTGCAAGCCACGCTAGGTGTTGAGGTGCCCGGACGTGTTTTGCTTGATGAATCGGGCAAGAGTTTGATCGCCTTTGACATGCCACAGGTGTTGACCTCATGGAGTCGGCTCTACAAAATTTTGCGTGCTGCATTGCCCGCAGAACGCTATCTGCAAGGTGTCTCTGTTTCGCACGTGCAAGAGATGACGGATGGCGTACAAGTTCATGCCACGCTTGATGGTCAAGAGGTCACTTGGTCCGCCGATGTGTTGATTGCCAGTGATGGCATTCGATCTAATATTCGCCAGCAATTTTTTCCTCACATACAGCCGCAATACGCAGGCTATATTGCTTGGCGCGGTGTTTGTGATGAGTCGCTTTTATCTAATTTCACACTCAATACTTTGGTGGACTATTTTGGGTTTTGCGTGCCGCCTAACGAACAAATTATTGGTTATCCCGTGGCCGGTTCTGACAACGACACCAGTCGTGGTCATCGCGCTTACAACTTTGTTTGGTATCGACCCGCCGCAGCAGGTGATGAGCTGAAAGAAGTGTTGACCGATGCAGACGGCGTGCATTACCCACAGGGTATTCCTCCACATAAAGTGTCATGGCGCCAGCTTGCCAAAGTGCGTGAAGATGCGCGTCGTTTGTTGTCGCCACAGTTTGCAGAAATTCTTGAAAAAACACCACAACCTTTTTTGCAACCCATCTTTGATGTGATCTCAGAAACCTTATCGGTCGGACGTGTCGCCTTGATGGGCGATGCCTCTTTTGTGGCACGTCCTCACATTGGTATGGGCGTAGCAAAGGCAGCCGAAGACGCGGTGGCGATTGCGAATGCAATTCGTGAGCATGGCGCAAATGCACATGCGCTATCGGTGTACGCGCAACAAAGACTGCCCGCCGGTCGCTCTGCTGTTCAGCGGGCACGCTGGTTGGGTAGCTATGTGAAATCATCAGAGGGTCAAACTTATCCTATGGCACAACGACAACATCAAGCTATTTACGAAACGGCTATTGATTTGGGTCGTTACGGACATCAATCTGCATTTAAAGAAACTTCACTATGACTCAAGATCGTTTACCCCCCATCCCCGAATCCACATGGAGCGCAGCACAGCGTGAATGCGCGGAAGAAATTATTCAAGGACCACGTGGTGGTTTGATTGAGCCCTTTATTCCTTTGCTGCGTAGCCCAGAGCTGTGCACGCATGCTCAGCGTATGGGGGAGTATTTGCGTTATCGAAGTGCCATTGGGTTGCGTCTGTCTGAGCTAGCTATTTTGGTGACTGCACGTCATTGGGCGCAAGAAGTGGAGTGGGCTATTCACGCGCCTATTGCGATAAGAGAGGGTGTTGCTGAGGCAGTTGTAAATGCTATTGGGCTTGATCAAAAACCTGTTTTCACGCAAGCAGACGAGCAAGTGGTTTACGACTTTACGCAGCAATCTTTGCGC
>CAZEAQ010000037.1:0-1436 GCA_964510145.1 uncultured Bordetella sp.
GTGAACATGAAGAAGCTCAACCAATCTGGCGTTTCTTCGTTGAACGCTTGCAAGATGCGTGGGTTGTCTTGGTTGCCGCTGTTGCGCTCTAAGAGTGCTTCGCCTTCCTCACGACCATCACGACCAAAGTATTTGTGCAGCAAATAAACCATGGCCCACAGGTGGCGGCCTTCTTCCACGTTCACTTGGAACAGGTTGCGCAAGTCGTACTGGCTAGGCGCTGTCAAACCGAGGTGACGTTGTTGTTCAACCGATGCGGGCTCTGTGTCGCCTTGGGTGACGATGATGCGACGCAAGTTAGCGCGGTATTCGCCAGGAATGTCTTGCCAAGCGTTTTCACCCATGTGATCGCCGAAGTGAATTTTGCGATCTTGCTCGGCTGGGTTTAAGAAAATGCCCCAACGGTAATCGGGCATCTTGACGTGATCAAACTGCGCCCAGCCTTGTGGATCCACGCTCACTGCGGTGCGCAGATACACGTCAAAGTTTTGTGAGCCATCGGGTCCCATGTCATTCCACCATTGGAGGTAGTTGGGTTGCCATTGCTCAAGCGCACGCTGCAAGGTGCGGTCTTCAGACAAATTGACGTTATTCGGAATTTTCTCGCTGTAGTTAATGCTCGACATTTGAGTCTCCTTGAATTGACGGGTGAATGATCTAAATGAATAAAACGATTAAACGCGGTTCCAGTCAAAGGCGACTTTTTCGCCCTTGCCATAAACTTTGAGCGCGCCTTTTTCGCCGACGGCGTTGGGGCGTTGGAAGATCCAGTTTTGCCATGCGGTCAGTCGACCAAACACGCGTGTAAACATGTTCTCTGGGCCGTTGAAACGCAAGTTTGCTTCCATGCCGGTGAGGGCGTCGGGCGACATGGCCACGCGCTCTTCAATGGCGATGCGAATTTCGTCAGCCCAGTCGATATCGTCGGGTGCGCTGGTCACGAGACCAATGGCTAATGCAGCATCTGCATCAAGTGCTTGACCGGCCTTCGCGCGAACTTGCTCGAGCGCTGGTTGCTCGTCGTAGAAGCGACGTTGCAAACGGCTTTGCTCGGTGACCATTGGGAAGAGACCAAAGTTGAGTTCGTTGACGGCAATTTTGGGGGCTGCAGCTTCATCGTCTGGCAATGACAACATGTAGATACGGTCACATGCCAAGGCAATTTCTAACAAGCTGCCTACAAAGCAAGAACCCGATTCGATGAGCGCGAAGAGGCTGCGTGATGACACATCGATGCGGCTGTAGGTGCGACGCATCAGACCAATCGTTTCGCGCACTAACCAGTGATCTTTGTGCGCTAACAAAACGGCGTCTGAGGCTTGAACAGCGGCTGCGTCGCCAGTTGTTTTCATGATCCAAGTGCCGATGTCCAGTTCGTTGGTGCGCATCGACAAAATGGCATCTTCTAAATCGCGCGCCATCGCCAAGGGATACCA
>CAZEAQ010000037.1:1536-13323 GCA_964510145.1 uncultured Bordetella sp.
GCTGGACGGTCGCTTTTTGCGGCCAGCTCAAGGGCGCGTGATTTGATTTTTTCGGCAAACGCAGCGGGCTTGGCAATGTCGTCTACCAAACGCCAGTCCTTGGCTTTTTGTCCGCGAACGCCTTCTGTGGTGGTGCAGAAAATATCGGCCAAGTCGTGACGAACATGACGCTTGTCGGTCACGCGTGTTAAACCACCTGTGCCGGGCAATACACCCAAAAGTGGAACTTCGGGCAAGCTGACAGCGCTAGAGCGGTCATCTACCAAAATAATTTCATCGCAAGCCAGAGCTAATTCGTAGCCACCGCCTGCACAGGCGCCGTTGACAGCCGCTAAAAATTTAAGCCCACTGTGCTTGGATGAGTCTTCAAGTCCATTGCGTGTTTCGTTGGTGAATTTACAGAAATTCACCTTCCATGCGTGGCTAGAAACGCCCAGCATAAAAATGTTGGCACCCGAGCAAAACACTTTGTCTTTCAAACTCGTTACCACCACAGTGCGCACTTCGGGGTGCTCAAAGCGAATGCGATTGATGGCATCGTTGAGTTCAATATCTACGCCCAAGTCGTAGCTGTTGAGTTTGAGTTTGTAGCCAGGACGCAAGCCAGCGTTCTCATCAAAGTCTGCAGCGAGAGTGGCCACAGCGCCATCAAAGCTGAGTTTCCAATGCTTGTATTGAGATGGATTTGTTTGGTAATCAACGCGGGGTGCAGTCATATTTGGCTCCTTAGTATTTCAACGGTGATGCAATAAATTGCTTGCTCGATGAGAGGAATGATAGTGCATCAAATATCCGTGTCAAGCATTATTTTGCATATTTTGAAAAAATATTTTAGATTGCTCTTAATGAATTACTGGCCATTTCCAGAAGAATCAAAAAGGTTTCATTGAGTGCCTGCTGGCTGGTATCAAGAGTGAAATTGGCCTTTGAATAAAAGGCTTCTCGCGCCTGAAGGATGGCTTTTAGATCTCCCATGGCTTCTTTGCTGGAAGCCATGGGGCGGTGGTCTCCTTGGTCAAACACGCGACGCATGTGATCTTCTGGTGTTGCCTTAAGCCAGATGGTGGTGCAGTGCGTTAATAGTTCGTTGAAGTTAGCAGGGTCGGACACCAGGCCGCCCGGTGTTGCAATGACGGCTTCGGGATAAATTTGAATGGTCTCTTCGAGAGCGCGGCGTTCATATCGGCGATAGGCGTTTTGGCCATAGAGCGCCTGTATTTCGGCCACGGTACAGCCTGCAAATTTTTCGATTTCAGTGCTGAGTTCGACGAATTCAAAGTTCAACTCTTTGGCCAGCATTCGTCCTAGCGTTGATTTGCCAGCACCGCGCAGACCAATCAATGCAATGCGTTGTCCATGATTGGCATGAAGGGTGGTGGTCCCAATGAGTTCGCCAATTGCACTGCGAACGCGGTAAAGCGTGGCCTCATCACGCCCGTCTAAAAGCTCTCGAATCATTAACCACTCGGGGGTGGAGGTGGTGACGTCGCCAATCATTTCTGCCAGTGAGCATTGCAGTGCATTAGCGACTTGCAACAAGATCAAGATGGAGGCATTGCCCACGCCATATTCGAGATTGGCTAAATGTCGCTCAGAGACTTGCGCTGCTTCTGCGGTCGCTTTGCGCGTCATGCCGCGACGCCCCCTAAGCTGGCGAACGCGCTGACCAAGGGCTTCTAAAAAAGGGTCTTTTTGTTCTGTTGTCATAAGTGTTTACCCTGATTTATGCAATATATTGCTTGACGAGGGTTTTGAGCGCGCATAAAGTTCATGCACGCACAATACTGCAAGTTGAGGGTTTCATCAAGTGACTTGGCGCAATAAACGCCACGAATGTGATGTAACGCAATGCGCGGGACAAAACTTCGGAGCCCCCATGAATAATTTAGAGACCATTCCAGTACCCGGTGAGCGTTTTAATTTTGCGCATCACCTTCTTGAGTTCAACAAGTCACGTTCTCAAAAAAATGCATTCATCGATGACTCGGGCAGTTTGACCTACGGCGCATTAGATGAACGCGTGCGTCGCATGGCTGCTGCGTTGCGTAATTTAGGACTAAGGCGCGAAGAGCGTGTGTTGCTGTTGATGCACGACTGCAACGATTGGCCTGTGAGCTATCTGGGTGCCATGTATGCCGGGCTTGTTCCGGTGTGTGTCAACACGCTGTTAACCGCTGACGACTATGCCTACATGTTGGAGCATTCGCGTGCACAGGCCGTGTTGGTGTCTGGTGCTTTGCTCGCCACCTTAACGGCAGCTATGACGCGCAGTGATCACGAGGTTCATAAAGTGGTGGTGTCTAAACCGGTCGCGCCATTGCATCCAGCAGAGATTGAGTTTGAAGCGTTTCTTCAGCCCGCTGTTCCCGCAACGAAGCCAGCGGCTACCCATGCAGATGACCCCGGTTTTTGGTTGTATTCGTCGGGCTCCACCGGACGTCCAAAAGGCACGGTCCATTCGCATGGCAACCCGTATTGGACGGTCGAGTTGTACGCTAAAAACATTTTGCAATTGCGCGAGGATGACGTTTGCTTTTCTGCCGCCAAGCTGTTTTTTGCCTACGGATTAGGCAATGGGTTGACCTTTCCAATGGGGGTGGGCGCAACGACCTTGCTGATGGCCGAACGCCCCACGCCAGATGCAACTTTCAAGCGCTGGTTGGGGCAAGTGGGTGGCGCCAAGCCCACAGTTTTTTATGGTGCGCCCACAGGTTTTGCGGGTATGTTGGCTTCGCCCGCATTGCCTAAAAAAGAAGAGGTGTCGCTGCGCTTGGTGTCCTCGGCTGGCGAAGCATTGCCTGCAGAGTTGGGCGAGCGCTTCAAAGCCAAGATGGGTGTGGATATCGTGGACGGCATTGGCTCGACCGAAATGCTGCATATCTTTTTGTCGAATCTGCCAGACAAAGTTTGTTATGGCACCACCGGTTGGCCTGTGCCCGGGTATGACATTGAATTACGTGGCGACGATGGCGGCCCTGTGCCCGATGGTGAGCCGGGTGATTTGTACATTCACGGCCCCTCGAGTGCCATGATGTATTGGGGCAATCGCGTGAAAACGCGCGAAACATTTCAAGGCGGCTGGACCAAGAGTGGCGACAAATATGTGCGCAACGCAGATGGCACCTATACCTACAGTGGTCGCAGTGACGACATGCTCAAAGTCAGTGGCATTTACGTATCGCCCTTCGAGGTGGAGGCGACGTTGGTTCAACATCCAGCTGTGTTGGAGGCCGCTGTTGTGGGCAAAGAAGATGCTGATGGTCTGACGCGAACCAAAGCATTCGTTGTGTTGAAAGCCGAGCAAAAGGCGACAGAGGAAGAGCTGAAAGCTTTTGTCAAAGACCGTTTAGCTCCGTATAAGTACCCACGATATATCGAGTTTGTGGATGATTTACCCAAGACGGCAACTGGCAAAATTCAACGTTTCAAGCTTCGCGCGTTAGAAGCGAAATAAATCATCTCAACAAGACTTATCTGGAGACATTCATGTCAAACGCTTTTAAAAAAATTGTTTTGCAATCGACCCTCTTGGCGGCTGCAGTTTTACTGCCTGCAGTGCATGCGCAGTCCACTGGAAAAATTAAAGTGGGTTTGATGCTGCCCTATACCGGTACCTTTGCTTCGCTTGGCAATGCCATTGAAAACGGTTTTCGCTTGTACGTGAATGAGCAAGGTGGAAAGCTCGCAGGACGTGAGATTGAGTACGTCAAGGTGGATGATGAGTCGGATCCATCCAAAGCCACAGACAACGTCAACAAGTTGATCAAGCGCGATGCGGTGGATGTCTTGGTTGGCTCGGTTCACTCGGGTGTTGCCATGGCGATGGCCAAAGTTGCCAAAGAGACGGGCACATTGCTGATCGTCCCAAACGCTGGCGCAGATGCCGTGACAGGCCCCATGTGTGCGCAAAACATTTTTAGAAGCAGCTTTTCAAATTGGCAACCCGGCTATGCCATGGGCGAAGTGATGGCCAAAAAAGGTCATAAAAATGTGGTGACCATTACCTGGAAATACGCAGCGGGCGATGAGTCTGTGCGTGGATTTAAAGAAGCATTCGAAAAGAGTGGTGGCAAGGTTGTTAAAGAACTGAGCTTGCCTTTTCCGAATGTCGAATTTCAAGCACTCTTGACTGAAATTGCCACGACAAAACCCGACGCCGTCTATACCTTTTTTGCAGGTGGCGGCGCCGTGAAGTTTGTCAAAGACTACGCGTCTGCGGGCCTTAAAAAATCTATTCCTTTGTATGGTGCAGGCTTCCTGACTGACGGCACTTTAGAAGCACAAGGTGCTGATGCAGAAGGGCTCTTCACCACACTGCACTATGCCGATAGTTTGAGCGTTGCGAAGGACAAAACATTCCGTTTGTCCTACGCCAAAGCCTTTAAATTGCAGCCCGATGTGTATGCCGTACAAGGCTACGACGCAGCCCAAATGTTGAGCGTTGGTTTGAATGCTGTCAAAGGTGATTTAAACAACAAGGCCGAATTTGCGGCTGCACTAGCTAAAGCAAAAATTGATAGCCCACGCGGCGCTTTCACGATCAGTAAAAGTCATAACCCCGTGCAAGATATTTACCTGCGCCAAGTTGTGGGCAAGGAAAACAAATTGGTGGGCGTGGCCAGTAAATCACTGACTGACCCCGGCCGTGGTTGCCGGATGTAAGGCATGGACTTTGGCACTTTTTTAATTCAATGCCTTAATTCATTTCAATATGGATTGCTGCTGTTCTTAGTGGCTTCCGGTTTGACGCTGATCTTTGGAATCATGGGCGTCATCAACTTAGCGCATGGAAGCTTTTACATGATGGGGGCCTACATGGCGTATGCCTTGGCACCCATTGTCAGCAGCACTTTTGGGGGTGGATTTTTTGCAACCTTAGTTGCGGGTGCCTTGTTATCAATTGTTCTGGGGTATTTGCTGGAGTGGGCGTTTTTTAGTTTTTTGTACGAACGCGAACATCTGCAACAAGTGCTCATGACCTACGGCTTAATTTTGGTCTTTGAGGAGCTGAGAAGTATTTTGGTGGGAGACGATGTGTATGGTGTCTCGCCACCCGATATTTTGTCGGGCACATTTCCGCTGGGCGAGATCATGACGTATCCCGTCTATCGACTGTTTGTGTCTGGCGTGTGTTTGTTATTAGCGCTTGGGATGTATGTGGTTTTCACCAGAACCAAGCTGGGCATGATGATTCGCGCAGGCAGCACAAACCGCGAAATGATTCAGTCGCTGGGTGTTGATATTCAATTTTTATACCGTGTTGTCTTTGCTGCGGGCGTGGCGATTGCGGTGCTGGCTGGAATGATTGCTGCGCCGGTTTCATCGGTGTATCCGGGCATGGGTAATCAGGTGTTGATTATTTGTTTTGTGGTGGTGGTGATTGGCGGCATTGGCTCCATACGAGGCGCACTCTTGGCGGCAATGCTGATTGGTGTGGTCGATACGTTTGGCAAAGTTTTATTGCCGCAAGCTGCAGGTGTATTGGTGTATGTGTTGATGGCGTTGATCTTGTTGTGGAGACCTGATGGCCTCTTTAAGGCGGGCTGATCGATGAGCTCTAAACACTACTTTGTCATCGCTACTTTTTTTGCGCTGTTTTCGTACCCTTGGTTAGGTGGTAGTTTTGGTATCGACTTAGTCACCAAAATCATGATCTATGCCATCTTTGCCTTGAGCCTCGAGTTACTCGTGGGCGGTACAGGTTTGGTTTGTTTTGGCCATGCGGCTTTCTTTGGAATAGGTGCTTATGCGGCAGTGCTCTTGTCACCTGAGGCTGAGGCTGCATCGGTATTGTGGCTATTGCCTTTGTCGATTGTGATTGCTGCAAGCTATGCACTTGTGGTGGGTGCTTTGTCTTTAAGAACGCAAGGTGTTTACTTCATTATGGTGACGCTTGCATTTGCGCAGATGGCTTATTACGTGGTGCACGACACGCCTTTAGGCGGTGGCACAGATGGTATTTATTTGATGCTGAAACCGGTTGCGGGTAATTGGCTCGATTTAGACCATTCCGTGGTGATGTATCAATTCACCTTGGCTTGTTTAGTGGCGACGTTTGTATTTTTGGCTTTTGTATTGCGCTCAAGGTTTGGACGAGCCTTGGCGGGTATCAAAGTGAACGAGCAACGTATGCGCGCCACCGGATTTGCAACCTACCCCTACAAATTAGCAGCGTTTACGCTGTCGGGTGCTATTGCTGGATTGGCTGGATTTTTGTTCGCAGTCAAAGATGGTTTTGTGAACCCCGAACTCATGAGTTGGCATTTGTCGGGTGCTGTGTTGATCATGATTATTTTGGGTGGTTTGGGTCATTTGCGTGGGGCCTTAATTGGTGCATTCGCATTTGCTCTGTTGCAAGAGTTCTTCAAATCAGAGGCTATCTTTGGTGCCATGGCCAAGCATTGGCATTTGGGTTTGGGTTTGACCATCATTGCCAGTGTGGCGTTGTTGCCCAAAGGTTTGGTGGGTGTGCCCACACAAATAAAAGATCGATTGATCGGAAAAAATAATCGTCGTGCAGAGACATTGGAGTCGAGCGATGACTAATTCGACCATTCTTTTGCGCGGCAAAAATATCACCCGTCGATGGGGTGGTTTGGTTGCTGTGAATGACGTATCGCTTGATCTTGAATTGGGCGAAGTCCACGCCGTCATTGGAACCAACGGGGCGGGTAAGTCAACGTTGATCAATATTTTGTCGGGAGAGATTGCGCCATCTTCCGGACAGGTCGAGTTGTTGCAAAACGATGTCACCACTTGGAGCCAGCCCAAACGCGCGCAGTTTGGATTAGGACGCAGCTATCAGCGCAACACGATTTATCCCACGTTTACCGTGCTTGAAAATTGCCGATTAGCCGCGCAAGCTAATTTTCAAAAACCTTGGTTATGGTGGCAAGAAGCGAAGGCGTGCAAGCTCAGCACAGAAGCTGCCAAAGTGGCCGCTGCCAGTGCAGGTTTGTCAGATTTTTTAGAGCAAACCGCTGGCTTGCTCAGTCATGGTCAAAAACGACAACTTGAAATAGCCATGTGTTTGGCCACGCAACCACGGGTGTTACTTTTGGATGAGCCATTGGCAGGTATGGGTGCTGAAGAAACAGACCGCATGCTCGACTTACTGGCACAACTGAAATCAGAGCATGCCATTTTGTTGGTTGAGCATGACATGGATGCGGTGTTCCGAGTGGCTGATCGCATTACTGTGATGGTGAATGGCTCGGTGATCGCTTGTGGCACACCAGATGAAATTCGAAAAAGTCCAGAAGTTAAGTCTGCCTATTTAGGGGATCACTGAGATGATAAAAAGTAGCAGTGACCCAATTTTGTCGGCACACGGCATTCATGCTTGGTATGGGTCGAGTCATATATTGCACGGCATCGATTTAGAAATTGCGCGTGGAGAAACCGTGGGTCTGCTTGGGCGAAACGGCATGGGCAAAAGCACATTGATTCGTACTTTGCTTGGCCATGTGGTGCAACGCGATGGACGCATTCATTTGTTTGGGCAAGACATGTCCAAAGCCAAACCCCATGAGGTAGCACGTCGAGGTGTGGCTTATGTGCCCGAAGGGCGAGGGGTGTTTCCGAATTTAAGCGTTCGTGAAAACTTGATCATGGCTTCGCGTCCTGCGCCAAACGCGCAGCGTGGATGGAGTTTTGATCGCGTGATGGCCACGTTTCCTCGCTTGCAAGAAAGGCTGCAGAACCTCGGCTCACAACTCTCGGGTGGCGAGCAACAAATGCTCTCCATTGGCCGCGCTTTGATGACACAACCCGACTTAATTATTTTGGATGAAGCGACTGAAGGCCTCGCGCCCATGATCGTGGCCGAGATTTGGAAGGTCATTCAAACCATTCGTGATGACGGCATTGCCACCCTCATCGTGGACCGCGATTACAAGAAAGTGTTGGCGCAATCTGAGCGTGCTTTGATACTGCAAAAAGGGCAGATCGTTCTGTCAGGAACGTCTGCCACTTTGTTGAACTCAGAGCAACTGTCTGAGTTCTTGGGTGTTTAAAGTTAATCTAACTTAACCGCTGTTTTAGCCAACTCGTCTAAGGCAGTTGTGCTGGCTTGCACAGCGCTACGACGATGGTAGAAATTAAGGGCGCGCAGTCCGCCTAGTTCCTCACCCCCTCCGGCTCGTCCTGGGCCACCGTGCAAGGACACAGGCATCACATTGCCATGACCAGTTTGCAAAGCCGCCACATCTGGTGAGATGGCGTGAATACGACCGTGGTGTGAACCCAAGGTGCTGGCTACTTCTGCAATAAAAGCAGGGCGATCGCTATAAACCGACATCACCAACGAGCCTTCGCCACGTTGAATGAGTTTGTAGGCTTCTTGAATATCTTGGTAGCCCATCAGAGTGGCGACTGGGCCAAACACTTCAACTTCATGCAAAATTTTTGCTTGAGCAGGCGTCTTGCTGCCCAACAAAACGGGGGCGACGCAAGCCGCTATTTTTTTGTCGGCATCCATCCAATCTGCATCGTTGCCATCAAACAAAACTTCAGCTTCTTGCTTGAGTGTGGCAATGCCTGAAATCACGCTGTCGTGTTGTTCTTTGCTGACTAACGAGCCCATGCGAACTGCTTCGTTTCTGGGGTTGCCAACGGTGATCTTTTTAAGTTTTGCAGCGATGGCGTTGGCTGCGGCTTCGTATAAAGCGCTGGGTACAAAGATGCGGCGAATGGCCGTGCATTTTTGGCCTGACTTCACGGTCATTTCGCGAGCCACTTCTGCGACGAGCAAATTAAAGGCTTCGCTATCTGCGGCGGCACTGGGGTCGAGCAGGGCAGAGTTCAAACTGTCGGCTTCGATGTTGCAACGCACTGATTTTTCTGCCACCGCAGGGTGCGAACGAATGATGCGTGCTGTGTCGGCTGAGCCTGTGAAAGACACCACATCCATTGCTTCTAACTGATCCATCAGACCTGCGGATGAACCACAAATCACACTCAATGCACCTGCAGGAAGTACCTTGGCATTCACCACGTCTTGCACCATGCGTTGTGTCAACCATGCCGTGGCAGTAGCAGGTTTGATGATGACGGGAACACCCGATAGCAATGCGGGTGCAGCTTTCTCCCAAAGGCCCCAGCTTGGGAAATTAAAGGCATTGATAAAGAGTGCAACCCCCTGAGTTGGCGTCAAGATGTGCTGACTTTGAAACAAAGGATCTTTGCCCATGCGAATGCGTTCGCCGTCTAGCAAAAACTTAGCGCCACCTAATTTTTCGCCTAACTTGGCGTAGGTCGCCAGCGTGAAGATGCCGCCATCAATGTCTACCGCTGAGTCACGCGATGTGGTGCCTGAGTTGGCAGTTGCTATGTCGTAGTAAGCGGCCTTGTTGTCGTTCAACACTTTGACAATCGCGTTCAACATTTGCGCACGCTCTTGGTAGCTCAATGCACGCAGAGCTTGGCCGCCTTTTTCGCGCGCGAATTGAAAGGCTTCTTTCAAATCCATGCCCGCGTTAGACACGCGAGCCAGCTCGGTGCCGAGTACTGGATCGAAGATGGGAGTGCCCGCACCCGTGCCTGTTTGCCAGCGTCCTGCTGCGAAATTTTGTAAAAGTTCTGTCGACATGTCTCGGGTCTTTCTAGGTTTCAAACGTTGGAAATGGTGAATTATCGTGCACGAAATCATTATAGATGCAATATAATGCCTGATCGCTTTAAAGGACAGCCAATATGACTCAAGCATTTATTTGTGACGCAATTCGTACCCCATTTGGCCGTTACGGCGGAGCACTCTCAAGCATTCGCACCGACGACTTGGGCGCCATTCCGTTGAAGGCGTTGATGGACAGGAACGCCAAAGTGGATTGGGAAGCGGTGACCGATGTGATTTATGGCTGCGCCAATCAAGCGGGCGAAGACAACCGAAACGTGGCCCACATGAGCAGCTTGTTGGCGGGCTTACCAATGACATTGCCCGGTGCAACATTGAATCGTTTGTGCGGTTCAGGTTTAGATGCTGTTGGAACAGCGGCGCGCGCTATCAAAGCGGGTGAAGCTGGAATGATGATTGCCGGTGGTGTTGAAAGCATGAGCCGCGCACCGTTTGTCATGCCCAAAGCTGAGAGCGCATTTAGTCGTGCCAATGCGGTGTATGACACCACGATTGGGTGGCGTTTTGTAAATAAATTAATGAAGGCTCAGTACGGTGTGGACTCGATGCCAGAGACGGCCGAAAACGTCGCAACTGATTTTGGTATTGAGCGCGAAGCCCAAGACCGCATGGCGATGTCGAGCCAATTAAAAGCAGTTGCTGCGCAAAAAGCCGGACACTTCGATCGCGAAATTGTGGCCGTACATGTGCCACAAAAGAAGGGCGATCCACTGGTGGTCAGCCAAGACGAACACCCCCGTGAAACGAGCTTAGAAGCACTCGCCAAATTAAAAGGCGTGGTGCGCCCTGATGGCACGGTGACGGCGGGTAACGCTTCGGGTGTGAACGATGGTTCGTGTGCGTTGTTGTTGGCGAACGAAAGCCAAGCGGCCAAATATGGTTTGACACCGAAGGCGCGTATCGTTGGCATGGCGACAGCAGGTGTAGCGCCTCGCATCATGGGAATTGGTCCTGCACCGGCAACCCTCAAAGTTCTTGAACTAACAGGACTCACCCTTGCGCAAATAGACGTGATTGAACTGAACGAGGCCTTTGCAGCGCAGGGGCTAGCTGTATTGCGTCAACTGGGTTTGCGTGATGACGATGAGCGCGTGAATGCATGGGGTGGCGCAATAGCGTTGGGCCATCCACTGGGTGCCTCTGGCGCACGTTTAGCCACCACAGCGGTTAACCGCTTGCACAGCACCGGCGGCAAATATGCGTTGTGCACGATGTGCATTGGCGTGGGTCAAGGCATTGCGCTCATCATTGAGAAAGTCTAATTTCATGGACACCGCGGTGACCAAACAACGGTCACCCTTTCTGACTGAAATGGGTGATCGGGTCAGGCGTTTAAGAGCGCGTAGAGGCATGACGCGCAAGGCACTATCACTCGCAGCCGATGTGTCTGAGCGACACCTTGCCAATTTGGAGCAGGGGCAGGGTAATGTGTCGGTGCTGGTGTTGCTTCAGCTCACACAAGCGTTGGATTGTTCGATTTCTGAAATCGTGGGCGACGTCACGACTTCATCGCCTGAGTGGTTGATGATTCGTGAAATGCTGTCGGGGCAAGACGAGCCAACGCTCAGGAAAGCGAGAGTTGCAATTGGGCAAGCTATTGGAAGTCGACGCGCAAGCGAGGATGAAAAAAGTCAGCGCATTGCCTTGATCGGACTCAGAGGCGCTGGTAAATCCACGCTAGGTCGAATGCTTGCAGCTGAACTGGGCTATCCGTTTGTTGAGCTGAGTGCAGAGATTGAAAAATTCGCAGGGTGTAGTGTTTCTGAAATACAAGCGCTTTACGGACAAAACGCCTACCGTCGCTACGAACGACGCGCTCTGGAAGAGTCGATACAAATTTATCCAGAGGCCGTTATCGCAACACCTGGCGGCTTGGTGTCTGATCCTGCTAACTTCAATGACATCCTGACGCATTGCAAAACAGTTTGGTTGCAAGCTACACCCGAGGATCACATGAAGCGTGTGATCGCTCAGGGCGATATGCGTCCTATGGCAGCGAGCAAAGAAGCGATGGAAGATTTAAAAGAAATATTGAACGGACGAGCAGCCTTTTATTCAAAGGCTGATGTGACGATCAATACCAGCGAGCAATCGTTGAACGAAACTTTTGAAATCTTAAAAAGCAGATTTAAAAATTAGTTTTCAGGTTGTAT
>CAZEAQ010000038.1:0-8589 GCA_964510145.1 uncultured Bordetella sp.
ACCACTTTGACAGCAGTATGGGCCAAGCGATGTTGCATGCCTTGCGCGTAACGCGACACTAATCCCTTTGCTGCACCATACACATAGTTAGATTGACGACCCCGATCTCCCGCCACTGAACCAATGATGGCAATGGTTCCGCGATTGACAGCAACCATTGAATTTGCGAAAGCCTCTGCAAACAGAACAGGCGAGACTCCATTAATTTGCAAAGCCGCATCACACTCAGACACATCCGATTGACATTTAGCTTGATCAGACAAAACACCGTGCGCAATCAACACCACATCTACACGCGCCAAAGATTCAATCGACTTCACTGCGCTTTGAATAGCAGCCGCATCGACGAAGTCGGTTGTCATCACTTGAATTTCAGAGAGAGGACTGCGCACCTTCAAATCATCGGCAACACGCTGAGTACGCTCTCTATCGCGACCGACCAGCGTCAATCGAACAGGTGAAGATTGCACCCACAAGCGCGCGCAATGCTCTGCCATCGCAGAAGTCGCACCAATAATGACGATGTGTTGAAAAGTAGACATATTTAAAACTCCATCAAGCGACGTGACATCGCCGAGCTGATTCCGTGATCACGGTGCTTCTTAAATTCTGCAAGACGTGGATAGCCCGCCTCGAACAAGGCTTTAGACATACGTGCGTCTTTCGCCATATACAAACGACCTTTAGCCTCGGCGACGATGGCATCAAGTTTTTCAAACAACTTCAGGGTACGTTCACCACGATTTGGAAAGTCCAAGGCAAGCGTCACACCTGGCTGCGGAAAACTCAATAATCCTCTAGCCTCACGTTGGCCAAAAGTTTTAAGCACGGCCAAAAAAGAACCTTCACCTGATTGCGCAATCGCGTTCAGCATAGCTTGCGTTGCATCTTTCCCTACCTCGCGCGGAACTACGCTTTGATATTGATAGAAGCCACTTGGACCATACATGCGATTCCAATTTTGCAAATTGTCTAAGGGGTAAAAGAAGGGTTCATAGTGCGCCACTTGTCGCCCGCTTTTAAGTTTTTGCAATTGGTAATAAGCCAAATTGAAAGGCTTGAGCGAAAGCGAATTCACCAACGAGATCGGCGGCACAAAAGGCATATTCAAGGGCTGTTTATGCGACTTTCTTTTTTGCAATGACGATGAAAAATTTACCGCCTGCTGCGCACCTAAATGATTAGCCCTTAAAAAAATACCTCGCGTCGTCTTACCCGCCAAGCAATCGACCCAGGACACCGTGTGCTCCCAGTCTTTTTCAGACGCGTCAGAGAGCTCAAAGAACTCGCTCAAGCTACTGTAAGGCAGCGTGTCTGTGCTTAACCATTCACTTTCGACACGCCGCATTTGCAACTCTGCAACGACGATCACACCAGTCAAACCCAGTCCGCCAATCGTGGCGTCAAATAAATCACCGTGGGTCAAAGTAAGCACTTCGCCGCTGGAACGGGCAAGGGTCATGCTGAGAACATGATCACCAAAAGTGCCTCGCGCATGGTGGTTTTTACCGTGAATATCGTTGGCAATTGCACCACCCACAGTAATCAACTGCGTACCAGGGGTGACTGGCAGCATCCATCCGCGCGGCACAAAAATACGCTGGATGTCTCTCAACAACACACCAGCCTCGCAAACTAGTTTGCCTGTTTGTTCGTCGAACGAAATAAATTTATTCAAACCCAGTGTGTGCCAGAGCTTCCCTTGCGATGTTGCACTCACAGGGTTCAAACAAACATCACCGTAGCTGCGTGCATTGCCATGCGGCAAACCCATCGCAGATGAAGAAGTTGTAGCCTCGAGAATATTGGCAACACCGCTTCGGTCCGTCAATAACTGCACATCATGCAAATCGTTTGACAAACGCCCCCACGCATTCACCGGCCTCATATCAACTCCTGTTTGAATACGAAGCGTTTGTCGAGGTGGTATTTGATAAAAGAGCCAACAGTCAAGCCAATAGCGCCGCCCAAATAGCGCATAGCGTCTGTGCCGAATAAATGGTGAAACGCGAACTCAATGCCCCAGAAAATTGCCGTCGTAAAAACACCCATCACGCCATAAAGAATAAACAACCGGGTATCGTGTCCTAAGTTGTCTGCTTTGAAATAGAAGACGTATTTTTTTTCGAGAACATATTTAATAGGGAATCCAACCGCCGTACCCAACAACACCGAAATCTCTATTGCATAAGAACCAACATAGAGCCAAATGACGAGTGCTTGTGTCCCAATATTGGCGACCGTGGCGAATGCAGAAACCAAGGTGTAGACCAAGGCGATACGTGCGGCAGATTTCATGCAAGAACGCGAGCTAAAGCCAGCACAGCCATCATAAAAATACCGACGCCCCAGCTCACTTTATCCTTGAGCGCAAACACGATGGGGTCATCGTGCATTTGTCCACGATGTGCAATCAGCCATGCACGCGAAATCCAAAACAACATCACCGGACACGCCAACCAAATAAGTTGCGGGGTGGCATATAAATGTGCGCTCTGTCCATCTTGAATGTAGAGCGCCAGCACCAGCACTGCAATAAACCCTGCGCTAGCGCCAAAGCTCGATACCAACTCTAAGTCATCTGGTTCGTAACCGCGTCCACGTAACGCTCCAGTTTTACCAGCGTCGCGCGCCACCTTGAGTTCGCTGTACCTCTTAATCAGTGCCAGACTAAGGAAGATGAACATCGAGAAAAGTAGCAACCAAAACGATACAGGCACATCAATAGCAGCAGCACCTGCAATGATGCGCAACGTATAAAGCGCAGCCAGAGTCAACACATCGACCACCGCAATTTGCTTAAGCTTTAGCGAATAAGCCACGGTCAAAACAAAATAAATGCCTAAGCTCGCTGTAAACAAAACAGGCATGTACGCCACAGAAAAGGCCGCAGCTAGCAACAACAAAATAGGCCATGCCGCCCAACCCCACATCAAACTTAATGCACCGCTCGCAAAGGGCCTATGACGCTTTCGTAAATGATGGCGATCATCTTGCACATCCACTAAATCGTTTAGCAAGTACACGCTTGATGCGGTCAAACTAAACACCAAGAACGCCATCAGCGCCAGCACATCGCGCGAAGCATCTCCGTATTGGTGGGCAGCCATTAACGGAACGAAGACCAGTAAATTTTTCATCCACTGATGCAGTCGCATGGCTTTTAAAACAGAAGGTAAGTAACTTGGTAATTGACTAGAGAAAACCTGTCCCACTTCGCACGCTTCGCGAACCCGCTGCAATAACGCAGCCGGCGCGTTAACGACATGCGCCACGCCTGCTTTTTGCCAAACTTGCAAATCGGGCCAATCGTTACCTACGTACTCGAAACTGCCTTCGCCAAAACGATCAACCAACGCCTGAGCCTTGGCGGACGACTTGAGATTAACGTCGCCTTCTGTGGCTAATACTTCGTCAAACAAAGACAGATGCTCTGCCACTTGATCAGCCAACTGGCGATGACTGGCAGTCGCCAACACCAAATAACGTCCGTTTTGTTTTTCAGCGCGCAGCCAATCAAGAACAGAGGTGTTGTAAGGCAGTGCTGCAATGTCTATTTGCGCACGCTGCGCCAATTCTGTTTTTAAAACTGTCTTGCCACGCGCAAGCCACAGCAGAGGCTTCCAAAACTCGAAGGGATGTTGAATGACAAATTGACTGGCACTTTCCACCAATAAATCGGTGTGAATCAATGTGCCATCGAGGTCAACGACTAGCGGTCGATTCATGCCTTGAACGCAACCACTTTCTGCCGTTGTTCACCCAAGCCTTCAATTCCTAACGTCATGACATCGCCCCGCTTTAGATAGACAGGGGCAGGCTTGCCATTTTTCTTCACGCCCATACCCACCCCCGGTGGCGTACCCGTGCAAATGACATCGCCGGCTTTAAGCGTGATGAATTGGCTGAGGTAGCTGACGATTTTGGCAACGCCAAAGATCATGGTTTTAGTGCTGCCGTTTTGCATACGCACGCCATTCAGGTCGAGCCACATGTGTAATTTTTGTGGATTCGGCACTTCGTCTCGCGTGACCAACCAAGGGCCAATGGGGCCAAAGGTGTCGCAGCCTTTGCCTTTATCCCAAGTGCCGCCGAGCTCAAATTGATATTCGCGCTCGCTCACATCGTTCACCAAGCAATAACCAGCCACGTAGTTGAAGGCGTCTTTTTGTGACACATAACGCGCTTCACTGCCAATGACGATACCGAGCTCAACTTCCCAGTCTGACTTCACAGAACCTTTGGGCAACATCACATCGTCATCTGGCCCTTGAATACAGCTGATGGCTTTTGTAAAAACAATCGGCTCCTTCGGAATAGGCATACCTGCCTCGGCCGCATGATCGGCGTAGTTGAGTCCAATCGCTAGAAATTTACCAATGTTTGCAACCGGACAACCCATGCGTGGCTTACCTTTCACCAAAGGTAATTTTTCTGGATTGAGTTTTGCAAGTTTGGCCAAGGCTTTGTCACTTAACTGTTCTGGGGTGATGTCGGCAATAACTTTGCTCAAGTCGCGCAGCTTGCCTGCAGCATCGATGAGTCCTGGCTTTTCTTTGCCTGGATTTCCATAACGAACAAGTTTCATGCGAAGCCTTTCAGGGGTAAAAATTTAACGCAACAGCACCGCGAGCGAGGCCTCTAAATGATCAAGCGGTGAGCGCTTAAAACCAGAACGCGCAAAACGCTGCAAGTTGCCCAACGCAAACGACACCATCGTTGCTGCCCGCACCTGCGCATCTGCCGTAGGAGTGTTCGAACGATTGGCCTCAGCCGCCTCACGCAATACTTGGCGCAATGCCGACTCAATGCGATCGAACAGTTGATTCATACGCTGATGCAAACGCTCGTTTTCAAACACCAAAGCATCGCCCACCATGACGCGCGTCATCCCTGGGTTTTTTTCGCCAAACTGCAGTAGAACAGTCACCATGCGAGTCGCTTTTTGTGCGCCATCGCCCTCGCGTTCAGCAATTTGATTGATCAAACTGAACACACTGTGTTCGATGAAATCAATCAGTCCTTCAAACATTTGCGCCTTACTGGCGAAGTGGCGATACAACGCAGCCTCGCTCACCTCGAGCTTGGAGGCCAATAGGGCCGTAGTAATTCGCTCTGCTCCCGGTTGTTCGAGCATCGAGGCCAGCGTCTGCAAAATTTGCTCACGCCGTTGACCGGGCTTCATCCGTTGACGCTTGGGCGCGTCAGCAGCGTTGGGGGCTTCATCAGGCAAGGCGTTGGCTTTGTCAGACATGGCGTTTAAAAATGAAGTTAGTGCGAACGAATCATGGTCCCGAAGGCCTCTTCGGTCAAGACTTCTAGCAACATCGCGTGGGGAACGCGACCATCAATGATGTGAACCGCATTGACGCCGCTTTTGGCGGCATCCAAGGCGCCTGCTATCTTGGGAATCATGCCGCCGCTGATGGTGCCGTCTGCACACAATTCATCAATGCGACGCGGGGTGAGCTCCGTTAACAACTCGCCCGCTTTGTCCAATACGCCACGAATATTGGTCAACATCAAGAGCTTTTCAGCGCTTAAAACAGTCGCCAATTTGGCAGCGACGACATCGGCGTTGATGTTGTAGCTTTCGTTGTTTTCACCAAAGCCGATGGGGCTGATGACGGGGATAAATGCATCTTCTTGCAAGGCTTTCACCACGCTAGGGTCGATGCTGACAATGTCGCCAACTTGACCCACGTCGTATTCTTTTTGAGGGTCTTGAGTGTCGTGCAGCTTAAGTTTTTTTGCCCGAATCATGGCGCCATCTCGGCCTGTCAAACCCACCGCTTTACCGCCAGCTTGATTGATGAGGCCCACGATGTCTTGCTGCACCTCGCCGCCCAACACCCACTCCACCACTTCCATGGTTTCAGCATCTGTCACGCGCATGCCTTGAATGAACTCGCCGGTTTTGCCAAGTCGCTTCAAGGCAGTCTCAATTTGCGGTCCGCCCCCATGAACCACTACAGGGTTCATGCCCACCAGCTTGAGTAGCACCACGTCTTCGGCAAATGCTTTTTGCAAGGCCGGGTCTGTCATGGCGTTACCACCGTATTTAATGACCAAGGTCTTGCCGTGAAATTTGCGAATGTACGGCAGGGCCTGGGCCAAGATATCGGCAGGAGAGAAATCGCGCATGGTGTGCAACTCCAATGAAGGGCGAATTGAAATTAAGAGTCAGCGTGTTCAACCACAGGGCTGTGATCGGCTTGCGCGGCCTGAGGCCCCAGCACTTGTTCACGGACCATTTCGCGCAGCATTTTTTTCTCTTGAAAGCTCAAAGCGCGCTCTAAAACACGGCGTACGCCCAACAACAACTGGCGGTCGACTTCTTGCGGAATGCCGCGGCTGTTTTGCAGCTCTTCGCGAAGCTCTTCGCGCAAGTCTTCTGGCTCATCGGCCCACCAAGTGCTGATGACGGTGTTGAGCTGGGCGCGCAATTGCTCGGGGTCCACAGGGGCAGCCGTGTGCATCGAGCTGCTATGGCGGGGCGAACCGCTTTGACGGACGGCTTGCGCGTCGAGGACCACACGATGGTCGGCTTGGGACAACAAACGAGCCCAACCTGGGTCGTCGCGGTTGAGCTGAGTCATGTTGCGCGAGGCTTCGTCTGCCAACAAATGCACCGCCACGCCATGTAATTGGGCTTCGTCGATCAGGCTTATCAGGCGCTCGTCGTCGCTGCCGACCAACAAGTGATCGCAAGCGCCGCGCTCGGCCAAACGCTTCAAATCTGCGCCCAAGGTGCGGAGCATGGACAAACCGCCATCTTGGCTGTGGGGCAATACGGCGCGGCTAACTTGGGCGTCAAACACCGTCTCGTCAGTCGAGTCGCTGTACCAATAAATGCGACGCAAATTCAGGTCTAACCCATGGTGGGACAAGGCGCTGCTGAGCAACCCGTGCAATTGGCCGCGAACATGGTCTTGGTTGCTCTCTGCTTGGCCTTGCAACCACGCTAGAAAACGGGCATCAATGAGGGCGATACAAGATTCAGCGTGGTTAGACGCTGCGGTATGAGAATTGTGTTGACGTTTCATGAAAGTACTAAAAAGGTAAAAAGATAGAAAGCAGTTTTCAAGTGCGCTAACTGTGCGCTCAAGTAAACCAACGCCATTTTAGCGGTGTAGGGCGCAACTTCACAGGGGATAATTACAGAACTTCTAATTTTGAGTGCTATGAATCACCCCATTTTGGTCACTGGCGGGACGGGCTATATCGGCTCCCACACGGTTGTCGCCTTGGCAAAGGCGGGGCAGCCTGTGGTCATTTTGGACAACCTGTGCAACTCCAGCTCTAAAGTGCTCGACCGTTTGGCCCTGTTAAATGCCAGCCCTCTCGAATTTATCAACGCCGACATCCGCGATGCGGCCGCTTTAGACGCTTTGTTTGCCCGCTATCAGTTTGCGGGGGTGATTCACTTTGCAGCACTCAAAAGCCCTGGGGAGTCGGTCAGTCAGCCGCTTCGGTATTTAGAAAACAACGTGGGCGGAACACTTCAACTACTTAAAGCCATGGACCGCGCCAACGTGCGCCGGTTGGTTTTTAGCTCGACGGCTGCGGTTTACGGCCCGCCGGCCTTCGTGCCGGTTCCAGAGACCGCTGAATTGAGCTGCAAAACTCCCTACGCCAGATCAAAACTCATGTGCGAAGACGCGCTGCGCGAACTTCACAACGCCGACCCTCGCTGGCAAATTGCCATCTTGCGTTACTTCAACCCTGTGGGCGCACACGAAAGCGGCTTGATCGGCGAAGCGCCCAACGGCATTCCCAACAACTTAATGCCCTACATCACTCAAGTGGCCTTAGGTCAGCGCGAGTATTTACAAATTTTTGGCAACGATTACGACACGCCGGACGGCACTGGCGTGCGTGATTATTTGCATGTGTGCGACTTAGCCGAGGGGCATTTGGCTGCGCTTCAAGCATTGAATAACACCGCCAACCAACCCCAACTTATCACCGTTAATCTAGGCACAGGACAAGGGGTCAGCGTGATGCAAATGGTGGAAACCTTTGCGCGCGTAAATGGCATTGATATACCTTACCAAATCATGCCGCGTCGAGCCGGAGATGTCGCACAGTGCCTCGCAGATCCGACCCAAGCTCGAAGGCTTTTAAATTGGCAAACCCAACACAACTTAGACCGCATGTGCGCCGACGCGTGGCGCTGGCAATCAATGAACCCACAAGGCTTTGACACCTCGCTATGAAAAACCAAGACGACGGCACGCTGTCCCTCTTTGACGACTTTCCCCCAGCCCCAACGCCCGCGCAAGTTGAAAAAATTGTTGCTCCAAAAAAACCTCGCGCAAAGCGCAAAGTAGCGACCGACGAAGAACCAAACAAGGTTGAAGAAGCCAAGCCTTCGGAGCAAATTGATCAAACGGTCAGCGTTGAAGCCACGCTGCACTACGCCAACTTGGTTGAGCCGCAATTGCGTCGCAACAGCCCTTGGGCAGGGGTCAGTCTCAGTGCATTGCGCGCACCGGGCGAAGTGTTTATGCCTGAAGTGATGATCGTCATCACCAAGGGTGAGGCGGGTGGAGCGCAATCGCATGTATTGGCCTTGTGTGAAGCTTT
>CAZEAQ010000038.1:8689-13236 GCA_964510145.1 uncultured Bordetella sp.
GGTCAACGTGTGGGAGTGCCCGTGGTCTATACCGTGCACGGTTTTGGTTTCAAAGCGGAAGTGCCTGTCGTGCGCAGAAATATGGCATCTATTGCTGAGCGCATGTTGGCGCGTTGGACATCGCACATGATTTGCGTTTCCAAACACGAGCGCGAACTCGCCTACGAGCTACCCATTGCGCACCAACGCGTTCACACCATAAGCAATGGCATCACGCGTTTAACGAATCCAGAAAAATTAAGCGAGGTGAGTGATCTCCAATTAATGCCACGCGTCATCATGGTCGCGCGCATGAAGCATCCCAAGCGTCACGATTTATTACTCCATGCGTTAGCCAAAGCGCGAGAGGTTCTGGGTCGCGAACTGCCCGTCACTTTTGCAGGCGATGGCCCCTTGCGCGCACAACACCAAGCGTTGGCTAAAGATTTGAACTTGCACCAAATTACTTGGATGGGTGACGTCAACAACGTGGCCGAACTGCTGCAAAAACACGACATTTTTGTTTTACTCTCCGACCACGAGGGTATGCCCATCACCGTGCTTGAAGCCATGCGTGCCGGACTTTGCGTTTTGGCGAGCGACTTACCGGGCATTCGCGAACAAATCATTCCCGGGCAAGAAGGCTTACTCGTTCACAACACCGCAGAGGCAGTGTCTGAACAGATCGTACGTCTGGTGCAAGAGCCCTATTTGCGTAAGCGTCTAGGGCGAGCTGCACAGCAAAGTTTTGAAGCTGCTTTCACAGTCGATCGCATGGCTGAAGGCGTGAAGAAGGTCTACGACCTATGCGTGCAAGAAAACAAATCACGCCAAAGCGAATCAGCAATTGCCTTGGAAGAAACCTCACCACACGCTAAGAGCATTAGCCATTCTCAAGTTAGCGCTACGCCCAATACTCAACTCGCCTCTGCCTCTGTGCGTCGTCGCGATGCATTACAAAGTTGGGCATTTTGGGGCGTGTGGATGTTGGCTCCAAGCTTGATGGCAGCCCAACTCTTTGAAGATGCTGGTTGGATGACTTACCAATTTGGCGAAACTCTGTGGTGGTGTGTATTGCCATATGCGGTGGCTGCGCATTTACTGATGAGGGCTTCACATTTGCCTGTTGCCGAACGAAGCGGTGTGCTGTGGGTATCGACATCAGCGCCCTTTTTGTTCACACCTCTGGGCTTTGCGTTATTGCAACAACCTTATTCGCGAGCTGCAGTGATTTGGGCTTACGCAGCTTCAACACTTTGGCTGTGGGGGGGCTATCGCCGCCATATCAAAAATCAAGCGCTTCGATTGGTTCATCTCGACGCCAATGTGCCTGCGCAATTGGCGGCGTGCCTAGGTGCAAATAATCTAGGCGCACGCACGTTCGACCCGCAAGACTTGCAACTTATTCATTGGAATGCACACAGCGATTCGCCCATGCCTTTGTGTGACGGTGTTGTGCTCGATAGACATATTCGAATCACTGATGAACGCACACGTTTATTGGGCGATTTAAAAATGCAACACGTCCGCCTGTACAGCGTTGAAGCCGTCGCCGAATTAATGAGTGGGCGAAAAATGCTGCCAACTGCCGCCGACACGTTGTGGGAAATTGATAACGACCCAGGTTACGACCGTATTAAACGACTGCTTGATGTCGTCACAGTCGTTGCGCTTTCGCCTGTTTGGCTTCCCTTAGCGCTTGGCGTTGCATTGGCCGTTCGTTACGATTCCAAAGGCCCTGCCTTGTTTTCACAAACTCGCGTTGGCAAAGATGGTCAAGTGTTTAGGCTTTGGAAATTTCGCAGCATGGTGCATGGCTTACAAGCGCCGGGCGTCCACTTTGCGCAAGCTGACGATCCGCGTATCACGCGCGTGGGTCGAGTACTTCGTCGCACTCGCCTCGACGAACTGCCGCAGCTTTGGAATGTGCTCTGTGGGCACATGAGTCTGATAGGCCCACGCCCCGAGCAAACGGCATTTGTGCGTGACTTTGCTGCGACTATTCCTAGCTACCCCTATCGCCATTTGGTACGCCCTGGACTCACGGGCTGGGCGCAAGTGCAGCAAGGCTATGCAGACAGTGAAGACACCACGCGTATCAAACTCAGCTACGACTTGTACTACGTCGCCCACTACTCGCTCGCTCTTGATTTATTGATCGCCGCCAAGACAGTTAAAACCATCGTGACTGGTTTTGGAGCACGCTAACGTCATGCCAGCGCCTCGCATTCTTTTGCTTGAGGAGCCCAGCTGGGGTGGCGTGCAAACCATGACACGCACATTGACAGAGGGCTTGTACGCACAAGGCTGGCAAGTCACCGTTTTACCTTGGCGTCAAACTCAATGGTCCGCCTTGATAGATGCAGCCAAACAAAGTGATGTGATTGTGGGCGCCCATAACTTTGGCCCTACTTACTGCGGTGCTGCGCTTAAATCGATCACGAAGAAACCTTTAGTCAGCTGGGTACATGGCCCTTTACTGGATGTGCTGCACGAGGCCGATACGTCGTTCATCAAAAAACTGTGGCTGAAACTTCTTTACAAGCAAGTTGATCGCTTTGTTTGCGTCTCGCGTACCACACACGATTCATTCATGGGTTTCATCAAACGCCCTCAACCGAGGCAGCAAATTGAAGTCATCTCCAATGGCTTAGCGCCACTTCCTGAGGGTCAAGCTTTGCACGTACATGCGGGGCATGGCGGCGACGGTGTTCCGCCACTATTGCTTGGCTATGTCGGGCGTTTGTCTGCCGAAAAACGTCCGACGTTTTTTCTGGAAATGCTCAGGTTCTTACCCGATGAAGCGCAATTAGCGATTGTGGGAGAGGGACCACTGCACAGCAAAATGGTGCATGAGGGTATGGACTTATTGCACCATGGACGTCTGCATTTTTTAGGTAAACATCCCAGCGGTGCCAGTCTGTATAAACCTTGGAAAATAACTTTACTAGCCTCGCGCTACGAGGGCTGTCCGATGACTGCACTAGAGTCACTGGCTTGCGGCGTCCCTTGTGTTTCTTTACCCATCGCAGCGATGCGCGAGTTATACGACCGAGATGCCCCTTATCTGCTCGCGCGTGGTGAGTCTCCTGTTGCGCTCGCCGAAGCGGTTATGACCACATTGAGCCTGCCAGAGGCCCAAGTCCGCGAGGACATGACGCGTATCGTGGCCAGACACAACAGCGAAGATTTTGTGCGCCATTGGGCCAATGCTTTGAAGGAAACGATGTGCCGTCGATAAATGCAGCCAACAGCGCGTCAACCTCAAAAGTATGGGTGCACTTCGTTCGCAACGGCCCAGCGTACCTACCCGAGTTAGATGCCTATGCAGCTTTCATAACCGCGCGTGGGCATGAAGCACTGATTCATCCCGATAGCACCACTGTTCCAGCCAATGCCCAAGTGGTCTGGTGGATGTGCGGACGCGTTTCGTCAGCAGAAGCGCGTCGACTAAAAAATGCATTTCAGATTCATGAATACGCATCTGCTTCGGTACCACCGAAGGCTTGGCTCAAAGATAAAGTTAAACATTGGACACAACCCAAACCTGACTTTCGAATTTTTCAAAATGGTTGGGTGCGAGAGCGTATGGGCTTTAACGATGGCGTGCCCAATGCACTCAGAGATATGGGAGTCGCTGATAACTTCTTGAGTTCAAGCGCTCGCTCAGAAGTCGAATTTGACTTGGTCTATTTAGGCGAAATGAATCGTTTGATTCCTTTTCTTCCTTTACTGCAATGCATTCATGATGCAGGTCGCACACTTCTGCTGATCGGCGATGTACCCGAGACGCTTAAATCACTGTTACCGACCTCCGTCACTTGCACAGGTCGCGTGAAGCACGCCGATGTCCCGTCCCAATTACGCCGTGCACGCTATGGACTCAACTTGGTGAGCAACGTTGAACCATACAACCAACAAACCTCTACCAAAGTGCTGGAATACTGCGCTGTTGGATTACCGGTGGTGAGCAACGATTACGCATGGGTGAGATATTTCGCGGCGCATTACGAATGCAACTTTCATTTGCTGCGCGATGACCCAGCGTCTTGGCCGCATAGCTTTGGTGAAGCGCTAGAGGCCTACCCTTATGTCGTACCCAATGAAGCCCATATGCGAACACTCATCTGGGATAACGTGTTGGCTACTCTGCCACTTTGGCCTCACTTGCACATCACACCATGAGTTGGTTGAAACTTCCGCAAGCTAGTCGAACCGTGGCGATTGCCAGCATCGCTGCGTTTGGACTGCAAATTGTTTTTGCACTTCTGATGCTGCGTTTTTTCACGCCCAAAGAAGTGGGTGAATTTTCAGTACTCAGCCAAATTGGTTTTTTCTGGACAACGTTGGCTTTGTCGCAAGCGCCATTGAGCTTGCTAGCGAATCATGATTTACCAGCTGCGCAGGCCGCGCAACAAGCTTGGCTCGCAAGTGTGTGGCGCGCTGCGGGGCTCTTTCCGATTGCGGCACTGGCTATTTGGTTTTCGCAATTGCATTTATGGCCCGCGCTTTTGTGGGTTGCACTCTTGGCGTTTTTTCAATTGAGTTGGATGTTGGCGCAGAGTTTT
>CAZEAQ010000039.1:0-12994 GCA_964510145.1 uncultured Bordetella sp.
ACGACATGCAAGCCAAGAGCCGCGCATTCGCCACCGAGCAAATTGACCAACAACGTGAAGACTTCAAACGCCTTGGCGTCATAGGCGATTGGGAAAGGCCCTACCGCACGATGGACCCCGCCAACGAAGCGGGTCAACTGCGCGCCTTCAAACGCGTGATGGAGCGCGGCTTTGTTTACCGCGGTTTAAAGCCTGTGTATTGGTGTTTCGACTGCGGCTCTTCGCTCGCCGAATTTGAAATTGAATACGCCGATAAAAAGAGTGAAACGCTCGACGTCGCTTTTTTATGCGCCCAGCCCGACCAACTCGCAGCGGCTTTCAACTTACCCAAAATCGACAAAGAAGCCTTTGCGGTCATTTGGACCACCACCGCTTGGACCATTCCTGCCAACCAAGCACTCAACATGCATCCCGAAATCGTCTATGCCTTGGTCGACACCGAGCGTGGGTTGTTTGTTTGCGCGGCATCGCTGGTTGAAAAATGTTTGGAGCGATGGAAGCTCGAAGGCAAAGTGATCGCTCAAACCAAAGGCGAAAAACTTGGACTGATTGAATTCAACCATCCACTGGCTCACGTTGACGCTGGCTATCAGCGCACCGCCCCTGTTTATTTGGCGGACTATGTGGGCGAGACCGACGGCACAGGCATTGTTCATAGCGCACCTGCTTACGGCGTGGACGACTTCAACTCTTGCATCGCCAATGGCCTGAAGTACAACGACATCTTGAACCCCGTGCAAGGCAACGGCGCTTACGCTGCTGACTTTCCACTTTTTGGCGGGCAGCACATTTGGAAAGCGGTGCCCGTTATTTTGGAAACTCTGCAAAACGCAGGGCGCCTCTTAGCCACACAAACCATTACTCACAGCTACCCACATTGCTGGCGTCATAAGACACCCGTCATCTACCGCGCTGCTGCGCAATGGTTCATTCGCATGGACGAAGGCGTCGGCGTTTTTACACAAGACAAAGCACCTAAAACATTACGTCAACTCGCACTCGACGCGATTGAGCAAACGCAGTTTTATCCTGAGAATGGAAAAGCGCGTTTGCGAGACATGATTGCCAATCGACCCGATTGGTGTATTTCGCGTCAACGCAGCTGGGGCGTTCCAGTGCCGTTTTTCTTGCACAAAGACAGCGGCGAGTTGCATCCGCGCACGATGCAGATCATGGATCAAGCGGCAGATATTGTCGAAAAAGGTGGCATCGAAGCATGGAGCCGTGTGACGGTGGAAGACATCTTGACCCAACCTGGCGACGATGCGCAGCACTACACCAAGAGCACTGACATCTTGGAGGTTTGGTTTGATTCGGGCTCGACGTTTCAACACGTTTTGCGTGGCAGCCACAAAGACGCCTACAACATCGACGGCGTTCAACGCGCACCGTTTCATGCGGAAGGCCCCGAGGCTGATTTGTATTTAGAAGGCCACGACCAACACCGAGGTTGGTTCCACAGCTCGCTGCTCTTAGGTTGCGCGCTGTATGACCGCGCGCCCTATCGCGGCCTGTTAACGCACGGATTTGCCACCGATGGGCAAGGCCGCAAGATGAGCAAAAGTTTAGGCAACACCGTTGCGCCGCAAGAGGTGACCGAAAAAATGGGCGCCGAAATCGTGCGCTTGTGGGTGGCTTCGACCGATTACTCGGGCGACTTAAACATTGACGACAAAATTTTGGCGCGTGTGGTTGACGCCTATCGCCGCATCCGCAACACACTGCGCTTTTTGCTCGCCAACGTGAGCGACTTTGACCCCATCAAAGACAGCGTGGCGTTTGAAGATTTGTTAGAGATCGACAAATTTGCACTCTCACGCGCCGCACAAGTGCAAGACGAAATTCGTGCACATTTCGACGTCTACGAGTTTCACCCTGTTGTCTCTAAATTGCAGCTTTATTGCTCGGAAGATTTGGGCGCGTTTTATTTAGATGTGCTGAAAGACCGTCTCTACACCACAGCCCCCAAGTCGCTCGCACGACGCAGCGCACAAACTGCGCTGTATCAAATCACGCACGCCATGCTGCGCTGGATGGCACCGTTCTTGAGCTTTACCGCTGAAGAAGCGTGGACAACGATGGGTTCTTCTGAATCCATCTTCCTCGAAACCTTCACCGATTTAGGCGCACCCAACGAAGCGCTAATGCGCAAGTGGGCTGCGATTCAACAGGTGCGTGAGCAAGCCAACAAAGACATCGAGACACATCGTGCCGCTGGAGAAGTTGGCGCTTCACTTCAAGCCGAACTCACAGTTCAATGCGACGGCGAATTGTTTGAGGCGCTTCATTCATTAGGCGATGATTTAAAGTTTGTGTTCATCACCTCTCAAGTCAAATTGGTTCGCGGTGCCACACTAACTGTGACGGTCAAACCCAGTGAAGCGGCCAAATGTGAACGTTGCTGGCATTACAGCGACGATGTGGGCCACAACCCCGCGCATCCCACTCTGTGTGGCCGTTGCGACAGCAACTTACATGGCAGTGGCGAAGTTCGTCATTTCGCATAACCGCCTGATCACGATCACAAAATGACTCGTCTACACAACCGCCGTCACGCGTTTTGGCTATGGCTCGGATTGGCTTTGGTGATGGTGTTGGCCGATCAGTTCACCAAAGTTTTGATCGTCAACACCTACCAACTCGGTGAAGGTTTTTCAGTCACTGGCTTTTTTAATATCGTGCGCGTTCATAACGAAGGCGCTGCGTTTTCTTTTCTTGCAAATGCCGGTGGTTGGCAGCGTTGGTTCTTTACGGGCTTGGGACTGGTCGCAGCGGGCGTGATGGTGTGGATGCTGCATCAACACCCGCAACAAAAATTATTTGGCTTCGGTATGGCTTGCATTTTGGGGGGCGCGATTGGCAACGTGATTGATCGCGTGTTGTACGGCTACGTGGTCGACTTTCTGGACTTCCACTACGCTGGCATTCACTTCCCGGCTTTCAACATAGCCGACAGCGGCATTACCGTAGGAGCCGCTTTGCTAATTTTGGATGAGTTACTTCGCGTTCGTCATGGCCGCTAATTCAACTGACGCCATTCAATACCTGGTTCGCACCTGCTCTCTTGGCGCTTTGCTCGTGGCGTCAACAGACCGTGGCGTTTGCGCCATTTTGTTGGGCGATCAAGCGCAAGCATTGATTGAAGACTTGCAGTTGCGCTTTCCAAATGCAAACTTGAATGCTGTTCACTCTACAAAAGCCATGAAGGCTGAATTAGAAAAAATAGCCCTTCGCGCAGCTGAGTGCGTAGACACACCAAACACGAGTTTTGATTTTCCACTCGATATGCAGGGCACACCTTTCCAACAACAAGTTTGGAAAACGCTACAACAAATTCCGGTGGGTCAAACGCGAAGCTACAGCGATATCGCACAGCAAATAGGACGCCCCCAATCCGCTAGAGCAATTGCTGGGGCCTGCGCTGCAAACCCAATCGCCGTCATCGTTCCTTGCCATCGTGTGGTGCGTCACGATGGCGCTTTATCGGGTTACCGATGGGGCATTGAACGAAAGCGCAACTTGCTAGAGCGCGAGGCTGCAAGAGCTCGCGTCTAGCTGGGCTCAATTAAAGAGTAATCACCGTACAGCCGGTGGTTTTGCGAGCCTCTAAATCACGATGGGCTTGTGCAATGTCGGCCAACGGATAGGTCTGGTCGATATGAATTTTTACTTTGCCACTGGTCACGGCTTCAAACAAATCGTCTGCCATTTCTTGTGTGCTTTCGCGCGTGACGATGTGGCTAAACAAAGTTTGGCGCGTTAAGTAAATCGAACCCTTGGGACCCAAAATGCCGGGCGACATCGCGGGCACGGGGCCTGAAGCGTTGCCAAAACTTGCCATCAATCCAAAGGGCGCCAAACAGTCGAGCGATTTTTCCCAAGTGTCTTTACCCACCGAGTCGTACACCACTTTGACACCTTTGCCACCTGTGATTTCTTTCACTCGCGCCAAGAAATCTTCGGTGTTGTAGTTGATGACAAAAGCTGCGCCATTGTCTTTGGCGAGTTTGCATTTCGCATCGCTGCCCGCTGTGCCAATGAGTTGATAGCCCAACGCTTTGGCCCACTGACTGGCAATTAAACCTACGCCACCCGCAGCGGCATGAAACAAAATAAAGTCGCCAGCTTTTAAGCCGCCTTGTGGCAAGGTGCGCTTGAGCAAATACTGAGCGGTCAAGCCTTTGAGCATCATGGCTGCGCCGGTTTCAAACGAAATTGCATCGGGCAATTTACAAACGCACTTCGCTGGCATGACGCGCTCTTCGCAATAGCTGCCCGGCGGCTGGCTGGCGTAGGCTGCGCGGTCTCCCACTTTTAAATGCGTCACGCCTTCGCCCACTGCTTCCACGATGCCCGAGGCCTCCATGCCCATTTGCAAAGGCAGGGGCAAGGCATACAAACCTGAGCGCTGATAGACATCAATAAAGTTCAAACCTACGGCCTTATGACGAATACGAATTTCGCCAGGGCCGGGTTGACCCACAGTAACGTCGATGATTTTGAGTTCTTCGGGTCCGCCATTTTTTTCGATGATGACTGCTTTGCTCATATGAATGCTCCTAATGAAAATTGATTGTTGAAATTTAGAAAGTGCCGGCGTACGCACCACCATCGGTCAAGATGTTTTGCCCCGTGATGTAGCTTGCTTGGGCCGAGCACAAAAATGCACAGGTGTCACCGAATTCTTGAGGGTGTCCAAAGCGTTGTGCTGGAATGGTTTTTTTGCGTGCCTCTGCGATTGCTTCAATCGGTTGGCCAGTTTTTTCTGAGGCGCCTTTCATGGTGCCTTTCAAACGGTCGGTGTCATAAGCACCGGGCAACAAGTTGTTGATGGTGACGTTGTTGGCCGCCAATTTAGGGGTGCGTGCAACACCCGCCACAAAACCCGTTAAGCCGGAGCGTGCGCCGTTGGACAGCCCCAAAATGTCGATCGGCGCTTTCACCGCACTCGATGTGATGTTGATAATGCGACCAAACTTGCGCTCAGCCATGGCGTCAACCGTGGCTTTAATCAACTCAATCGGCGTGAGCATATTGGCGTCAACCGCTTTGATCCATGCTTCGCGGTCCCATTGACGGAAATCGCCGGGGGGTGGTCCGCCCGCGTTGGTCACCACGATGTCGAAGTTTTTACCCGGACCTCCGGCCACCGACCAAATCGCTTCGCGTCCCTCGGGGGTCGTGATGTCCGCTGCGACCGTCAAAATCTTGGTGCCGTATGAGCGCAGCGACTCGGCAGCGACGTTCAATGCGTCCGCACCGCGGGCCACCATCACCACATTCACGCCTTCGCGCGCTAACGATTGCGCACAGCCAAAACCCAAGCCTTTGCTGGCACCACCGACCAAAGCCCACTTGCCTTTGATTCCCAAATCCATGTCATTCGCTCCGTATTTAGAAACAAGAAAACTCCGAACAATCGTGCAGTTTATGTCCCTTCATGCGTTGAGGCTGTCACAAACGCTCAGTAACATTGAGGCATGTCCTCCCTCGAATTAACCCTGCTTTATTTGTGCGCTGCCGTGATCAGCGTGGTGGGTTGTCGACTGTTGCATTTGCCCGCTATGTTGGGCTATTTGTTTGCAGGTGTGGTCATCGGGCCAAACGCCCTTGCGCTGGCCAGAGATTCGGTTGCCGTTGAACATTTGGCTGAATTTGGCGTGGTGTTTTTGATGTTTGTCATTGGCTTGGAATTCAACCTACCCAAGCTCATGCGCATGCGCAAACTGGTGTTTGGATTAGGTCTAGGTCAAGTCGTTTTGACGCTCTTAGGCGCACTTACTTTTAATCTGGCCATAGGTTTGGCGCTCAAAGAATTTAGCTACATCTGGAACCTCAGTTGGCAAGCCGCGTTGGCGCTGGGTAGTGCGTTGGCCATGTCAAGCACGGCCATCGTGGTCAAACTGATGGCCGATCGGGTGGAGCTTGAATCTACCCACGGGCAGCGCGTGATGGGCGTGCTACTTTTTCAAGACTTGGCCGTGGTGCCTTTGCTGGTTTTAATTCCGGCATTGGCAGACATGGGCGAACACAATTTGTGGCGCGTATTAGGCATTGCTTTTCTAAAAGCGACTGTCTTGGTGAGCTTGCTACTGTGGGGGGGGCAACGCGCCATGCGGGCATGGTTGCAACTGGTGGCGCGTCGCAAGAGCGATGAGCTTTTTATGCTCAACCTTTTGCTCATGACACTCGGATTGGCATGGCTCACCGAGCTCGCAGGTTTGTCGTTAGCGATGGGCGCATTTTTAGCCGGCATGCTGATTGCCGAGACCGATTTCAAACACAAAGTGGAAGAAGACATTCGCCCCTTCCACGACGTCTTGCTGGGTTTGTTCTTTATCACCATCGGCATGAAACTCGATTGGGAAGTACTGATCGACAGTTGGGCGTGGGTGCTCTTTCTCTCCACCCTACCGGTGTTGTTAAAGGCCGGTCTTGTTTTTGTCCTAGCGCGACTCACAGGCGCGCCTGCTGGCGTGAGTTTGCGCACGGCCTTGTATTTGGCGCAAGCCGGTGAATTTGGTTTTGTGCTGTTAACACTTGGCTCTCAAAACGGACTCATTCCACCCGCATGGCTCAGCCCCATATTGGCGGCCATGGTGTTGTCCATGATCGCCACGCCGTTTGTGGTGATGAATGCAGACCGCATCGTCAACCGTTTAATCAGCAACGACTGGCTGCTTCAATCGCTTGCACTCACCGGCATGGCGCAACGTTCACTCAAAATTGAAAACCACGTCATCGTCTGCGGCTACGGGCGTAGCGGGCACAACTTAGTCGACTTGTTAACGCTCGAACACATTGCTTATGTCGCACTGGACTCAGACCCTGACAAAGTGCAACGCGGCCGAGATTTAGGGCATCACGTTGAGCTAGGCGACGCGACGCGATTTGCAAGTTTGATGTCGGCTGGACTGATTCGCGCCTCGGCGGTGGTGGTGACTTACCCCGACACGCCCTCGGCCCTGAAAGTTTTAGCGTGGGTGCAAGAACACGCCCCGCATGTGCCTGTTGTGGTTCGCACGCACGATGACAAAGACCTCGAATTACTTCGCAGCGCGGGCGCGGCAGAGGTTGTGCCTGAAGTGATTGAAGGCAGTCTCATGTTGGCAAGCCAAACATTGGCACACATTGGCATTCCGCTCAAACGCGTGATTCGCTTAGTGCAAGGCCAACGTATGACGCGCTACGCCTTGATGCGCGATGCGCTAAAACCCAAAGAAGATTAAGAGATAGCTACTTGGGTTGAGCCAAGAAATGGCGCCACTGTTGCAATGCACTTTGTACGTCTTTCAATGTGAATCGCCCCTCGGGTTGATTCCACCAATCCGAGTCTTCAGGCGTCACGTTGCTTGGGTTGAACTGAACGCCCGACTTTTTAAACTCAACTAAAAAAGCCTGACCATCAGCAAACCATTCTTGTCGGTGGTTTGCGAGCAATGCCTCTATCGCCTGCAACGCTTCATCGCAATGCGACAGCTCGGTCATATCGCTGCTTAACCAGCTACACAAAAAACGATTGAAGGGGTGACGCTCTGGTGCCACCTCATTAGCAAGCTGTCGCCATTCGCAAACTGGATACCTAACCGAGCTTGCGCCTGAACCCGGAATAGGCAACTGTTGGTCATAAAAAAAATGGAGTCCTTGCATCAATTCATCCCATGCACATCACGGATGCTTGCTGTACACCGGATAGGCCGTCACACGCGGTGCGGTGTAACCCTCCACGCGGACACCACTGGGTGTCAAAGCGCTCCACTTATCGCCACGAATTGTTTTGGTGGGACTGTTCCAAGCAGCCTCTAACTCTGCCGCTACACGCTCGGCGTTCCATGACTTCGGAAACATGGTGTTGTCCATCGGCTTGCCATTGCGATCTGTTTTAGTCACCCACAAACCAGGTCGGTCAGGGTCTGCCATTTGCACATGCGCACGATACACACCCGTCGCGTCGGGGGCGGATTCTGTACCCGCAATCACACGCACATCGCCGTTGATGAGCGTGTGCCCACCGGTCGGTAAACCCGTGCGCCGATTAAAGTCTGCGCCCACAACGTGAGCCACGTCGATGGGCGAGCGCGCCAACGTGAGCGTTGAAAACCCAAGCGTTAGAGCTAATAAAAAACCAAGTAATCGCAAAAATTTCATTCCATCAATCTCCCCTCAATCCCCCATCACTAAGCCTTCGCGGCGCGAGTCGGCGCCACTGATCCATGCCTCTCGTCCGTTCACCGATTGACGAACAATGGCTTGCACGCCACTTGTTAACGGCTGCTCTCGAACGTCGGTCCCTCTTGCTCGCAATGCATCAATTGCAGAGCTAGGAAACCGCTTGGGCTCTAACACCAACGGCCCGCCTAGCGTGCCAAAGTTGGGCAGATCTATCGCGAGTTGCGGGGTTAGACCCCACTGCAACACACCGACCAAAGTTTTGCTGGTGTAGTGAATGATCATGGCGCCACCGGGGCTGCCCAAGCTCATCACCAGCTGACCCGTGGCTTTGTCAAACACCAAGGTGGGTGACATGGACGATCTGGGTCGCTTACCGGCTTGCACGCGATTGGCAATCAGTCGGTCTTGCGCATCACGCGGCGTAAAACTGAAATCGGTGAGTTCGTTGTTCAACAAAAAACCTTTCACCATTTGACGTGCGCCAAACGCATCTTCAATGCTGCTCGTCATTGCCAACGCGTTGCCATGCGCATCGACGATGCTGATGTGCGAAGTACCAAACTCGGGTTGCTCTGGCATGGGCGCGAAGCTAATTCGTTCGCCGCGAAATGGCACACCGGGCATGACTTGCTTCATCGCGATTGGCGAAATCAATTTCGCACGCTCACGCAAATAATTGGGGTGCAAAAGGCTTTGCCAATCGCCACTGGGAGCAGCCACAAAATCTGGGTCAGCCACATACTGCGCCCGATCTGCAAACGCCAACCGCGCAGCCTCGCTGTACAAGTGCAACCACCTCGGATCAACCGAGCCCTCTTGCATCTCTGTGGGCGATGCCATCAACGAAGCTGGCGTGTGTTGCAGCATTCCAAAAATCTGCGCCATGGCAATGGCCCCAGAACTCGGTGGTGGAAAACCACACACGCGATAGACGCGAGCGCGTGCCGTGTGATCAAAGCATATCGGCGTGCGCTCTTTGGCTTGGTATTGAGCCAAGTCCAACTCTGCCAATCGTCCTGCATTGGTGGGATGGCTTCGCACTTTTTGCACCATCGCTTTTGCAACATCGCCGGTATAAAAAGCATCAGGCCCTTCGCTGGCAATGCGTTGCATCAGCGAAGCTAACTCGGGGTTTCGCAGACGAAAACCAACAGGGTGCGGATCGCCATTGGTTTGGTAAAAGTAGGCGCGTGCCGTGGGATCTAAACGCAAATAAGCATCGGCTTGCAGCAGCGCATGCAAGCGCGGGCTGACTGGAAAACCTTGTTGCGCTAATGCAATGGCGGGTTCGAATAACTTAGCCCACGCCAACTTGCCATGTTGCTTATGCGCCTGTGCAAGCATGCGTAAAACACCCGGCGTGCCGACCGAACGTCCGCCAACAACAGCTGCATGAAAGGCCAAAGGTTTGCCATCGGGTTGAAGCCATAAATCTTCGGTGGCACTGGCGGGCGCCGTTTCGCGACCATCAAACGCTTGCACACGAACATCCGCATTCGCATTCACACCTCGCGCACTGTGCAACAAAAAGGCACCACCGCCCAAACCACTCGACTGCGGCTCCACCAACCCAAGCACCATTTGCGCTGCAATTGCAGCGTCCACTGCAGAGCCACCTGTGCGCAGCATGGTCAACCCCGCTTGAGTAGCCAAGGGGTTTGCAGTCGCCACGGCTGTGCGTTGCGTGACGACATCGGCCTTTCGTTGAATGCCTGTTCCTATTTCGGGCTGCAACGGCGTGCCGCTCTCAGTGAGCGTGCAGCTTGCTAGAAGTGTGACGAGCCCAAGAACGAGAAGTTTGTTGAAACGCATTTAAAAACCTGCCGCCAAACCATCGCGACGCGCATCGCTAGCGACCACATAGCCTTCTACTTTCGGGTCGCCAGCACGCCAAATAAATTGACCTGCGCCAAAGTCTTGATAGCTGTCGTTGATCACGGCGACGCGGTGCCCTCTCGACTCCAAACCTGCCACTGTTTGCGCCGATAACGAGGCTTCAACATTAATTTCTAACCCCTCGTTGTAACGCCAGCGTGGTGCGTCGCAAGCCGCTTGCGGATTTTGGTGATAGTCAATCATTCGGACCAGCGTTTGCATATGCCCCTGCGGTTGCATATTGGCACCCATGACGCCAAAGCTCATCACGGGCTGTCCATCTTGGGTCAAGAACGCAGGAATGATGGTGTGAAAAGGCCGCTTACCTGGTGCCACCAAATTTGCAGGATTCAAACCATTTGAATCCACACTAAAACCGTGTCCTCTATTTTGCAAACTGATGCCAAAGTTTGGCTCCACACAGCCCGATCCAAACCCCATGTAGTTGCTCTGAATAAAGCTAACCATCATGCCGTTTTCATCTGCCGCACTCAAATAAATCGTGCCGCCTTTGACGGGGTTACCTGCGCCAAAGTCTTGCGCTCGCTTGATGTCAATCAGCTTGGCACGACTTTTTAAATACGCAACATCTAACATTTGCTCAGGTGTGACTGCCATTGAACGCGGATCTGCCACATAGCGATACACATCGGCGAAGGCCAATTTCATCGCTTCGATTTGCAAATGCTGTGAATCAATGCCGTCTACTTGCAAAGCCGCGATGTCAAAGTTTTCCAAAATACCCAGCGCAATCAGCGCCGCGATGCCTTGACCGTTGGGCGGAATTTCGTGCAAGGTGTAGCCACGGTAATTTTGCGCAATGGGTGTGACCCACTCCGCTTTGTAATCGGCGAAGTCTTGCGCGGTTAGTCGCCCGCCATGTTGCGTCGAAAAATCTTCAATCGCCTTCGCAATCTCGCCGCCATAAAAAGACTGGCCTTTGGTTTTGGCAATCGAACGCAAGCCTTTGGCTGCGGCGGCAAACTTAAACAGTTCGCCCACTTGCGGTGCTCGACCCCAAGGTAAAAAGTTGGCAGCAAACCCCGGTTGCGATTGCAACTCGGGCGTCGCCGCTGCCCACTTTTGTTGCACCACCACGGGCAGCAAATAACCGCGCTCGGCAATTTCAATCGCAGGTTGTAATAAATCTTCAAACGGCAATTTGCCAAAGCGTTCACTCATCGCCACCCAAGACGCCACTGCCCCGGGCACCGTGACGGAGTCGATACCGCGTTTAGGCGGCTTTTTAGTGTCGCTGCCATATTTGTTTTTGAAGTACTCAGGCGTCCAAGCGCGCGGTGCATGACCCGACGCATTCAGTCCATGCAACTGTTGGCCGTCCCACAAAATACAAAAAGCATCTGAACCCAAACCACAACTCACAGGCTCTGTGAGCGTAATGGCCGCGGCGGCTGCGATGGCGGCATCCACCGCATTTCCGCCCTGCCACAACATGCGCAAACCCGCTTGCGCTGCCAGGGGATGCGAGGTCGACACCACGTTGCGTGCAAAGGTGGGCAAGCGCGTGGACGTGTAGGGATTGGCGTAATTAAAGTTCATGCTTGAGACACCTGTTAAATAACCTCATGCAAAACGGCACCCGAAGGTGCCGTTTTGAAAAAGCAAGAATTTGCTTTAAATCATTCCTCGACGAAAGCTTCTTCTCGCTTCGATTTCACCGAGGGTAGCAACACGATGATCAGCAAGATCAACGCCGCGCCCAGCAAACCTGCCGAGAGTGGACGTGTGGCAAACACCGACCAATCACCGCGTGAGAGCAACAGTGCGCGACGCAAGTTCTCTTCCATCATCGGGCCCAAGATGAAGCCCAACAAAAGTGGCGCAGGCTCTACGCCCAACTTCACAAACAAGTAGCCCACGAAGCCAAAGGCTGCAACCATCCAAATATCGAAGGTGTTGTTGTTGGTGGAGTAAACACCAATCGCACAGAACAGCACGATGGCGGGGAACAAGAAGCGGTAGGGCACCGACAACAATTTGATCCACATCCCGATGAGCGGCAAGTTCAAGATCACCAGCATCAAGTTACCGATCCACATGGAGGCAATCAAACCCCAGAACAATTCTGGGTTGCTGGTCATCACTTGTGGGCCGGGTTGAATGTTGTGAATGGTCATCGCACCCACCATCAACGCCATCACCGCATTGGGTGGAATGCCCAAGGTGAGCAATGGAATAAATGATGTTTGCGCACCCGCGTTGTTAGCCGATTCCGGCGCTGCAACGCCGCGAATATTGCCTTGACCAAACGGCACTTCACCGGGACGCAACTTGGTTTTCTTCTCGATGGTGTAAGCCGCAAACGCTGCCAACAAAGCGCCACCACCGGGCAACACGCCCAGCAACGAACCCAGTGTTGTGCCGCGAATGACCGCAGGCAACATATTTTTAAAGTCTTCCTTGGTGGGGAACAAGCCTTCCACCTTGGCGGTGAAGACCTCTCGTTCGTCCTCGGGTTGAGACAGGTTAGAAATAATTTCTCCGTAACCAAACACACCCATCGCCACCACCACAAAGCCCACACCGTCGGTGAGCTCCGGAATGTCAAAGCTGAAACGTGCCACGCCAGAGTTGACGTCGGTACCAATCAGCCCCATCAGCAAGCCTAAAACGATCATGGCAATCGCTTTGAGAAGAGAACCCGAAGCCAACACCACAGCACCGATCAATCCCAAAATCATGAGAGAGAAATACTCAGCAGGTCCGAACTTAAAAGCGAGCTCAGTCAAGGGTGGCGCAAACGCGGCCAAGATCAAGGTGCCCACAGACCCCGCAAAGAAAGAACCCAAACCAGCCGCAGCTAGCGCAGGACCCGCTCTGCCTTTACGCGCCATTTGGTAGCCGTCGATAGTGGTCACCACCGATGAAGACTCACCAGGCAAGTTCACCAAAATAGCGGTGGTTGAACCACCGTATTGGGCGCCGT
>CAZEAQ010000040.1:0-4228 GCA_964510145.1 uncultured Bordetella sp.
CTGGGTAAAGCAGTCGCCAAATTTTTAGTCGTGGGCGCTATCTTGTTGGTCTCTGTGATGAACAACTTGCAGGAGCTCACACACATTTCACAAATGGATTTGCAGCCTGCTGTGGCGCTTGCAGGCAACATCATTGTGGATTCTTGTTTTTGGCTGAGCTTGGGGCTGGTGTTAATTGCCTTGATCGACGTGCCATTACAGCGCCACCAAATGCATGAGCGTTTGAAGATGACGAAACAAGAAGTCAAAGACGAGATGAAAAATTCTGAGGGTAGCCCTGAGGTGAAGGGACAAATTCGTCGTCGTCAGCGTGAGATTTTGAACAACAAGATGATGAGTCAGGTGAAAGACGCCGACGTTGTCATTACCAACCCAACGCATTTTGCGGTGGCTCTTTCTTATGACCCCTTGGGTGACGGTGCGCCACTGTTGGTGGCTAAGGGCGAAGACGGACTTGCGGCACGAATTCGTGAGGAAGCCAAAGAGCATGGCGTGTACATTTTTGAAGCCCCTTTGCTGGCTCGCGCTTTATACTTCACAACCAAGCTGGATCACCCGATTCCAGAGGCTTTGTACCAAGCGGTTGCGCAGGTCATTGCTTATGTTTTCAGCCTGAACCAGTCTTATGGTCGTGGCCATGAAGTGGTCAAACCAACGCCAACCGTTCCTGACGAAATGAAGTTCGATGCGAACGGTAACTTGATGAATTCTTAAGCCCAGGTTTGAGCACGCATGACAGACATTTACCAAAGCCCCGGTGATCGGTTGCGATTCGAAATTCTCCTCAAGTCCTTGACGGAGGGGAGTATCAATTTAGCCGTCATGAGTGACCATGACCGAGTGCTCGACTACTACGGTCATTTGTTTGAAGAGCGCTTGCGTGCCAAAGGCGAATCGCATGTGGAGTTTTGCTCCTCCACAAACTCTGAAAAATTGGTTCAGAAGTTCAATGAAATACTGTCTGAAATTTCGCTCGATCAAGCGCTAGAAAAAGATAAAAAACACGCGCCAAGACGCATCTTGGTTTTCCGCGACTCCATCTTGATGCAAGACTTCGAGCTGCAATTGCTAGCGCGATTGGTGAATGGTTTTCCAGCTGGCAACATCAGCGTTATTTTGTTAATCAATAGCGCCGGTAACTACAAAGGCAAACTCGACGCATTTGGTAAAAACATTTTGCAATGGGAGGTTGAAACCGAGGCGGGTGAACCTAAGAAAAAATTAGAAGACTGGGTGGCCACCGAACCCGAGCCAACCCCCGAGCCCGAGGTCAGACAAGAACCACCCGTTTTAAGCGATGAGGCTATTCCGGTTTCAAAGCTTTTAAACATTCCCACCAAAACCGCTTGGCGTGTGCCTGGTTTTGGCAAAAAGACGGAGCCTGTTCAAGAGGCGCCGCCATTGCCCACTTTCGTGCCTCCTCCTGTTGAGCCACCCGCTAGACCGGCTGCCCCTGCACCCGTCATGGCGCCAACACCGGCGCCCACTGCGCCGACTGTCTCGGCGGCTGCCAGACCCATCGATCCGATGTCTGCATCAAGCGATGACGCGCCAGACGATGTGTTTAAGCGTCCTGCACGCAGGTCTTACGCAGGCTGGATTTTGTTAGTCATCTTGTTGTCGGGCGCCGCGTTTGCGGGCATGTACAAAGACTTGGTGATGGATGAGGTTGAGCAGTTCAAAAAATATCTGTTGCGCGGCACAGCTGCGACACCGCTACCTTCAGAAGCGGCTGCGGCTGCATCAGCGGCGGCTCAAGCGGCCAGTGCAGCAAGTGCTGAAGCGCTTGCAGCAGCCGAATTAGCCGCCTCCAACGCACAGCTAGCGACTTCCGCCGTCAGCGCTGCGAGTGCTGCCAGTGCGGCAACGGATGGCGAGCGCGTGGCTTCACCAGCCAGTGCGGTGGCCTCGGTGGTGGCGGCGCAGGCTCATGCTGCTGTTGAGGAAACAAATACAGCCAAGAAAGAAGCCGATTCAAAAGCTGACGCTAAAACTGAGCGTTTATCTGACGATGCTTGGGTGAAGCAATTACCCCCAGAGGGCTATGTGCTGCAGTTATCGGCCATGGACACCGAGGAAGAGTTGCGTAAATTCCAGCGAAGCAATGAGATTTATGCCAAGGCTCGCATCATGCGTGCTCGCAATGTGAAAACCGGCAAACGCTACTTTATTTTGGTGGCAGGCCCTTTTGCAACCAAATCTCAAGCCGATGCTTATATGCAGTCCAGTCCTTTGTTGACCAAGGGATGGTTGAGAACTTCTCAATCTATGAAAACGCAATTCAATAAGTCATGAGCCAAGAACACGAACCCCAAGATGGCATAAAGCCTGAGCCGTCGCCGTTTGAGCCCTCGTTCCAGCCCGGAACAGTGCCTCAAATTACCGTGCCCGACCTGCCAGATGATGTGCAGGGACTGAGCGTGGAGGCCCTATCGCAAGTGCCAACGCTGACCGAATTGGTGGAAATTGAAGAAGAAAAAGAAGAAACAGAAGCGGAAGGCCCTTCAGAGCCTGAAGTAGAGGGCGAAGAACAGGCCGAACCGGTGCTTGAACTTGTGGCGGAAGAGATTCAAGAGCCGCCGTCTCAAGCCGATACATGGGCTCAAGAGCTTCAAGTTCGCATGGGCAAGCTCAGCGATGACATACACACACTCAATGCTCGACTAGACGGGCTTGAGAAACTAATAAACACAAAGGTTTGACATGGCGGATTCTCAACAACCAGCAGAAGCGGTAGCTGACGCCCCTCTCGTCGATGTAGACGAGACGGCGGATCGACTTGCCGAAATTGCCTCGCAATCGTTGGACACCAACGAGGTCGCTCGCCAAATTGAAGAGCTCACCTCGGTGGTGCTCGACTCGGCTGAGGTGTCGACACGTTCTGCGTCGATCGCAGCAGATGTCAGCGCGACCATGCGCGCGGTTGTCTCCAAAATTCAAGAAACCAACCGACGCAATGTGATGCACTCACGCATCATGTTGGGTGCTTTTTGCGCCTGTTTGTTGATTGCGATGGGTATCTTTTTTGCCATCACATTAAAAATGACAAAGTCCATCAAAGAGTTGGACACCATGGTCTACGCCATGGCGAAGCGCGTGATTGAAGTTGATGCCAGCTTGACGGCTATTGGCAAAACTAATTCAGACTTCTCAGAGATCAACGCCAAGCAAGACGAAGTGGTTCAAACGCAAACACAAGTGGCAAAGCGTCTCGAAGAACTCAACAAACAGTTAGCGTCTATTCCGAATGTGGTGGCTGTTGAAACGAATAAGTCCAGCGACCTCAAGTTCAAGGATATGCAAAAGCAATTGGGCGGTTTAGAAACCAAAATGCAATCGCTTGAAACAAAGCTCCAAGCTGTTGGACAAGCAGCTGCGGCGCGTGTTCAGCCACCGCCACCGCCACAACCCCAAGGGCCTAATACGCAGGCTATCTTGACTGAGATTCAAAAACTCAAGAGCGACTTAAGCGCCAATATGCAAACGCGTGAGCGTACACAAAGTGCTGCTGAAGCGGCTGCATTAAAGACAATTGAAAAGACGATCGACAAAGCCGGTGTTGCTGCAGCCGAGGCCCAAAAAGCTGCTGAAAAAGCAAACGCTGCAGCCAAAGCGTCGGCCCAGTCTGAAAGAGCTGCGGCTGCGTCTGAGAAGTCTGCTGCGATGTCCGAAAAAGCGGCTGCGGCTGAGCGCTTAGCGCAACAAAAAGCAGCCGCAGAGCGTGCGGTGGCCATGCGCATGGGCAGTGGTGCAACAGCCACAGAGCGTCCTGCCAAACCTGAAAAAACAGTCGATCAAATTGCTGCTGAAAAGGCGGCTGCAGATAAAGCCGCTGCAGCAAAAGCCGCCGCTGCAAGAGCTGCCGAAAAAGCGGAGAAAGCAGCCGCTGAAAAAGCAGCTGCTGCAGAACGCGCGAAAGCCGCTACACCTGTCGCCCCAGAGGTTCGCGAAAAACCGATTCAGTATCCGCGTCAACCCGATTAACTACGGGCAAAACTTTTAGCGCTGGCCAAAGGCCAGTCGCTAAAAACGTTGGGCAGTTTAGAAATATCGCTTTGCAACAAAGCGCCTGCCTCTAACGTATCGACCAAATCAGATAAGTGCGCGGTTTGTGTTTCGCTCACTCGTCGCATGATGTGATGCGGTGTGAAATCGTGCGGGGTCTGTAAGCCTGAAGCTTCCATCAGTTCTTGCAAAGCCTCAAGCGTATTGGCATGAAAGTGCTGAA
>CAZEAQ010000040.1:4328-5687 GCA_964510145.1 uncultured Bordetella sp.
AGTGGTGCAGCGCCTGTGCCGCCCTCCGATCCATCCACCACGATGAAGTCGGGTTTGATGCCTGTCTCGAGCATGGCCTTCACAATGGCAAACCATTCCCAAGGGTGACCAATGCAGAGCTTGAAACCCACTGGTTTTCCATCGCTGAGGGTTCTGAGTTTTTGCACGAATTGCATCAACTCCACCGGTGTCGAAAAGCTGCTGTGTGCAGCGGGCGATACGCAGTCCTCGCCGACCATGACGCCGCGTGCTTCGGCAATTTCTTCGGTCACTTTGGGGCCGGGCAATACTCCGCCGTGTCCTGGTTTAGCTCCTTGACTGAGTTTGATCTCCACCATCTTGACTTGGGGTGATCGCACGTTTTCAACAAAGCGCTCTGGGTTGAAATGTCCCGATGCATCGCGGCAACCAAAGTAGCCTGAGCCAATTTCCCAAATTAAATCGCCGCCGTGTGCACGGTGGTGACGCGAGATGGAGCCTTCGCCTGTGTCGTGTGCAAAGCCACCCATCTTGGCGCCTAAATTCAAAGCCAAAATCGCGTTGGCACTCAAGGCGCCAAAGCTCATCGCCGAGATATTGAACAAACTGATGTCGTAGGGCTGTGTGCATTCTTTTCCACCCACTCTGACTCTGAAGTCGTGGTCGGCAAGATGTGTTGGCGCGATGGAGTGATTGATCCACTCGTAGCCTACAGCGCGCACATCGAGTTGCGTGCCGAATGGGCGTTTGTCTGAAACACCTTTCGCGCGGGAGTAAACCAAACCGCGTTGTGCGCGTGAGAACGGTGCAGCCTCAGTTTCTGATTCGATGAAGTATTGGCGAATTTCTGGTCGAATGGTTTCGAGCATGAATCGCAAGTGCCCAATGATGGGGTAGTTGCGCAATATCGCGTGGTGATCTTGCTGAACGTCGTACAACCCGACGAGACTCAGTAGTAAAAAAATAGTGGGCCACCAGCCACTCAAGCCCATAACTCCGGCCCCAATTAAGGTAAAGACCAGTAGCACCAGTGACGCTATGAATGCGGTGTAGCGCACTGGATAAATCTGATTGAGTTTTTCCAGCATGCGCAGGCTCCTAAATTTAAAAAACGGGGTGTTGAGTCGCTAGAGTTTCGCTTAAATTTTTAGTTGCGATTGAGTTTTGCAGCTAATTTCGTCTGCGCCAAAGCAGAAACTTCTGCACGCAAGCGAGCGGACGACAGTTGTTGATCTGCGGCTTGTTGAACGTCTCTTAAGTGCTCCAAGATATTGCCGCGCAGATCTTGCAGGTCTTGATCTAGTTTTTGCAAACGTTCGCGAAGTTCGCGCTGCAAAGCCATGCGCTGCGTGAGCAAATTAACTTCCGCGGCAATCGTTC
>CAZEAQ010000040.1:5787-7648 GCA_964510145.1 uncultured Bordetella sp.
AAAAATTGTGGTTCGGCACTCATTTATTCATCACGCCCATTGACATGCGTTTGAGGAACTGCGGAATACCCATCGATCCCACTTGAGTTTGACCAGAGTCTGTGGTTCGTTGCATCGTGGTTGAGTTATTTTCTTCTGGGCGAATTTTTTGCATGCGATGACGACCCAATATTGAATATTGACTTGACAGGGTGCTGGTAGTCGCCAACAAATTGTTGCGCTTCGCAGCTGCCGCAGCAGCAGCTGATGGAGCCACTGCCCCGCGCAATGGCAGAGTACCGCGCGATGTTTGAGCGGCTTGGCGCATGCTTTGAGTTGATTCGCGCATTTCACGCGCAGCTAATACGGCTTTGCCAAATTCGTTGAAAGACGAACCGCATGCGTCTTGTAAGTCCATCAGATAGCCGCGCTCAAACATTTCACGCGCTGTTTGAGCTTCGAGGATCGGGGGGGCCAACATAAAGCTGACGGGGAAGCGTTGTTTAGAGAAAACGTCGCTCTGCAATTGTTCGGGTTGAACACGTGTTGGGCACACCAACAACGTGGGAGGGGTGTGAATTGCAGAGTCGAAGACCCAGCGGTGACGGCTTAAGAAACCAGCGGTAGCTGCGAGTTCAATTTCAGAGACTGAGGTGGGAACAATCACCAAGTCGAATTCAAACATCAGCTCGCCAGCAATGGAGTCTGTCCAAGTTAAGTCGCACAGCACGATTTCGCTGCTGCTTGCAGCACGGCGCAAATGCAGTCGTGCATCCAAGATAGGGCGGTTGCCACCTTGGTCTAAAGGTAGAACATGGTGTTGCACCACCACGCCAATGTTTGGAGCGCGTGTGAGCCAAGTGCTAGAGGAACCATGGGTGTCAAAGTCAATCATCGTGACTGTCTGGCCCTGTCGACGTAAATAGGCTGCTAAGTTGGCAGACACAGTACTTTTGCCGACGCCACCTTTTTGACTCGTGACTAAGATTTTGAATGTTGACATTTTTGTTATTCCTTTACTTCTGGCTCACGCAAATTTGAAACTAACGTGAGATTGACTGCCAAAAAACTCGACAGGGGGAACGAAATTTACATTGCATACAAATAGCGGTCAATTGCAAAATGAGACACAGAAAACGGTTGATATGACCGCATTTACTAAAAATTTAATACTTTAGAGTGTGTTAAAAATGCCAAATATAATTAAATTTAAGAAAGTTACCTATGTTGTTGATTTTTAAAAGATTTTTATAAAGTGTCAAAAAAAACAACACTTTTGATAGTGCGGGCTATCAGCTAAAATTTATAGGTTTTCAATTCTTAACCTAAACACTCCTATGTCAACACGCCAAATCGCTCTTATTTCTGCTGTATCAGCAGCTTTGCTCTCAGCATGTAGCTCTACCAAACTCGACGAAGCTCAAGTAGCCGCTAAAGCTGCTGCCTCTACTGTTGCGAATGTGGTCATTCCTGATCACTTGAACCCCAACAGCTTGATCTCTACACAACGTAGCGTTTATTTCGACTTCGACAAGTTCAACATCAAGCAAAGCGAAACTGCTGTGGTTGAGCGTCACGGTAAATACTTGGCTGCTAACGCAGGTTTGAAAGTTAGCGTTGAAGGTAACGCTGACGAGCGCGGTGGCCGCGAGTACAACTTGGCTTTGGGACAAAAGCGTTCAGAAGCTGTGGTTCGTGCTTTGAAGGTTTATGGTGCTAAAGACGGTCAAATGGAAGCCGTTAGCTTTGGTAGCGAAAAGCCAAAAGCGACAGGTCATGACGAAGCTGCTTGGGCACAAAACCGTCGCGCGGACGTGGCTTACCCAGCTAAGTAATTTCATGAGTTATCGCTGTAGTTGATGCAACTCAACAGCGAAGTTGT
>CAZEAQ010000040.1:7748-12892 GCA_964510145.1 uncultured Bordetella sp.
GAGTGCGGTGTTCTTTTCGCCCGCAGCGACGCGCAGACCTCTCTGGCGCATGATGTCGATCAACGTTTGTTGTGGCAAAAGCAATTGCATGCAGGCGCTAATTTTTCTCAAGTTTTGCAATCGGCCTCGTTGCGAATGGACACGCAACATTTGGCGCCTTGGTCGCGTTGGATTACGCCACGCGTTCCAGCGGTGACGAATAAAAGATTTGACACACGTTTTTTTGTAGCCGTATTGCCAGCAGATCAACAGCCTGTGCATGACAACATCGAAGCCATTGACAGTGTGTGGCTCACGCCGCGTGAAGCACTCGAGCGCTATTGGGCGGGCGGTTTGTCATTAGCGCCACCTCAAATCATGACTTTGGTTTCTTTGGTGCCGCACACGCAAACAAGCAGTGTGTTGAAAATGGCTAAACAACAAATGCCACCCTTGGTGCACCCCGAGCCTTTTGATGACAACGGAGTTCGAACCCTTTGTTATCCCGGCGATGTCAGGCACACGATTGCTGAGAGAGCGATGATTGGCCCAACGCGTTTGCGTTTCATCGCGGGTCGTTTTGAGCCAGTCGGTGGTTTTAAGGAATTTATATGGGCATGACCCCAGCGTTTAATTTGCAGGGTAAAAAAGGTTTGGTGCTGGGTTTGGCCAATGAGCACAGCATTGCATGGGGGTGCGTGCGTCAAGCGCACGCGATGGGCGCTTCGGTGGTTGCGTCTTGCTTGAATGACAAAGCACGGACCTATGTCGAGCCGCTGACGAACTCGCTTGGTATTGATTTGCAAACGTGCAATATTGAAACCCCTGACGACTTAGAAAAGCTTGTGAGCTATGCAGTTGCCAAACTGGGGCATCTCGATTTCGTCATCCACTCCATTGCTTGGGCGCCGCTCGAAGATTTACATGGTCGTGTGATCGATAGTTCAAGCGCAGGTTTTGCGCGCGCTATGGAAGTGTCTTGCCATTCGTTTGCAACGCTCGCAAAGTATTGCGCGCCACACATGCCTCACGGCGGCAGCATGGTCACCATGACTTATTTAGGCGCTGACGAAGCGGTGCCGCACTATGGCTTGATGGGGCCTGTTAAAGCAGCGCTTGAATCGTTGGTCCGATATATGGCACTCGAACTGGGGCCACAAAACATTCGGGTGCATGCCGTTTCGCCTGGCCCGATATTGACGCGCGCAGCCTCGGGCATTGAAGAGTTTGATGCCTTGATGCAGTCCAATATCAACAAAGCGCCGTTGAAGCGTTTGGTGAATTTAGAAGAAATTTCAAACCTCAGCACTTTCTTGTGCACCGACGCTGCAAGTGGCATGACGGGACAAACCATTTTTGTAGATGCAGGCAGTCACGCTGTCGATTAAAAAGAAAAAACAATGACTGAAACTATCGCACCTATTGATGAACTCACCAACGACCCCAACAACGAGTGGTTCGAAAATTATCCCTACGATGCCATTCAAATAGGGCAGTCAGCGCGCATGGTGCGCACTCTGACAACAGCCGACATTCAAGCCTTTGCAGCTGTGTCGGGCGACACCAATCCAGCGCATTTAGACCCCACCTATGCCAATGCAACTTTGTTTCATGGCGTTATTGGGCACGGCATGTGGGGCGGCTCGTTAATCTCTAGTTTGCTGGGCACAATTTATCCAGGCCCGGGCACAATTTATTTAGAACAAAACTTGCACTTCAGTCGCCCTGTGCGCGTGGGCGATACCTTAACCGTCACCGTCACCTGCACCGCTAAACACGACGACAAAAAAACACTCGATCTTGATTGCTTGTTGGTCAATCAAAAAGGTGAACGCGTTTTGTATGGCGTAGCTCGCGTCATGGCGCCCTCAGAAAAGCTGCGTATGCCGCGCATACATGCGCCACACATCAGCTTGTTCGATCCAGAGCAACGACACGCCAAGCTATTGGCATTGGGTGCAGATTTAGAAGCGGTGCGTTGCGGTGTGGTGCATCCGTGTGACGCTGACTCATTGCAGGGTGCGATGGACGCGCATCGCGCTGGACTTATTCAAGCCGTCATCATTGCGCCCGAGAAAAAAGTGCGCGCAATAGCTGCAGAAGCGGGCATTGATTTAACGGGCGTTGAAGTGATTGATGTTTTGCATAGCCACGCTGCTGCCGATATGGCCGCACAAATGGCAGCTGATAAAAAACTAGAAGCTTTAATGAAAGGCAGTTTGCACACCGATGAACTGATTCATGCCGTGGTATCGCAAAAAGGTTTGCGCACTGGGCGACGTATGTCGCATGTGTTTCGCTTTGAAGCACCCATGTATCCAAAGCCGCTATACATCACCGATGCAGCGCTCAACATTGCGCCCACTTTGTCCGAAAAAGCAGACATCGTGCAAAACGCCATTTTGTTTGCGCAAATCATGGGGGTGGCACAACCTAAGGTGGCTATCTTGTCGGCGGTTGAAACTGTGAACCCAAATATTCCATCAACCCTTGATGCAGCTGCGCTGTGCAAGATGGCGGATCGCGGACAAATTAAAGGTGGCCTACTCGATGGCCCCCTCGCGTTTGATAACGCGGTGTCTACCCACGCAGCCGAAATAAAACACATCGCCTCTGCTGTGGCAGGACAAGCCGACATACTGGTAGCCCCAGATTTAGAGTCCGGCAACATGATGGCGAAACAGTTGGAATATTTAGCGGGTGCCTCTGGCTCGGGCGTGGTGTTGGGTGCGCGTGTACCCATTGCACTCACCAGTCGTGCCGATTCGGCAACCACTCGAAGTGCATCGGCTTTACTGGCCAAGCTCATTGCGCATCACTACCGCAAACAACCTGCATGAGTATTCTTTCAGTCAACGCGGGTTCTTCGAGCCTCAAATTTGCCCTCTATCCCGTGAATGGAAAAGAGATTGGCCCCGCTGAGCTCACGGGCAATATTGAAGGCTTAGAGCCTGAAGGACAACCGCGCATGAGTTGCAGCACGATGCCAATGGCTGAAGTGCTGGTAAAGCCTGAGCAAGATGTGTTTGATGCAGCACTCAGTGCGCTCAAAGATTTATTGACGCAAAAGTTTTCGCATCTTCGTGTCCAAGCAGTCGCGCATCGAGTGGTGCATGGCGGCTCGTTTTTTACAAACAGTGTGCGTGTCACACCTGAAGTTATTGCGCAACTAGCAACGCTGAATGCGTTAGCGCCTTTGCACCAACCGCACAACTTGGCTGGAATTCGCGCCTTCACTGAATCGTTTCCAGACGTTCCACAAATCGCTTGTTTTGACACGGCTTTTCACCGCACGCTGTCTCCACTAGAAACTACTTTTGCCATCGACCGAAAACTTACAGCCAAAGGTGTGCGTCGCTATGGTTTTCATGGCTTGTCGTATCAATACGTGAGTCAAGTTTTGCAGCGCTTGGCACCGCGCTCAGTCGGGCGCACTGTGATGGCGCACTTAGGCAATGGCGCCAGTGTTTGCGCAACGACTGAACATTTCAGTCGTGCCACCACCATGGGCTTTTCGGCGCTTGATGGTTTGATGATGGGCACGCGCAGTGGTGCCATCGACCCTGGCGTATTGCTCTACCTCATGGAGCAAGGATGGACGCATGACGCAATCCAAAAATTACTCTACAAACAAAGCGGTTTGTTGGGTGTGTCAGGTGAAAGCGCAGACATGCGAACCCTGCGTGCCTCAGGCGCTCAGGCCGCACGCTTTGCTGCCGACTTATTTGCGCACCGCGTGGTGCGCGAAGTAGGCGCACTCACCGCATGCATCAGTGGCTTAGATGTACTCGCCTTCACGGGTGGCATTGGCGAGCACGACGCATTGCTGCGCCAACAAGTGTGTCGAGCCCTGGTGTATTTGGGTGTCTCCATCGATTCCAATCGCAACCGTGGGGCGACAGGTGACAAACCTTGCGCCATTCACTCAGAACGCAGCCAAGTCGAAGTGTGGGTGGTTCCCACTGACGAAGGTCGAGTGGCCGCACAAGACGCTTTGGCGCTCACGCTGTGATTGATATTTACGTCATCTGGGGTTTTGCGTTGGGGCTGATGTGCGCCATTTCTTTACTGATTGGTGCGCTTATTGGTATTTACTTCAAGTTACCCAAAGCTGTGGTTGGACTCATGGCCGCCTTTGGCGCGGGTGCATTGCTTTCAGCTCTTGCAATTGAGCTGATCGCGCCCTCTATCAACGCGTTTATGCACGCCAGTTCGCCAGAGTTAAGGGCGCTTGAAATTACACATTTCTTTTACTTAGTTGCTGGCGCTTTTGTGGGCGGGATTGTTTTTGTCTTACTCGACTTAGTGCTTGTTGAGCACGGCGGCTATTTGAGAAAAACGGCTTACCTTATTTCGAAAATTATGCGTGAGCGAGGTCACGCCAGTCACCCTATCGCGACGCCTCTGCCCACTGATGACGATTTAAAAAAACAACATGCGTCACACGACAACGCTGCTGTTGCTATTTGGTTGGGCAATCTGTTGGACGGTTTGCCTGAAAGCTTTGTCATTGGTGCGGTGATGATGGTGACGGTTGCCACGCAATTACAAAACGGCAGTAGCTTTACGTTCTTTGATGTGTTGCCTTACACCTTGTTGGCGGGTTTGTTTTTGTCTAACTTGCCAGAGGCTTTATCTAGCTCTGCGCAAATGCGTATGCAGGGTATGAGCGTGCAAAAAATTGTATGGATGTGGAGCTCGCTCGTTCTCATGACCGGCATGAGCGCCGCCTTGGGCGTTGCCCTTGGCGAGTGGGTGCCGCATAGCGCCATGATCTTTTTAGAAGGCTTGGCGGCTGGTGCCATGTTGACCATGATTTGTGCGGCCATGCTGCCTGAGGCAACGCATTTAGCTAACCCTAATTTAGTAGGTTTAGCGACACTCAGCGGCTTCTTTGCAGCACTGTTATTCAAGCTTTTTGAGTGAGCCAGAAATCAAAATGGTTTACAATATTTTGCATAAATGGTGGTATAGCTCAGTTGGTTAGAGCGCAGCATTCATAATGCTGATGTCCCAGGTTCAAGTCCCGGTACCACCACCAAAAACTAAACCCCACAGTCTTTTGATTGTGGGGTTTTTCTCTTTTTAAGCAACACGCGCATTCATCGCGTTCCTCAAACAGCGTGCGTAGTTGCCAAACGCAATTGCGTTGATGGCTTCGCTGC
>CAZEAQ010000041.1:0-7674 GCA_964510145.1 uncultured Bordetella sp.
CTTTGCAAAACGCAGCGTCTGTGGCCTCTTTGATGTTGACCACCGAGTGCATGGTTTCAGAAGCACCCAAAGACGACGCTCCTATGGGCGGCGGCATGCCTGACATGGGCGGCATGGGTGGTATGGGCGGCATGGGAATGTAATTTCCTCGCCTTGCACTGCAAGTTAAAAAGCCCCGCGATCCGCTCGCGGGGCTTTTTTTATGACGGTTACGAAATGCGCAAAAAATTCAATGCATCAGAGCTTCCAGCTTGATGGCATCCACACAAAAAGCGCGAATGCCCTCAGCCAATTTTTCGGTCGCCATTGCATCATCATTCAAGGCATAGCGGAAAGTAGCCTCGGTGTGGTGCACCTCTGGCAAATCAAACTTCATCGCCGCCGTATCGCTTAGAGCTTGAATCAATGGTTCTGTTGACGCCTCAAGCTGCGCCAACAATTCGGGCGCAATAGTCAACAAATCGCAGCCAGCCAAGGCTGTAATTTGGCCCACGTTTCTAAAGCTTGCGCCCATCACCTCAGTTTTAATGCTATGGCGTTTGTAATGGTTGTAAATGGCTTGCACCGACTTCACGCCGGGGTCATGAGCGCCAGCGTTATCGGCTTCGACCCAAGCAGCACCCGCAGACTTTTTGTACCAGTCGTAAATGCGTCCGACAAAAGGCGAGATGAGTTGCACCTTTGCATCGCCACAAGCGACGGCTTGGGCAAATGAAAACAACAAAGTGAGGTTGGTGTGAATTCCCTCGCGCTCCAGCTCGGCGGCAGCTTGAATTCCCTCCCAAGTGGATGCAATTTTGATCAGCACTCTTTCACGCTTCACGCCCTGCGCTTGATACAAAGCCATGATGCGCTGTGCCCGGGCTACGGTCGCCTCTGTATCAAAGCTCAATCGTGCGTCCACTTCCGTGGATACCCGGCCTGGAATGGTGGCCAATATCTCGCAGCCAAACCGCACGAGCAGTCGGTCGATTTGTTCGTCCATCGGTTCATGGCCATGAGCGGACACTACCTCTTTCAGAAGAGGCAAATATTCGGGCTTTTGAACGGCCTTCAAGATGAGTGACGGATTGGTGGTGGCGTCTTGCGGTTTAAAAGCGCTGAGTTGCTTGAAATCGCCAGTGTCTGCGACCACTGTGGTGAATTGTTTGAGGGCGTCTAGTTGGTTCATAGCCGAATTATCTAATGGGATAATTTCGACACTATGAAAATTTCGACACAACGCGCGATCGATCGCTGGGTGGGCCAAGCGTTGTGCGCCTTGCTATCTGTCTGGGCCAAGCTGGTTCTTTGGCTCTCTCCCACCTCCCTTTCGCACCGAAACGCGACGCCGCGCATCTTGGTCATTCTGCTTTCCGAAATGGGATCGGTCGTCCTGGCGAAGGCCATGTTTGACACGCTGAAGCAACAGCACCCCACGGCTGATTTGCACGTTTTGCAGCTCAAAAAAAATCAGTCTGTCATGCGTTTGCTCGGCTTCGTGCCTGAAACTCATTTGCACTCTATTGACGACTCATCGCTCATTACGTTGTTGCGCGATTTATGGCACACCACGAAGCGTCTGCGTAGCCTGAAGTTAGACGGTGTGATTGACTGCGAACTTTTCTCACGCATCAGCGCATTGCTCAGTTATGGGTGCGGCGCTCGTGTACGAGTGGGCTTTACCTCACACACGCAGGAGGGTCTGTATCGCGGCAGTTTTATCAATGCGCCCGTGCCTTACAACACCTACCAACACATCAGCCTTCAGTTTATTGGGCTGGCCAAAGTGCTCATCACAGCCATGGACCAAAGTTTGGTGCAGCTACAAAACCAATATCACCGACCCCTCACGCGTTTGATGTTGCCCGCGCTGCAACGTAACTTGCCGCAACTTCCAGTGGATGCCCATGAACTTCAAGCATTTCAACAGCGACTAACCTCAGACTTTGCAGGCTTTACCGGGAACAACAAACGTGTGTTGTTGTATGTGAGTGGCGGCGCGTTACCCATTCGAGCATGGCCTGAAGAAAACTACATTCAACTTGCTCAAAAATTAATCGCGAATGGCTGCGCGGTAGGTGTCATTGGCCTGCCTGAAGACACACCGCAAGCGCAGCGTGTGCTGCAAGCCATCAAACACCCGTTGTGTATTGACTTAACAGGTTACACACGCAATTTGCGTGAACTACTTTTGTTGTTTCACCAAGCAGAACTGCTGGTGACGAACGACGGTGGCCCCGGTCACTTTGCCAGTCTCACCCCGATCGATTGCATCGCGTTTTTTGGTCCAGAAACAGGTCGCTTGTACGGCCCCCTCAGCGAGCGAGCCACGGTGCTTGAATCAGGCATGGCCTGCTCGCCTTGTTTGACGGCCTACAACCACCGAGACAGTTTTTGCGATGGCGACAACCAATGCCTGCGCGTCATAACGGTCGAACAAACACTCAAACTAGCGCTGAGCAAACTGCAACTTGCCTAAATCCACTGACATGCACGCACTTGTAAACACGCTGTTTGAGCGTTGGCGCTACCTGAAGTTTGGGCTCGTAGGCGCGAGCGGCACCTTCGTCAACTTAGGGGTGCTTTATGTGTGCCAAGAATTTTTGCTGGCCTCTCTCATTTCGCCAGAGCAGCGCTTGTACGCCTCACTCGCCTGTGCGATTTTGTTGGCCACGGTTAACAACTTTGTTTGGAATCGTTTGTGGACATGGCGCGATCGGCAATCTGAATGGCATGGCTCGATCGCCACGCAATTTGTGCGCTACGGACTTGCATCTTGGCTAGGCACCAGCGTGCAATACATCTTGACGCTTTGGTTGGCGCAACATGTGCATTACTTACTGGGCAATGTCATGGCCATCGTTTTAGCAAGCGTGATCAATTACTTCGCCAACGACTGGTGGACCTTTAAAGGCAATCCACGCGAAATATCTGATCAAGAACGCACGCAGCGCTACCAAAGTTTGTCGCTGGTGTTACTGGTGCTCGCAGCGGTGATTTATATGTTTGACTTGGGCGGAGAAAACATTCCGCGCAACGGCGATGAGTTGGTCTACACCCACATTGCTTTTCAAACTTGGCTACATACACAAGTCACAGGCGATTGGCTTCCACTTGCTTCTGCGCTCGAAAATATGCGCAACACCAAGCCCCCGCTACTTATTTGGCAAGCCATGGCGGTCAGTTGGCTTGGCTTAGATTGGCAGCTGCTTTGGTTGCGCATACCCAGCCTGATTTACACATTCGCCAATACGGCTCTCGTTATTTGGGCAGCGCGTGCATTGGCCGACGACTGGCGCACTCACCACAAAGAAGCCCCGCTTTTTCCGCAAACGCTTAACTCGACGACGTTAGGCGTCATGGCGGGTTTGATTTTTTTAGGGTGCTTCAGTACCTACCGATATGGGCGACCTTATCTCACGAGCGCGATCGAAACCTTTTGGATGAACCTGCCTTTTTGGTGGTTGCTTTGCCAAGTTTTGCGTGCCCGAAAAACTCAACCAAACCTCCATCAGTTCACACCCCGAAACACTCTATTTGCAGTGGCCGGTCTGAGCTGGAGCATGGTGGCTTGGTACAAATCATTCGTCCTTATTGCGCCACTCGCCGCCACTTTGTTTGTCAGCCTGTGCTGGCTGAATCCAGCGGCGTGGCAACGTTGGTTTTTGAGAGTGGCACTGAGCACCGCATTTGCAGTGGGTGTATTTGCGTTGTGGTTTGTGGTGGACCCTGACCCAGCGAGCGTTTGGCGCGAGTTTGTAGTAGGTGAAAACTGGGGCAAGGTCAATGCGGGCGGTCCCAGCTACTTGCAAACCGCTTTGGTTGGCGGATTCAGCGTTTGGGCTCAATCATTGGGGCTTTTACAAAACGGCGCCATGCTGGGTCCTTTGGTCATGGCAGTTGCTATCTGGGGGCTTTTACACATTCGCCCCGCTTGGCGTGCACGACTTGCCGGCGTTGCGCAACCACAGGCTGTGCTGTGGATTTACGTGCTCTTACTCACCGTGTTTTTCATGGTGCCGAGCCAAAGATCGGCTCGTTATTTAATTCCGCTCATGCCTGTTATGAGCGTGTTGTGCGCCGTTGGGCTATGGCGTCTCCCCGCTTGGGCGCAGCGAAGCGTGATTGGACTAGGCACTGTATTTAGTTTGTTGGGGCTTGGCTTTTTAGGTTTGTTCTTGTGGGCCGGATGGCGAATTGACCTCTATCCACTGTGGGGTCGTCTCGGCCTGTTGCTGATCTTGGCATTGCAAGTGCTTGCCTTGCTGCGGTTGTTTGCCTCATTGCTATCGCGTCCTACCCCAGCAAGTTGGCTTTGGTTATTTGGACTGGTACTCAGTTTGTTCGCTTGGTTTGGCATGCTGAGTGCGCCACTGCATACGGCCAGCAACCAATACAGCCCCGCTGTGGTGGCGCAAGTTCAAGGCGCCAAGTTGGCGACTCCTAGTAATTTCAATGGTGACTTTGAACGCTGGCGTTTCTTGATTCCTGGCGTCGGCGACATCAAACCGTACATGGACTCAGAACCCAATTCAGATACTGATATCGCTGAACGATTGAAACAATTCGATGCAGTCGTTGTGCATCGCTACTGGAACGAACCTGCCCCTGATTGCAATCTAGCCAGATGCAAACTCTTAGCGCAGCGCATTGGTTTACGAGGTCGCCACCCTGCAGGCGAAATTAATTTCAAAAGCCTGCAAACGCCCGAACGCGTGATGTTCTGGCGAGAGTATTTACTCATTAAAAACTAACGTTTAAACAACCTACGCCAAAGTTGCAGATGCAAGGCCATCCACACAAAGGGATCGAGCAAAGCGTCCCACACATTACCTGTGGGCAAACGCAGCAAGGCATAAATAGCGCAGACGCTCAAGGCGGCCACAGTCGTCGTCAGTAACGAGGACTTAGCCTTGGCCACAGACCACAACACCGCCGCCGATAGCAACAAAACAAACCAAAAAGCTTGCACACCAAAACCCAAGGCATACAGCTGCGGGTTGAACCATGAGGGCCACAGGTTCAAGGTATCTAGCACCAAAGCCCAGCCGAAAAGGACGCCGATTGCAAACAACCAAGTGGGTAGATCATGCGTCGTCATCGGCTTGTAATTCGTCCCTTTTTTAAGTCGCGCAAAACTTTGTGCGCTGTACAAAATTGCCCAGACAAAAGCCACCAAACTTGGCGTTTGAAAAGCTAGCGCCAAGTAGCCTGAAGGAGCAAAAACGTCTGGCATCCAGCCGTGCGGAACCAACATCACCAAACCCAAAACGGCCGCCACTTTAAAGCTATTCGCAAACCGCAGCGCTAAGGCAAATACAACCATTGCCCAGCTCAACTGAATCCAAATGGGTAACAGCGCAACATGTGGGAAAACCCAAGTCGTTAAACCTTGCCAAATGCTCATGGCTGACCTCCAATCTTGTGAGAAGAGGTGGCTTTTTGGTTTTCGTCGCAAACCATCTGCAAACGCTGAAAAGCGATAGCCTGTCGTTTATGGGTGTAGCTCAACCACAACTCTGGTTGAGCAGATATCCGTTTCGGCTGCTGCGTAGCTTCGATTAAGGAGGGATACGAGAACTCGTCACCCGATTGCCCAACAACCCAAGGTTGCGTTTTAAAACCCAATGCGTTTTTATCGTCATCAAGCGCAGTGCTGAGGTAGAGCACTTCGCGACGACGATCAGTCATGTTGTGTGCCATGACCACAGTTCCGTTGGACAGCCGCAGGCTGGCCAGCGAAGTATCGGGGTTGGAGATTTCTAAATTCGGTTGGTCTTGCCACGTTTGGCCGCCGTCGTGTGTTTCGCTGTGCGCGATTCGTTCTGTTGTGCCGTAATCACGCATGTAAGCAGACCAATGCGACGACGAATGCGCCAATAGCGAAGGCTGTAACACATCGCGTCGCTGTGTGATGCGGGTGAGCCCTTGCATCTCGCCTCGCGCATTCAAACGCACGGCAACGCCGTACTTAATGCCTATTTCAAAATAAAGCGGCAACACCGCGCCACCGTCAGGCAAAGATAAAGGCGCCGAGCGCACCAAAGAGCTGGTGTTGAATGCAGGCACCAATGCAGTTAACGGCAGCGTACGAACCACTTTGAACTGCATCGACAACTTGTTCAACGTGTCCTCTTTCAAATGCACCACTCGAGAGGCAGCCCATCCGCCCAAGCCTGTCGCCACCACAAACAGATGCAAACGACCTTTTGAATCCACCCACACCATCGGGTTGCCTAAGCGGCGCACACGAATGCCCAACGCTTCGCCTAAGGTTTGCCGGTTGACGACCCATTGCGGCGCATCCCATTTCTGAGATGTGCGGTCGAAAGTAGAAAACGCAATTTGTACGTCCGGCGCGCTCTCGCGCGTTCCAGCAAACCAAAATGCAGCCAAAAGTTTTTGATCAAAAAGTGGATGCCCCGATTTAAAAGCCACCAAATTACTGGCGTGCGCAACGGGAACGCCATCGGGCATTGGAATTAATCCCTGCTGAACGACGCGCAACTGATGGCATAAAGCCGGTTGATCGGCAACTTGCGTCGAAGACGCCAAAGCCGACTCAATAGTGCGGTTCTGCCAGCGCAAACCCACATCGCACAGGGCAACGACCAGTAACAGTGCAAGTCCCAAGCGGGAGGCTGTCTTCAAAGCAGAAACCTTAGAAAATAATAAAAATTCTACATTCGCATTACAGTTTCGATATGCAACAACCCATACCTCTCAAAATTTTGCTTCTCGGCGGCAGCGGCTTCGTCGGTCGCCATGTCTGCTCACGCCTCAGCTTGCAGCACCACCACGTCACGGTGCCCACGCGTCGTCTACCCGCGCGTCATATTCAAATGATGCCCGGTATATCTGTTGTTCAAGCCGATGTGCACGACTACAAACAACTTCAAGCTTTAGTGCATGGCCATGACATCGTGATCAACCTCATCGCCATTCTTCACGGCGATGAGGAAGCTTTTACAAAAGCACACGTCACATTTCCCACATCGTTAGCACGCGCTTGTCACGCAGAGCATGTGACTCGGTTGATTCACGTCAGCGCTTTGGGTGCAGATGTTCATGGCCCATCCATGTATCAACGCAGCAAAGCGCGGGGCGAACTTGCATTGCAATCGGCAGCACAAAAAGAGCCTCTCGGTTTGACGATTCTTCGACCGAGCGTTATTTTTGGCAAAGACGATCAATTCATCAACCTGTTTGCGAGTTTGCAAAAAGTTTTTCCCGTCATTCCACTCGCCGGCGCGCACACACGCTTTCAACCAGTTTGGGTTCACGATGTCGCGCAAGCAATCGTGCACTGCGTCAACACATCAAGCACAGAAGGTCAAGTGTTCGAGGCCTGTGGCCCCGACGTAATGACGCTATCTGATTTGGTTCAGCTCGCAGGTCGTTGGGTAGGTAAACCTCGCCCCATCATTCCACTACCCCAGCCTTTAGGTTGGTTTCAAGCCTTTCTAATGGAATGGGCACCTGGCCCAACGCTGATGAGTCGCGACAACTTTGACTCCATGAAGGTGCACAACGTCGCGAGTGGTCGCGTCGCCGGTCTACGTGCTTTGGGAATCACTGAACCCAAATCGATTAAGCGATTGTTTGCGCCAACTGGCAATGAAAAATAATCAGAAACGATGAAAACGTATTTAGTCGGCGGTGCAGTTCGCGATGCCCTCATGGGACACGTTG
>CAZEAQ010000041.1:7774-12862 GCA_964510145.1 uncultured Bordetella sp.
ATGAAAACGTATTTAGTCGGCGGTGCAGTTCGCGATGCCCTCATGGGACACGTTGGGTCGGACCGCGATTGGGTCGTTGTGGGAGAGACGCCTGAAGCATTGATCGCCAAAGGTTTTCAACCCGTCGGGCGCGACTTTCCAGTTTTTTTACATCCAACAACACGCGAGGAATACGCACTTGCACGCACAGAGCGCAAGACGGCTCGTGGCTATCACGGCTTTGAAGTTCATGCCGCACCTGATGTCACGCTGGAAGAAGACTTAGCGCGACGCGACTTAACCATCAATGCGATTGCACAAGACGATGATGGTCAATTGATTGACCCTTACAACGGCCAACAAGATTTACAAAACAAAGTGTTGCGTCACGTCACAGACGCGTTTCGTGAAGACCCTGTTCGAATCTTGAGGCTTGCACGATTCGCTGCGCGGTTTCCAGATTTCACGGTCGCCCCCGAAACGCAGGCGCTGATGCAAGAGATGGTGAACCACGGCGAGGTCGACGCCTTAGTCAGCGAGCGTGTGTGGCAAGAACTTTCACGCGGCTTAATGGGCGAAAAACCTTCACGCATGTTGCAAGTTCTTCGTCGTTGCGGCGCACTGAAACGCTTGCTCCCAGAGGTAGACAAACTCTACGGCGTTCCGCAAAGGGCAGAGCATCATCCAGAAATAGACACGGGGATTCATGTCGAAATGGTGCTGGACCAGAGCGCACATTTAAATATGCCCATCGAGGTGCGATTTGCGTGTTTATGTCACGACCTTGGCAAAGGCACTACACCACCCGATGTGTTACCACGCCATATCGGACATGAACAGCGCAGTGTTCAATTACTTTTAAAGTTGTGCGAACGTTGGCGTGTGCCAGCAGATTGCAAAGAGCTCGCCGAATTGGTGGCGCGTGAACACGGCAATATTCACCAGAGTGGTGACTTTGGCGCAGAAGCTGTTCTTAGACTGCTTGTTCGTTGCGATGCCTTGCGCCGACCTGAACGTTTTTTACGGGCACTCGATGCCTGTCAGTGCGACGCACAGGGTCGTCTAGGCAAAGAAAATTTGCCATACACACAAGGCTCGCGCTTAGCCAAATTACTCAAAGCTGCACAGTCAATAGACGGCTCGGAAATCACAGCCCAAGCCATTGCCGAAGGGCTCACAGGTCCGGCTATTGGGCGACGACTTGATGAAGCACGCCTTAGAGCAATCGACGATTGCCTTAGATCAATCTAGAAATTCCTGCACATACCAAACTCAAAATAATGGTCGAGGTGAGTGGGATAAATATTTCTCGCCCGAAAATTTTGAACCGAATATCACCTGGCAAACGACCAAATCCGAGTCGTTGCAACCAAGGTGTTAATGCGTTGATCAAGAGCAAAGCCAAAAAGACAACGATGAGCCATCGAAACATAGCGAGTCAAGCTTTCATAGTGCGTGCGTTCGATCGCCTTGCTTAAACCCAATAGGCTCCCACTCTGACGTGCCGAGCGCGATGACTTTGAAAAGCTCGCCCATCTCATGCTCAGTAATAAGTTTTTGCGCCATCGTTTTTTCAGCCATCGGCGCATCAACCAAGGGCGTTAAAAATCCACAGTTAATCAAAAAATGCGCCTGACTGGTATAGCCCAACACATGTAATCCCGCGTCTTGAGCGGCCAAAGCAACACCGGTGAAATTAACGTGCGCTGTGATGTCTTTGGCTCCTACATCTTGCAAAGGATCGGTGTCGGCTTTATGCAATTGGTGACACATCAACGTCCCCATATGCCGTTGCGGATGAAAATATTCGTGCTCAGGAAATCCGTAGTCAATAAAAAAAGCGGCGCCACCTTTTCCACTGGCGGCAACGCTTGCATTGAATCGATCAGCCAGCGTGCTAACAAAGGCCTCCGCTTGACTGTGAATTTCGGTTAAATAATCGTGCTCACCCAGAACCTCTAAGGGTGGGCGTAAATGGGTCACGCGGTCTTGCCACTGCATGGGTTGCTCTGCGTTTTCTTGCCAAACGACGCCGCGCTCATGCCACACGCCGTTTTTACGAACCAGGAGTTTGACGGGCATTGCGTCAAGAACTTCATTGCCCACCACAACACCTTGTAACTGGTCGGGTAGCGCATTCACCCAATTCACTTTGTGTGCGTATTGACGCAGCGTTTCTTGCTGACGCTCGCGCAGAGTGCCTGACAAATCAACAATGGTGTAACGCTGAACTGCGTCGCCTAATGTGTCTAGTAATTGCAGCGCTAACGCGCCGGAGCCAGCACCAAATTCCCACACCTCTTGCGTCTGCGTCACTTGCAAGGCCTGTGCAATTTGGTGTGCCAAAGTGCGCCCAAACCAGAGAGACATTTCGGGTGCCGTGGCAAAGTCACTGCCCGTTTCAGGCGTTAAGCCAAACTTACGCAAACTATTGGCGTAATAGCCCAGACCGGGGGCATAAAGAGCGAGCGCCATGAAGCGATCAAACGCCATCCAACCGCCCGCTTTAGCGATGCTGCGCTGAATGAGGGTATACAGCGCCTGCTGCCCCGGGTCGTTGGATAATTGGTGAGAATTCATGCGGTGCAGATCGTAACTCGACTGCAAGCGTTTTCACCAGCATTCAACCTCACTCAGCATTAGGGCAAATAAAAAATCATGCGCACTCCATCTCAGTCTTGGGCGCTCATTACGGGCGGCAGCGTTCGCTTAGGACGAGAAATAGGCCTCGCCTTTGCACGCGCGGGATGGAATGTGGCTTGCCACTACAACCACTCAACCTCGCAAGCTGAAGCTCTTTGTGTTGAATTGCGACAAATGGGCGTTGAAGCTTTTGCCGTTCAAGGTGATTTAGAAAATGAAGACAGCTGTCACCAAATTTTTAAAGTAACGGCCTCAGTCACTGAGAAAAACCTTCAGTGCATTGTGAATAACGCCTCTCTTTTTGTGCCCGATGCAGGTAACGACTTTAACGAAGCGCAAGCCTTGGCTCAACTCAAAGTCAATTTAATGGCGCCGATGCGATTCGGAAAATGGTTAGCCGAATTGCACACCGATGAAAGCGGTTTATCTCAAGCGATAAAAACCAAACCGAGTGTGATTCACGTCCTGGATCAAAAAGTGTTCAACCTAAACCCTGACTACTTTTCTTACACCCTATCAAAGCTAGCGCTAGAAAGAGCGGTCAGTTTGCAAGCACAGTCTTTAGCGCCTAATTTGCGTGTTAACGCTGTTGCGCCGGGCTTGATGTATTTGAGTGGGCCGCAAACGCAAGAAAATTTCGATCGCGCTGCAAAAGCCAATTTACTTCGCGAACCAATTTCGCCTGCTGATGTGGCGGCGAGTATTGTTTTTTTAGCCAACAACGCCAGCATCACAGGCACCACCATTCGCGTTGATAACGGCCAACATTTGGTGCCGCTCGCGCGAGATGTGATGTTTGTAGTGGATGAACTTTTTAAATCATGAACGATCAACTTTTACTCAACTGCCGCCGCCTCTTTTTGCGCGGACTCACTGTGCAAGCCCACATTGGCATTCACGACTTTGAATTGCAAACCTCGCAGCGCATCGTGATTGATGTGGATTTATACGTGTCTTTTGAAGGCACCAAACCCAAAGATGATCGCATTGACGAAGTGGTCGACTACGACTTTGTACGTGCCGTCGTCCATGGACGAGTGGCTAAAGGGCACATCAATTTGCAAGAAACTTTGTGCGACGACATCATCACGCACTTACTGGAACACACGGGGGTCATGGCAGCTCGCGTATCAACACGCAAACCCGATGTGTATCCCGACTGCGAGGCGGTGGGTGTTGAAGTTTTTCGCGCCAAGCCAGGAGTGCTTTGAAATGGCAACTAAGGGCACCCAAATACTTAACCTCACGGGACTACGCTTTGATGCCAATTTAGGTATTTTGGAGCACGAAAAAATCGATCCGCAACCGATTCAAGTCGATGCAGAATTAAATCTCGGAACGCAACCACTGTTACCACACGATGACGACATTTGTCATGTGCTGGACTATCGTAAGGTACGTCAAATCATCATCACTGAATGCACGGCTGAGCACGTTAATTTGCTTGAAACACTGATTGGCAAACTTGCGCATCGCCTCATGCAACTTCCTGGTGTTTTGGGTGTGCGCGTGAAAATCGCCAAACTTGAAATTTTTGAAGATTGCGAAGTGGCCATTCGCATGGAAACTGGTCAGTGGAACTAACCTCATCATGACAACCGCAAACAAAGACCCCAAACAAATCAAAATCGAGCACGAAAACCACAAGCTCGAAAAACGTTTGTGCCGACTCGTTGGCCAAGCCATCGTCGACTACAACATGATCGAAGAAGGCGACAAGATCATGGTGTGCATGTCGGGCGGCAAAGACAGCTACGCCATGCTCGATATCTTGTTGATGATGCAGCAACGTGCGCCCATCAGCTTTGAATTAATTGCCGTCAATCTAGATCAAAAACAACCCGGCTTTCCGGCTGATGTATTGCCTAAATACTTGTCGCAAGTTGGGGTGAAATTTCGCATCGAGACGCAAGACACTTACTCCATCGTGAAAGACAAAATTGCCGAAGGCAAAACCATGTGCAGTCTTTGTTCACGTTTGCGTCGCGGCATTTTGTACCGTGTTGCCGGCGAGTTGGGTTGCAACAAAATTGCACTCGGACATCATCGCGACGACATTTTGCAAACCTTCTTTTTAAATATGTTTTATGGCGGCAAGCTCAAAGCTATGCCTCCTAAATTAGTCAGTGATGGTGGCGACCATATGGTCATTCGTCCACTCGCCTATGTCGCCGAGAAGGACTTAGAGCGTTGGGCTAAGGTTCGTGACTTTCCCATCATTCCTTGCACACTGTGCGGTAGCCAAGACGGCTTACAACGACAAGTGGTTGGCGATATGTTGCGTGAGTGGGAGAAAAAACACCCTGGCCGAATAGAGAACATGTTTGCAGCCATGCAAAACGTCGTGCCCTCTCACCTGATGGATCACACTAAGTTTGACTTTAAAAACTTAGTCACAACAGGCGTTCCCTCTGACGAGGGTGATAAAGCTTTTGACCACGAAGAGTTCCCCACCCCCACGCTACC
>CAZEAQ010000042.1:0-12813 GCA_964510145.1 uncultured Bordetella sp.
CCAAATTCTCCACATGGTGAATCTCCTAAATGATGTGGGACATGAAGGTGTACACCGCAGCTTTCACGCCATGGCTCATGCTCTTGGCATCCTCCGCACCGGGTAACAGATCACGCCACTGAACGCCGACTAGCTTGGCTAGTGCAACGACCACGAAAAGAAATCCGAAACTAATGAGAAAAATAGTCCAATACGCCTGAGATTCATCCGCACGCGGATGGTCCTCATTGAGGTAGGGTGTGTTTTGCATGACAGTGACTCCGTCAATCTATGGTTGAAAGAACAAGCTCTGAATCAGAACCAAGGACGCCACGCCCAAACGAGGATGTGAGCTAACACAGCAACTGCTGTAAAGCCCACGGTGCCCTGCATCCAGTAGTGGTGGAACTCCTGGGCTTCCTCATCGGTCAGTCCGGAAATAGATGTCTTTGTTGACATTTTTTGCTCCTGTTAACAAGGCCTTGCGGCCCGGGATGCGCACAGCCCGCGCAGATGGGCATCCGCAGCCAAAGGCCACGACATCTTGAAAATCCTCATGCGGCTACTCCTAACCCCAGTTCACGACTGGCCACGTTCACATGGTCTTCGGTCACTTCGGTTTGGCCTTGTGACTGAGAGAGTTGTTCCGCTTGATCACGCAAGCGTTTAGCCGCAGAGATTTGCACTAAAACAGGTTGGCTTTGCACCACATCACGCAAACGCTGTTGCGCTTGGTCTTGCCAACTCGCATTGGGCGGCGCGACACCACGCGCTTGCGTGGCTTCTACTTTGTCCATCTCCGTACCCAAAGGAAGAATGTGAAAGAGTGCATCGAACAAAGCGTTGCAAACCTCTTGCACCACATAAGTTGCACCGCTGTAGCCCATGAAGGGAGTGCCGGTATGACGACGAATAATGGCGCCCGGAAAAGAGGCAGGAATAAAGGCTGCACGCATGGGGCTGCCCCCCGAAATCTCGCTCAGGTACATGCGCTCGTTGTAGCTACCAAACATGATGAGAGGCGTTTGCGTCTTCACCATTTCGCGCACTGTGGCGTTGTCGGTCTTGGTCCCCGCTGTGCGTGACACGCTAAAGCGACAAGGCAATCCCATCTCGGTTTCGAGGAAGTTTTTCAATCCTCTTGAATAGGTTTCACCAGCAACCACTGCAAAGCTCGCTGTGGCAAAAAAGTCTTGTGTGACGGAGCGCCACAAATCCCAAAGCGGTTTTAACGTGGTGTGTTTTTCACGCTCAATGAAAGGCTCTGGATCGAGGTGAAGCAACTCACCCAGTTTGCGCAAAAAGCTAGTGGTGCTGTGCAAGCCAATGGGCGCTTGCAAATAAGGACGCTCTAGGGCTTCACACAACATACGACCGAATTCGCGGTACATGCAAATGTTCACATCGGCTTCAACTAAGCGCGACACATCGGCCAAGTGACTGCCCAAGGGGAACACCATGTTGACCTCGGCACCAATGCCTTGAACGAGGCGACGAATTTCAGCCAAATCACTGGCGCTGTTGAACGTGCCGTAACTAGGACCAATGATGTTGACGCGGGGTTTTTCTCCAGCAGGTCGTTCTGCAAAAGGTTTGCGAGCTGGCACTTTGCGCAAGCCGTACTCACTCCACAACCAATACATGGCGCGGTTGGCGCACTGCCACTGATCTTCGTCAATGGTGCGCGGCAAGAAGCGTGAAATGTTGGTGCCTTCGGGGGTGACGCCACCACCGATCATTTCGGCAATCGAACCTGTGACCACCACCGCGGGCAACTCGGGGTCGAGCGTGGCGTGGGCACGTTTCATGGCACCTTCTGTGCCTTCGCGACCCAGTTGCTCTTCGGCCAAGCCTGTGACCACGATGGGCAATTCATGCGGTGGCAAAGCGTCGGTGTAATGGAGCACCGAAGTGACGGGCAAGTTTTCGCAACCCACCGGACCATCAATCACCACTTGCAAACCTTTGATGGCGGTGAACACATACACAGCACCCCAATAACCCCCTGCACGATCGTGGTCGAGGATCAAAGGCGATTTAGGAAAGTTGGGTTGACTCATGACCCCATCTCCTCTGCTTTGCGTTTTTTAAGCAGCTTCTCTAACTGACGACGGGTTTCGGCCTTGAACTCGGGCCTGTCTTTGGGCACAGACTCCCAGACACCTGCCGCATGGCCTGCGCCGACATCACCAAAGAAATCTTTCATTTGATGAAACCGGCTTTGGTTACCCATGGCAGCCTGCACGACTTGCACCAAAGAGCCCGCGCCCGCCACACCCATGAGTGGGCGTGCAGAAATTAGGTTGGTGAAGTACAGCGAAGGCACGCTGTTTTGCTTGGCAATTTGCACCACCGGCGTGGTGCCAATGGCCAGTTGCGGTCTGTATTCGTACATCGCATTGAGGTCTTGCTCGAGCGATGCACGCATTTGCACTTGAACGCCTTTGGCTTGCAGCCAAGCGATATCTTGGGCGTTCCAATCGGTCGCAGGACAAGCCGAACCCACGTAGCGCAAGTCAGCACCACACTCGACCAACAAGCGACCCACCAACAACTCTGAACCCTCGTAACCACTGAGCGTGATGCGCCCTGAAATAGGTTTTTGCATCAACAGGCCACGCATTTGCGTCAAGGCTTGGTTGCGTGCCAAGTCAATCTGCGACTGCGCCAAACCAGCGGCTTGACCAATGTTTTGCAACCACTCTTGTGTGCCCTCCAAGCCCACCGGCGCAGAGCCCACGACAGGACGACCGGCCGCTTTGAACTCGCGCACGCTGGCTGTGTAAAAAGGATGAATCGCCGCAGCGACGCTGCAATCCAGCGCTGCATATAGTTCGCGCCACTCACGCGTGGGAACAACAGGACCTGCAGCTAAACCCATGGGCTCGAGCATTTGCCCAATGATCACGGGGTCGGCGGGAAACATTTCACCCAATAAAGCGACCGTTGGTTTTGCGCTCCGACCTGCACGAGGGGCCGCCACCGGACCACTCATGATTTCTTCCCGCGCGTATTTGAGCATCGCCCCTGCCAAAACGTCTTTGGCCTCTGCATGGGTTGGCACACCAAAACCGGGCACGTCAATGCCAATGATGCGAACACCATTGATCTCTTTGGGCAACAACTGCAACGGCACCCCGCTGGCTGTGGGCACACACAGGTTGATGATGATGACTGTGTCAACTTGGCTAGGGTCTGCCTGTGCGTGCACAGATTCACGAATGTCTTCAAATAATTTGCCCGTCACCAGCGACTCTGAATTGAAAGGCACATACCCCACGCTGCGTCGCGCACCATAAAAATGCGAGGTAAAAGTGAGGCCGTAAACACAGCATGCGGAGCCTGACAACACCGTCGCAGTTCGCTTCATGCGCAGCCCCACACGCAGCGAGCCAAAGGCGGGACACATGCTTTGAGGTTGATCGTGAGGGCCTGCATCAGGCTGGCGCGGATAGTCACGCGCATATTGGTCCAGCACCTCCGATTTACCCGCCTCTTTGGCGGCAGCCACCATGGCCTCGGTACCTGCGTGGCAACCCATGCCGTCGCCTTGCAAACCCGCCGGATTAGCGGCGGGGCTTGGATGTATCGGGATGGTGCGGGTCATGGCCTGTTCCTCTGACGTTGGGTCGTTGTCGGGTTAGGCAGCGTCGTAGACGACTTCCAGCGAGGGCTTGATGTTTTCGTGCTTGCCCACCATGTCAAACACAGTGGCGGGCTCTAGCACCACATTTCGTCCGACCACATCTGCACTGAACAATCCGAGCAACTCGTCTTGCGTTTGTGGCTTGGGTCGTTGAGGGGGAGCTTCGGCCACGTTCTTGGCGAGCTCAGCAAACAACGGCCCCCACTCACCGTCAGGGCGACCGATGATTTCGTAGCTCGCGCTCTTTCGGCGAATGTCTTCGTTCGCAGGAATGGAGGCCAGAATAGGAATGCCCGCATTCGCAGCAAAACTCTGGGCTTCGCCCGTTCCATCATCTTTGTTGATGACCATTCCGGCCACACCCACGTTGCCTCCGAGCTTGCGGAAATATTCAACCGCAGAACAAACGTTGTTGGCGACGTAGAGCGATTGCAAGTCATTGCTTGCGACGACGATGACTTTTTGGCACATGTCGCGTGCAATCGGTAAACCGAAACCACCGCACACCACGTCGCCCAAAAAGTCGAGCAACACGTAGTCAAAGCCCCAATCGTGGAAGCCCAATTTTTCGAGTGTCTCGAAGCCGTGAATAATGCCGCGCCCGCCACAGCCACGCCCCACTTCTGGGCCGCCCAGTTCCATGGCAAAAACGCCATCGCGCTTGAAGCAAACGTCACCAATGCTGACCGCTTGTCCGGATAATTTCAGACGCGACGATGTTTCGATGATGGTCGGGCAAGCCTTGCCGCCAAACAACAAACTCGTGGTGTCGCTCTTGGGATCGCAGCCAATTAACAAAACTTTTTTACCCTGCTGCGCCATCATGTAAGAGAGGTTTGCCAAGGTGAAGCTTTTGCCAATTCCGCCTTTGCCGTAGATGGCAATGATTTGCGTTTCTTTGGTGACCTCAGAGGTGCTGACGGCGTCGGGTTCCACGTCAGCCTCGCGTCGCAAAACTTCCACAAACTTAATGGTTTGGGTGGTGGCGCTGGAATTCATGATGAGGCACTCCAATCAAGGATCATCTTGAGACAGCTCGCATCTCCGAACGCGGTCTCGTAGGCATAACCAGCATGGGTCGATGGCTGGGTGTGGGTAATTAATCCGTCAAGTGACAAGCGACCGGTACTCACCAGTTCGTTGACGGCTAACAAATCGGGGCGCTTCCACTCTGCTGCGATGCGCATTCGCGCCTCGCGCATGAAGGCAGGTGCGTAGGCAAATTTCAAGTCTTGTTTGTAAAAACCAGCCAAGACCAATTCACCGCCAGGACGCAAACGCTGAATGAGGCTGTCGAGCAAACTGCCATCTCCACTCACGTCGTAAATGGTGCTGTAGTCGCGTCGTGAATCATCTTGGGGTTGCATGACGGTGTAACCCTCTGCGCCCGAAGATCGCGCGACATCGGTTTCCCAAACAGTGGGAGCGGGCAAGCCTGCGGCGACGGTTAAACGCGCCAGCAATCTGCCCATCACGCCATGGCCAATGATGAGTTCTGGCGCCGCAAAGGGTTCTTGTTGACCACCGCCCGATACGGCGTGATAAGCCGTTGCTGCGAGCGCTAACAACACGGCTTGAGCGCCTAAATGCTCATCGACAGGCACCACTTTTGGCGCTGCCACCACGAGGCGCGAGGCAGCTCCACCGAACAAACTTTTTACGCCAGAAAAACAATTAGCGCCGGGCACAAAGACACGCTGTCCTTCCCTGACGCCAGAGTCCGTTGCGCTGCGCACCACGCGACCCACTGTCTCGTAGCCTGGCACCAACGGATACCCCATTCCGGGAAACGGTGGCATGCTGCCGTCCCACAACATGCGCTCGGTTCCGGTGCTGATTCCGCTGAACTCAACCGCAATCTCAAGCTGCCCCTCTTGCAGCTCTGGCAAGTCCAAGGCTTTCAAGCTAAGTTGCTTGGGGCTGTTGAAAACGACGGCTTGAGATTTCATAGGTGTATTCTTAATCTTACATTGATTTATGTCAAATCTAATTGACACTTTTTCCAGAATTAGAGGGTAAGCACCTAGATTTGCGACCCAACAGGATCTGCGCATGGATCGGCATCGCGTTCGGAACCCGCTCGACGTGGGTGAATCCAACCGCCTGCATCATGGCCATCAACTCGTGCGGCGTGCGCAAGCGGCCGTCACCCATTGCGAGCAAATAAAAGTGGAAATAGGCGTCAACCGAGGCGTCGCCAGAAGCTTGCTCAAACGGAGACTGCGCCATCGGCTCCGCCAGCAAAATGCCGCCGCCAAGCGGCAAGGCGTCAAAGGCTTTTTGCAAGATTTGCAGCACCACCGCATCGGGATGATCGTGCGCAACACGCACCAACGTGATCAGGTCAGCGCCTTGCGGCAACGGGTCATTTAAAAAGCTACCGGGGTGCAAGCTGACACGATCGCTCACCCCCTTCGATTGCACATACTCGCGGGCCATTGCAAGCACGGGCGGTAAGTCAAACATCTTGATCGAGAGGTGCGGTGCGTGATGCGCCAAATCGCAGGCAAAACGCCCACGCCCAGCACCCACGTCGAGCACGCAACGGTGTTCGCTAAAAAAATACGAGGACAAAATTTCTTGAACCACAAACCCTTGCGAGGCGGCCATTAACTGCGAGTAGCGCGTGAATTTGTCCAACTCAGTGTGGTCCGGTGCAGGCTCTGGTTTAGCGTGCGCGTAAGGCCAGTAATCGGCCATGCTGCCTTGCCAAGCGTTGCCTAAAAACTGAACAGGATCTTGCATGTCTAGGTAGAGCAAATGGTTGTGTTCAATCATTTGCGCAATGCCTTCATGCTGCGCGAGTGGCACACCCAAGGGGCCTAGACCAAAACGCCCGTGACTGCGATGTTCTAAAAGCCCCAACGCAACAGCCGACAAAAGCAAACGCTGCAAAACGGGAGGCGCCAAGTTCGTTCTCTGCGCCAGCTCAGTGAGGCTCGCTGGCGCCCGATGCAACTGCCTAAACAAGTCAAGCCGCACACACGCCAACAGCACTTGGCTATGCACAAAACCAGCCATCAAATCAAACAACTGGCGTGTTCTGCGCCGGGTCAGCCAGCGCGTGAACGGGTTGCTGATGGACCACTTGTAAAGGCTTGGATGGGCGTACCAACGCTCGAGCAGGGCTTGCCACATATCTCGCCATGTGGGCTTGGCGTCAGGGGCGGCGCTAGCGGACAGATCGAAGGGCTGAGACATGGGGCTTCTTTCGCGAATGAAGGTAGATCTGTCTGGCCTCAATGCGGGGCGCTGACGCGACTTGCAGACTGCTTGGCATGCGTCTTGAAATACCCATCGCACATGGCTTTGGGCACCAAACGCTCGGCCTCGTGTTGAACCAATTGGCACAACATGTCGCGGTAAAAACAGTCTGGAATTGACTTTGAGGCTTGCTCAATCAAATGATCGAAATGCGCAATTGCGCCCTCAAGACCCAAAGCTTGGGCCGAGCTAGGACGGGCATGCAAAGCGTCCTGCCCCACTGGTTTGCCGAGGCTTGCTGCATCGGCAATCACATCTCGAATGTCGTCGGCCACCTGATACGCCTCGCCTAAATAAGCGCCCAACGGCGCCCAAGGCTCGGGCTCACGACCACAGCTCAGAGCGCCAGCTCGAGTGGCGGCCACAAATAAAGCGCCTGTCTTTGCCCGTTGGTATTGGCCCAAATCGGCGCTGGTTTCGCATTCCCAGGCTTGCCCGGCAACGATGCCAAAGGGCAGGCCCACGCCTTGCGTTAAGTTGTCCATCAACGCCATCAGCCGATCGGTTTGCGGCGACGGCGATGACAGCATGACGCGATAGGCCATCACGATCAGACCATCGCCAGCCAATAAAGCCAGCGGCTCACTGAATGCCTTATGAACCGAGGGACGTCCCCGACGGGTATCTGCGTTGTCAAACGCAGGCATGTCGTCATGCACCAGCGAGGCGCAGTGCATGAGCTCTAAAGCCACAGCCGCCGCGTCGGTGAGTTGAGGGGCATCGTCGCCACAGGCCGAGGCCACAGCCATGCACAACTGGGGACGAATACGAGCGCCCCCAGAAAACACCGCGTGACGCATCGCGGCCACCAGTCTTGGAGGCCCACCCGCGCCAGCGGCTTGCTCAAAATGGGCGCTTATCGCTTGTTCAGCGCGTATCAACAGACTCATGTGACCCCCAGAAGGAAGATCCGTCAACCCGAAGTGACAGACATGAGTGTCAATATATCCTTATTTGTAGAACTGTCAACTGGCGTTGACATAAATAGTTTGGAAAGCGTCAGTCAGCGTTGTTGAACTGCAAGGCGGCCAAGCTGGCGTAGAGCCCACCTTTGGCTTTTAATTCGGCGTGCGTGCCCTGCTCCATCAGGCGTCCACGCTCTAACACCCAAATCACATCGGCTCGCTGCACCGTGGCCAGTCGATGCGCAATGACCAGTGTGGTTCGCCCCACCATGGCTTTGTCCAGTGCGGCTTGCACCATCTTTTCGCTCTGCGCATCAAGCGCACTGGTGGCTTCATCCAACAATAAAAGAGGCGGATTTTTTAAAATTGCTCTGGCAATCGCGATGCGCTGACGCTGCCCGCCCGACAAACGCACACCGCGGTCGCCCAAGTAGGTGTCGTAACCCTCTGGTAATTCTTCAATGAACTCTTGCGCATAGGCAGCCTCTGCGGCGGCATAGACCTCTTTCAAACTCGCGTCAGGGCGACCATAGCGAATGTTTTGAATCACGGTGCCAGAAAAGATAACGGGCTCTTGCGGCACGATGGCCATGCGATCGCGCAAGTCGTGCAAGCTCATTTGATCAATGGCGATGCCGTCCAGCAGGATGCGTCCGTGTTGCGGGTCGTGAAACCGCATCAGCAAATCAAACAAAGTGGTTTTGCCCGCCCCACTCGGCCCGACCACGGCCACGGTTTGTCCTGCATGAATCTCTCCGCTCAATTGGTCTAAGGCCCAAGTTTCAGGCCTTGAGGGGTAGTGAAACTTCACCGACTCAAGGCTCAATGACGAACCGCCTTGCGGCCAAGGCGCTGTCTTGGGCTGGGCAGCGATTTTGAGATTCGACTCCGTATGCAACAGCTCCATCAACCGCTCAGTGGCACCTGCTGCTCGCAGCATGTCGCCATAGACTTCACCCAATACCGCAAAGGCACTGGCTAGCAAGATCACATACAACACGGTCTCACCCAATTGGCCAGCGGTGCTGGTACCCGCGCGAACCGCCAAGGTGCCCATGTACAAGCCCCACAACAACACAGCACTCGAAGCCATGATGATGAAGCCCACTAAGACCGCGCGAGCACGAATTCGCCCGAGTGCGGTGCCCAGTGCGCGAGCCGTTGAATCGATAAAGCGAGTCGTCTCTCGGCCCTCTGCCGTGTAGCTTTGCACCACCGCAATGGCATTCAGAACCTCTGAGGCAATGGCACTGGAATCGGCCACTCGGTCTTGACTTGCGCGTGAGAGTCTGCGAACGCGGCGTCCCAAATAAACGCTAGGAAAAATGACCACCACCAACACCGTGACCACTTGCAACATCAGCATTGGATTGGTCCAGACCAACATCAACAAAGCGCCTGCGCCCATGACCAAATTACGCAACCCCATCGAAAACGAAGAACCCACCACTGTTTGCACCAAGGTGGTGTCGTTGGTCAATCGCGATAACACTTCACCCGATTGCGTGTTCTCAAAGAACGCCGGACTTTGCTGGAGCACATGTGCGTACACCGCATTTCGCAAATCGCCGGTGATGCGCTCTCCCAGCCAACTCACGGTGTAGTAACGCCCTGACGAAAAAACGGCCAGTGCCGCTGAGATTGCAAAGAGTTGCAAAAAGTTACTTGTTAGTTGCTCAGGCGAAGCGCCAGAGGACAAGCCTTGATCAATCAATTGACGCAATACCCACGGGAAAGCCAGCGTTGTGCCTGCCGCCAAAAACAAGAACAGGGCCGCGATGACTAGAGCGAATCGGTAGGGTTTAAGAAAGGGGGCTAAGCCGGTCAGTGATTTGGGAGATGCAGCCATGGTCAATCAGTTAGGAGTGCAATCAAAAAAATAAAGTTGCATCAGACAGTTTGGCGGTGATCTTACAACCGCCCTATTTCGAGATTTCTAGCGGAATATCCCCGCCGCATCAAGGTGCATTCAAATTCACACCGACAAGGCTCAGTAACATCATGGGCTGCATTGAATTTAAAGGGAACCGTGATGGCATGGCTTGATTTCTTGAAAAACGGAAACGAACTGACAGAGCTTTTGATCGAGGGCAACAACCCTTATGGCGCCAACTTGCTCAAAGACAGCGATGTGGAGCAGCTCATTCAACACGTTCCATCAGCGGATCAAGTTGAAGCCTATGTTCTTGGCCGCGTGGTCAAGGCGGGGCGTGGCCTCTGGCTCCTCACTAGCCAACACTTGTTGATTAGCGAACAAGACAACGATCCTCACGTTCATGTACTTCCCCTGAGCCAAATCACAAAGGCTGAGTGCGCAAAAGGCAAATACGGTTACACCTTGCGCGTCATTGCGGCGGGTCAGCCGTTTAGCGTGTATGGAACATCGGCTCAGTTGTCGGCCGTTTTTTATCAAAAGCTCGGTCAATCCGTCGACTGTGCACCGACCTTCAAGCCAGCCACTTTGGACGCCGATGATGTGGCCCAAGCGCAGCATCACTTTAGCGATGCAGCCTCGCGCTTGAAGCGTTCAGGCCTAAAACAAGGCACGGCAGCGGCCTAAAACCTCTACCCTCGGCGGGTAAGTTCTGATTGTAAATAAATCAGAACATATGTTATTGTCACCCTAAGTTGACGCATAGTTTCGAGCGTTCTCTACGGGAATTGGTATGAACCAGACAATGACCAGATATTTGCCGGCGGACGACGCGCAACGCATTGTGTTGCACGATGAAATTCACACGCGTCCGTCCGCCACGTTTAAGTTACCCGCGCTTATTTTTTATGTCGCGGTGCTCAACAAAGATGTAGACAAAGAAACCGAGCTTGCCCATCTGCGGCAACTACCCAACACCGAAGACCTTCAACTCGCTTCGATGAAGGGAAATTTTCTACAACTCCAGTGCGCAGACTACAAAGTCATTTGGGAGCGTCACACCGAATTCACTCGCTACACGATTTTTCAGAACCTCCCCTCGCATGCCCAATGGGGTAGCCACTTTCCAGAGCTCACATCTTTTGTGGCCACGGGCACTGAGTGGTTAAAAAACATACCGGGCGAGACCATCACAGCCATCCACCTGGCGATGCTGAATGAAGGCATGCAAGATCCAGACGCATTCGCCAAAGCGCGACATTGGCTGGGAGAAGGCACCATGATTGGCTCCAAGATGGGGCGAACCGCAGACGGGCGACCCCATTCGCATTTGATGACGCATTTAAAAATCGGTCCTGATGGCTTTGAACGTCTTCTCATATTGGCAGAGCCAGACACCTCAGAAAACAGATCAGGTCGAATTGCGCAGCGACTGTTAGAGCTAGAAACTTATCGCATCATGTCTTTGCTGAGTTTGCCTTTGGCAAAAACATTGGCCAGTCATTTGACGCAGAGTGAATTGAGATTGGTAGAGATTAACGATCGTCTTGAAAGAAAAATAGACCAAGACGAATTGCTGCTCAACGATTTAGCAGCCTTAGCGGCTGAAGTTGAAAGCACAACAGCAGAAAACAGTTTTCGCTTCTCGGCGGCGCGAGCGTACGACGCCATTGTTCAGCAACGCATTTCAGAAATGCGCGAACAACCTCTGTCTGGCATGCAAACGGTGGGTGAATTCATGCAACGACGTTTGGCGCCCGCGATGGCGACTGTGAACGCCACATCGCTGCGCCTGTCTGCGCTTGCTGAGCGTGTTGCAAGAGCCAGTGATTTGCTGCGCACTCGCGTGGATATCGCCACTGAAACACACAACCAACAACTGCTGGTCACCCTCACCAAAGGCCAAGCGATGCAGCTAAGACTGCAGACCACGGTGGAAGGGCTATCGATTGCGGCTATTTCTTACTACGTCGTCAGTCTGACTTTTTATGTTGGCAAAGCCTTGCAAGCCTCGGGCGTGAATGTGTCACCGGAAATGTTGGCGGGGTTTAGCACGCCAGTCGTGTTGTTTATCTGCTGGCGAGTGATTCAAAAAATTCACCGCAGTCTCAAAGACATTTAAACCAAGCTCAGATCACGCGACTTTGAACCCTCAGTGAATCATGGACACAAGATTAGTAAAGAATTACCTCATTGGCTTGCAAGATCACATCACCACAACGATTGCAAACATCGATGGAACACAATTTTTTTCAGACGCCTGGGAGAAGCCACAAAGCGATCCACTGCAAGGCCAGGGCATCACTCGAATTTTAGAAAACGGCCTTGTTTTTGAACGTGCAGGGTGCGGCTTTTCGCATGTTTCGGGCCCGAAACTTCCTCCCTCAGCCACAGAGACTCGGCCTGAACTTGCCGGTTCGCCCTTCGAAGCCATGGGCGTCTCTTTGGTTTTTCATCCGCGCAACCCTTACATACCCACGGTGCACATGAATGTGCGCATGTTGTCTGCACAAAATTCTGAAGGCGAGACAGTGGCTTGGTTTGGAGGCGGCATGGACTTAACGCCGTATTACGGATTTGAAGAGGATGCCATCCATTTCCATCAAACATGTCACGACGCCCTCGCCTCACATGGCGAAGATTTGTACCCACGTTTCAAAGCTTGGTGTGACGACTACTTCTGCCTCAAACACAGAAACGAACAGCGCGGCATAGGCGGTATTTTTTTTGATGACTTCTCAGAACTAGGAAGCGACAAAAGTTTTGAAGTTTTGAAAAGTGTGGGCGATGCTTTTCTGCACGCGTATTTACCCATCGTTCAAAAAAGAATTCACACACCTTATGGCGAGCGAGAAAGAGCGCATCAACTTTATCGACGTGGCCGCTATGTTGAATTTAATTTGGTCTGGGATCGCGGCACACACTTTGGCTTGCAGTCGGGTGGACGTACCGAATCCATCTTGCTATCAATGCCACCGATGGTGAGTTGGTCCTATCAGCATCAAGCAGCGCCCGGAACTGCAGAGTATGAATTGATGCACCGTTACCTTGTTCGACGAAATTGGCTTTAAATATTCATCATGATCACACCCTTCCCACTCAATCGCCCCCGCCGTCTTCGCCGCGATGATTTCACGCGCCGCCTT
>CAZEAQ010000043.1:0-12517 GCA_964510145.1 uncultured Bordetella sp.
ACGACGATGTACTACGCGAAGCCTTCTGCACCAAAAGCTCGCTAGGGACGCCTCAGCGAGCTTTTTTTTCGATCTACTTTTTAGGATTTAACCGATGAGCCTCAAAGCACAAATTACTGAAGACATGAAAACAGCTATGCGCGCTAAAGACAGCGTGCGTTTGGGCACGATTCGTTTACTTCAAGCGGCCATGAAGCAAAAAGAAGTAGATGAAAGGGTAGAACTCGATGACGCCATGGTCATCGCCATCGTCGACAAGCTCATAAAGCAACGCAAAGACTCTGTAGCCGCCTACCTAAGTGCCCAGCGCCAAGATTTAGCCGATGTAGAGAGCGCCGAAATTAAGGTGCTTGAGGTTTACTTACCTCAACGATTAAGCGCTGAAGAAATAACCGTTGCAGTCAAAGAAATCGTGGCGGCAGTTAGCGCAGAACTTGGCCATGCAGTTGGCCCCGGCGACATGGGCAAGGTGATGGGTGTGGTCAAAACCAAATTAGCTGGAAAAGCAGACATGGGACAAGTGTCTGCAGCTGTTAAGGCAGCATTGAGCTAAGCGCTCAAATTAACTGCCAGCTACTTTCATTCGATTCACCAACACTGAGCCAATCGTTTTTGCACCCATCGTGAAGGCGTCTGCACCAATGGCTTCTATGCCTTGGAACATATCTTTCATATTTCCAGCGATGGTGATTTCTTGAACAGGATAAGCAATTTGTCCGTTCTCTACCCAAAATCCACTGGCGCCTCTTGAGTAATCTCCGGTCACGTAGTTAACACCTTGACCCATGAGCTCAATCACAAATAAACCGGTGCCTAATTTTTTCAGCATCGCCTCCAGATCGTCGGTGCTTTGAGTCAGCCGAGACGACATGACCAAGTTATGAGAGCCGCCCGAGTTGCCCGTGGTCTTCATACCCAGCTTCCGCGCTGTGTAGCTGCTTAAAAAATAGCCTTCAACGCGTCCAGCGTCCACCACGCGTCGGGCACGCGTGGTGACGCCCTCTTCGTCAAAAGGTGAGCTGCCTTTGCCTCTCAAAATGAACGGATCTTCCAAAATATCGATGTGATTTGGAAATACGCTTTTACCTAAAGAGTCTGGTAAGAAAGTGCTTTTTCGGTACAAAGCGCCACCACTAATCGCTTGAGAAAAACCGCCCAGTAAGCCAGCTGCAACAGGCGCCTCAAAAAGTATGGGGCACTCGACGGTCGCAATTTTTCGTGACTTCAATCGACTCAGAGCCCGCTCTGCCGCATAACGGCCCACGGACTCCGGTGAAGCCAATTCTTCAGCCGAACGCATGGAGCTGTACCAAGCGTCGCGTTGCATGTTGTCACCTTTACCGGCAATTGGGGCGACCGAAATAGTGTGCCGAGAGCTAGCGTACCCGCCCCTAAACCCATGCGTGTGGGCACTGAAAAAATGGCTTTGCTGGGCGGATACCGCAGCACCCTCGCTGTTGGTAATTCGCTTGTCAGTTTGCATCGCTGCGGCTTCACAACGCAATGCAATAGTGGCTGCATCTTGACTTGTGATGTTCCAAGGGTGAAACAAATCAAGATCGGCGTGCGATTGTGCAATGTCATTCTCGTCAGGCAAACCCGCCACTGGATCCTCTGCCGTAAAGCGTGCAATGTCGTAAGCAGCCTGAACCGTGCGCTCGATCGCAGCTTGCGAGAAATCGGACGTGCTTGCGTTACCACGACGACTACCCAAATAAACCGTCACGCCGAGTGATTTATCGCGATTGCGCTCTACGTTTTCTAGCTCGCCCTTGCGAACCGACACGCTCAAACCACAGCCCTCGGAAGCCTCTGCACCCGCATCGGTTGCGCCAAGTTTTTTGGCGTGATGAAGCGCTGCATCGACCAGCGATTCAAAATGCTCGCGACTGTAACTAAAGCCTTGCGCAGGCTTGTGTTTTGACGATTGAGGAGTGATGTTTTGAGAGGTGTTTTGAGTCATATCGGCAGCTATGATACTTGTCAATAATCAACCATCCTCATATGTCACGTAAACCCAAAAAAGGTTATTTTGTTCGCGGTCAATTTGTGGCCGAGGGTAGCGAGCTTGACCTAGAACTCAAAGCGGAGCTCAAAGGCACCGAGGGTCTTAGTCGCACGGATCGCAAAAAGGACAGCGATGACCGGCAAGAACTTGGCGTTGAGTTGCTCACGCTGCGCAATGACCTGTCTGAACGCCTTCACGCGCAAGGTCATGTGAGCGACCAGCTTCGCGATGCCTTGGCGGAGGCCAAACGTATTACAAACTTTGAGGGCAAGCGCCGTCAAATGCAATATGTCGGCAAATTGATGCGCAAACTGAGCGACGAATCCATTCAAGCCGTCAGAGACACTTTGAATGAACAACGCATGGGCAGCACGCGTGACACCTTAGCGCTTCACCTTGCAGAAAATTGGCGAGACCGTCTGATTGCCGACGACACAGCTGTACAAGAGTGGATGCAGATGCATCCGAACACAGATAGCCAACAACTTCGAGCCTTGGTGCGCCAAGCAAGAAAAGACGACACGACAACTAAAGCAGATATTGCAAAAGGTTTATTGCCACGACAAAGCCGTTCTTACCGCGAAATTTTTCAGCTCGTGAAAGAGCATTTAAACCAAGCCGAAGATACTGACGCCCATGAGTGAAAACACATTGCCAACCCCAGATTCTCGATGCGACACGATCAAAATTGGCATCGTCTCCGTTAGCGACCGTGCTTCGAGCGGAACCTATGAAGACAAAGGGCTGCCTGCCCTTCGAGACTGGCTGGGTCAGGCGCTATACAACCCCATTTCCTATGTCGAACGTTTGATTCCTGATGAGCAAGCCACTATCAGTCAAACCTTGATTGAATTCGTAGAAGCTGGTTGTGCATTAGTGCTGACGACGGGAGGCACGGGTCCAGCCCCAAGAGATGTCACACCAGAGGCAACGCTTGCAGTTGCTCACAAAGTAATGCCCGGCTTTGGCGAGCAAATGAGACAAGTGAGTTTGCGTTTTGTGCCTACGGCTATTTTGTCGAGGCAAGTCGCGGTTATTCGTGACTCAAGTTTGATCATCAACCTACCAGGCCAACCTAAATCTATCCAAGAAACACTGGGGGGACTGAAAGATGCTCAAGGGCAACAAATAGTGGATGGAATTTTTGCAGCTGTGCCCTACTGCATCGACTTAATCGGTGGCCCCTATATGGAAACACGAGACGAGTTTTGCAAAGGCTGGCGACCCAAAACCGCCCTGAACTCAAAACGAATTTAAGGTGTCTCTGGCTTGATTTTTTCGACCACGGGCTCTGCCCCTGACATGTCGAAATAAATGCCGTCAAAAAAGAGTTTCACACTCGGCAAGCCACCGGCAGTTGAGGATTGATTGGGGCGGAAACGCAAAACTTCGAAAACATAGTGGTTCAAAGTTTCTACAAACTGATTGAAATTGGGCATTTCAATATCAAACATCGGTTTGACCCAAATATGCCAATCGTCCTCTGACTCTGATCGCTGCGAAATAGTCAAATCGCAAACCACATCTTCAAGAAGCAAACCGTATTGCTCTAAATTAAAAGCCAGCTGACCTTCGTAGACCCCTGGCGCATTGAGTGTGGCCAAAATATGCTTTGGGTAAACGTTTAAAAACTGCATCGCCATCAATCTAAAAGTTGATTGATTCGCGCCGCTTCAAACTGTTCTTTTCTAGCCGCTTCACTCGGCACGCAATCGCTTTGCGCTTGACCTGTTGAAAGCTGTTCAATGGCTTTCCACAAGAGCGCAATTTGATGCTCTTGTGACGAAGCGTTGTCTATCAAACCGCGCATCGCTTGGCTAACTGGATCATCGTTTTGTGTCACGCCATACGCGGAGAAACCCATTTTCGAGGCCGCTTCTTCGCGCATGGCATCGCTCTCTGCTTGAATAATCCTTGCAGGGTTTCCGACCGCGGTAGCACCTGCAGGAACAGGCTTGGTGACGACAGCATTGCTGCCAATCTTGGCGCCGTCACCCACGGTAAAACCACCTAAAACTTTGGCGCCTGCACCGACCACCACATCTTTTCCAAGCGTTGGATGACGCTTAGTTCCTTTGTAAAGCGAGGTGCCGCCCAAAGTAACGCCTTGATAAATGGTGCATCCATCGCCAATTTCTGCGGTCTCCCCGACAACTACGCCCATTGCATGATCAAAGAAAACGCGTTCGCCAATCTGCGCGGCGGGGTGAATTTCGATGCCTGTGAACCAGCGAGATAGGTTCGATATAAAACGAGCCAACCATTTGAATCCGCCGTTCCAAAGCACATGCGCAAAACGGTGCAACAGCAGAGCGTGTAAACCGGGATAGCACGTCAAAACCTCCCAGCGAGTGCGAGCTGCGGGGTCGCGATCCAAAATGCATTGAACGTCAGAGCGTAGGCGTGAAAACATAGGGCTAGATTATCGTTGTCCGTCAGAGACTTTGCTGGCGGCTTGCGACATGGCTTTGGCAATGCCCCGCAAGATGTGAATCTCCTCCTCCGTCACCTGGGCACGATTCAATAATTGGTTCAAGCGCGGCATGAGTTTTTTAGGTGCCGCAGGGTCTAAAAACCCAATGTCTGTTAGCGACTGCTCCCAATGCGCTAACAAGCCGGCCATTTGCTGGGCATCTGCCAAGGGCGGACTATGAAGATCGCTCGCTGCTCCAGCTTCAAAGCCCCCGAGCGCTTGCCGCCAGTCGTAGGCCAGCACTTGCACGGCAGCCGCCAAATTAAGCGAACCGAACTTGGGATCGGTCGGAATACTCAGACAGGTATGGCAGCGATAAACGTCTTCATTGCGCATGCCAAATCGCTCAGAACCAAACAAAAATGCTACGCCTTGATGTGGGTCTGTGGCACGCTTGGCAGCCAAGGCTGCAAAGTGAGCCCTTGGCTCCATTGTGGGCGGCCCAAAATCGCGCGGTGTCATGGCTGTGGCGCACAAATGGGTCATGCCATCAACCGCTTCATCCAGCGAGGCCACGATTCGGGCGTTGGCCAATACATCTAACGCCCCGCTGGCTCGCTGAATGGTTTCTTCGCGACGCAACACGTTGTCCCATCGCGGCGCGACGAGCACCAAATCGGTGAATCCCATCACTTTCATGGCCCGCGCTGTGGCGCCCACATTACCGGCGTGGCTGGTATTTAAAAGAATAAAACGGGTTTTCATGGCGCATGGACAACGTAAAATCTGCCCCATTGTCGCCGCCTGTATCGCCGGGCGTTTTTTCTCGACTCCACCCGAGTCAGCTCTTCACAAAATTTATGTCGTCCACTACCCATCCCATGCTTAACGTGGCCATCAAGGCTGCTCGCGCTGCCGGCGCCGTCATCAACCGTGCCGCTCTGGATGTCGAAGCTGTGCGTATTTCGCAAAAGCAAGTGAACGACTTTGTGACTGAAGTTGACCAAAACAGCGAGCGCGTCATTATTGAGACGCTGCTGGCCGCGTATCCCGATCACGGCATCTTGGCCGAAGAATCTGGGGCCACGCACGGCAACCCCAACGCCGATCACATTTGGATCATTGATCCGCTCGACGGCACGACCAATTTCATTCACGGCTTTCCGTTTTATTGCGTCAGCATCGCCCTTCAAGCGCAAGGTCGCTTGGAGCAAGCCGTGGTTTACGACCCTACGCGCAACGACTTATTCACTGCCAGCAAGGGTCGTGGCGCATTTATGAATGACCGCCGCATTCGTGTCAGCAAACGCACGCGATTGGAAGAATGTTTGCTGTCTACCGGGTTCCCATTTCGACCCGAAGACGACTTCGACAAATACCTTCGCCTCATGGGCGATGTCATGCAACGAACCACTGGGCTTCGCCGACCCGGCGCCGCAGCGCTTGACTTGGCTTATGTCGCCGCTGGCTTCAGCGATGGTTTTTTTGAACTTGGCTTGCAACCCTGGGACATGGCGGCAGGCGCTTTGTTAATCACAGAGGCTGGTGGCTTGGTGGGTAACTTCACAGGCGATTCAGATTTTCTGGAGCACAAAGAGTGCTTGGCCGCTCCGCCGCGCATTTATGCGCAGCTCGTACCGATCGTCAAAAAATACTCCAAATTTGCCAGTGTGGACGACAAACGCTCAGCCTCTGAAGCGGTCAAAACTTTGAGCGTTTCACGTCAGAACTAAACGGCAAACAAGCCAGTTACCAGCGAAACCAGCATGCGCGATTTATCGGGTCACACCCCCATGATTCAGCAGTACTTGGGCCTCAAAGCCGAGTACCCAGAAACGCTGCTGTTCTATCGCATGGGCGATTTCTACGAACTTTTTTTTGAAGATGCAGAAAAAGTCACCCGCCTCATCGACATCACACTGACACAGCGCGGCCAATCAAACGGCGAGCCTGTGTTGATGGCGGGCGTGCCATTTCACTCGCTCGAAACCTATTTAGCCCGACTCATCAAGCTCGGCGAATCTGTCGCCATTTGCGAACAAGTTGGCGATGTAGGCGCGAGCAAAGGCCCCGTCGAACGCAAAGTAGTGCGCGTCGTCACACCCGGCACACTGACCGACAGCGCATTGTTGAGCGACAAAACCGAGGCCTACGTGCTAGCCGTTCATCAAAGCGAACGCCAAGGCTGTGGACTCGCCTGGCTCAGCGTTACGCAAGGCCTTGTTCATTTGGCCGAATGCAGCACCGCCGATTTACTCAACTGGGTGGCTCGCATCGCCCCGAGCGAAGTGATTTACAGCGCCGAAGTCAGCCCCGCTTTCGAGCAGCAAATTAAAAGTGTTTGCAACAACACGGGGCTACCCGCGCAACTCCGTCCAGCTTGGCAGTTTGATGCGGCGTTAGGCGCTCGCAAATTACTTGAACATTTGCAAGCCGCCTCGCTAAGCGCATGGAACGCACAAGACGTCTCGCAAGCTCACGCTGCCGCTGCCGCTTTGCTGGCCTACGCCGAACACACGCAAGGACGTGCTCTGGCTCACGTTCATGGCGTGTACGTGGCGCGCGACGACGCACTCATCGATTTACCGCAAACCACCCGACGTAATTTAGAGCTGACGCAAACTTTGCGTGGCGAAGACGACCCCACGCTTTTCTCGTTACTCGACACCTGCATGACGGGCATGGGCAGCCGACAACTCAAGCAATGGTTGCTCTCACCAGAACGAGATCGCTCGCAAGCCCAATCTCGCTTACAAGCGATTGCCGCCCTGCAACAGCACACTACCGGAAGCGGTAGTCCTTGCTTCAAAGTGTTGCGCGATGCACTCAAAGGTTCGGGCGACGTGCAACGCATCAGCGCTCGTTTGTCGCTTCGACAAGTGCGGCCCCGCGAGTTGGTGTCGCTTGGTCAAGCCCTGCACAAAGCGTTCAACATACGGCCACTTTTTTCAGACCTATTGGCGCATAGCCCATTGCTCGGGCAAGTGTCGCAAGACATGGGGGTTGACCCCGGCTGTGCCGCATTAATTGCTCGCGCACTGTTGCCTGAACCTGCTGTTTTGGTTCGGGATGGCGGCGTGATTGGTGATGGCTATGACGCAGACCTCGATGAACTTCGCGCCATTCAAAACAACTGCGATGGCTTTTTACTTGAACTAGAAGCACGCGAGCGTGAGCGCACAGGCATTGCCAATTTGCGTGTGCAGTTCAACAAAGTGCACGGCTTCTACATTGAGGTGACACAAGGGCAAATTGACAAAGTGCCGACCGATTACACGCGTCGACAAACGCTCAAAAACGCTGAGCGCTTTATTACGCCAGAGCTCAAAACTTTTGAAGACAAAGCTCTCAGTGCACAAGAGCGTGCCCTTGCGCGAGAGAAATATTTATTCGAACAGTTGCTCGATACTCTGCAACCCTTCGTACCCGCCTTAACCCGCTTAGCGCACGCGGTCGCCACGCTCGATGCCCTGTGTGCGTTGGCTGAGCGATCTGTCACGCTAGGGTGGTGCGCCCCTGAATTTGTCAAAACACCCTGCATCGAAATCTCACAAGGACGACATCCTGTCGTGGAGGCACGTCTTGCACAAACGCATGGTGTCGTCGCTGGTGGGGCTGCCAAAACATTTATTGCCAACGACACGCGGCTTGGGCATCAGCACCGCATGCAAGTCATTACCGGCCCCAACATGGGCGGTAAATCGACCTACATGCGCCAAGTTGCCATCATTGTTTTGCTGGCCAGTATGGGTAGCCACGTACCCGCAAGCGCTTGTCGTCTCGGGCCCATCGACGCCATTCACACACGCATCGGCGCGGCAGATGATTTAGCCAATGCGCAGTCAACTTTCATGCTCGAAATGACTGAAGCTGCGCAAATTTTGCACGCTGCGACGCCACACAGTTTGGTGCTCATGGATGAAATTGGTCGGGGCACCTCCACCTTTGACGGCTTGGCTTTGGCGAGCGGTATTGCCACACATTTGCACGATAAAACGCAAGCCTTCACTTTGTTTGCGACGCATTACTTTGAACTCACCGAGTTTCCAGCCAACCACCGTGCGGCCATTAATGTGCACGTCAGCGCAGCAGAGAGCGGTGCGAGCATTGTGTTTTTGCACGAAATTCAACCCGGCCCGGCCAGTCGCAGCTATGGCATTCAAGTCGCTCGCTTGGCAGGCATGCCCTCTGCTGTGTTGAATCATGCGCGACATGCACTGGCCTCGCTTGAAGCGGGCGCAGACGCCACCAAAACTCAAGTCGATCTCTTCGCCCCACCGCCCTTGCAAGAGGACAACGGTCCAAGCCCACTGCAAGCAAAATTGGCTGACATCGATCCAGACAAACTCAGTCCTCGCGATGCGTTGGACGCCCTTTATCAACTCAAAAAATTGCTATGACTTATTGCGTCGGTATCAAACTAAAAGCGGGCTTGGTGTTCTTGTCCGACTCTCGCACCAACGCGGGCTTAGATCAAATCAGCACATTCCGAAAAATGATCGTGTACGAAAAACCGGGCGATCGTTTTATGGTGTTGTTGTCAGCAGGCAATCTGTCGATTTCTCAATCGGTTCGCGAAATCTTGCAAGTTGAACAACTCAAAGATGACCCAGAGGGCGAACCCATCACCATCTGGAACGCCAAGAGTATGTTTGATGCAGTTCGCGTATTGGGCGCCGCCATTCGTCGCGTTCATGACCGCGATGCCGCAGCCCTCAAAGCTTCGGGTGTTGACTTCAATGTGTCGCTCATCTTTGGTGGACAAATTGCAGGTGAAGGCATGCGCTTATTTCAGGTTTATTCCCCAGGTAACTTCATTGAAGCCACGGCAGAAACACCTTACTTTCAAATTGGTGAATCCAAGTACGGCAAGCCCGTGCTCGACCGCGTTTTGCAACCCGACACGCCATTAAATGAAGCTGCAAAGTGTGCGTTGGTCTCTATGGACTCCACGCTCAAATCAAACTTATCTGTGGGCTTGCCACTCGATATGGTGGTCTACGAGGCCGACAAATTCGAAAGCGACAAAGTTGTTTGCATTGACGAACACAACCCCTATTTCCAAATGTTGCACAACACATGGGGCGAAAAACTTCGACAAGTTTTTGACAGCATTGAAGACCCTATGTGGAATGGTGGCCAAACAGAAATACCGCTTTTAAAAGCCTCCGCCAAAACCCTAGCGCTCAAGAAAATCATGACCCCTGAAGAGAAATTAATTTAACGGGTATGAGCGCACCTCTCATCGTTTTTTCTCACGGAAACAGTTTCCCTTCAAGCACTTACAAAGTCATGCTCGACGCTTTACGCGCTCGAGGTTTTCGGGTGGAGGCCATCGAAAAACTAGGCCACAACCCGAACTATCCGGTCACCGATAACTGGCCACATTTGATGCAAGAGCTCACCGATTTTGTGACGCCATTTACCTCTGATGGTCCTGTGTTTTTGATAGGTCATTCGCTCGGTGGAATTTTGAGCATGATGGTGGCGGCCAAACACCCAGAGCTGGTGCGGGGCGTGGTGTTGTTGGACTCCCCCATGCTGGGCGGGTGGAAAGCAAAGCTCTTAAAAACCGTCAAACGCATTCCTGGCGCTGAAGCGCTATCGCCTGCCGCGGTGAGCCGAAAGCGTCGCAACTCATGGGCTGACGAAAACGCAGCGTTTGAACACTTTGCGCACAAGAGAATGTTTGCCAAGTGGGACCCTCAAGTGCTTCGCGACTACATCCAATATGGCACACACGATGTGCAAACAGCCCAAGGTCAACGTCGCGTGTTGAGCTTTGATCGAGACATTGAAAGCGCCATTTACAACGCACTTCCAGACCATCTCGAAAACTATTTCAAGCGCCACCCGCTTCAATGCAAAGCCTTCCTCATTGGCGGTCTGCAATCGCGGGAGCTTAAGCAAGTGGGTTTGGACCTCAGTCGTCGCGTGACGCAAGGTCGTGTCATGAAGATTGATGGCACCCATTTGTTCCCAATGGAATATCCCAAAGTCACCGCCGCAGCGGTGGAAACCGCACTACTTAATTTAATGGCGGTTTAAGCACTCAAGGGCGAACTGCGGTCAAGCAGCCCAAGTGACTGTGCCCGTCCAAGCCGTCGCCAACACCACAACGCCAAACACGATGCGATACCAAGCGAACGGCACAAAGCTATGACTGGCGATGTAGCGCAACAACCAACGCACACAAATCCAAGCGCTCACAAAAGAAAACAGCAAACCAACAGCAAACATAGGCGCATCCGCCATGCTTAACAGTTCGCGCTCTTTGTAGAGGCTGTAAGCCCCCGCACCTATCAGCGTGGGAATGGCCAAGTAAAACGAAAAGTCAGTCGCCGCTTTGCGCGAAAGCCCCAGCAACATGCCACCAATGATGGTGGCGCCGCTTCGGCTCGTCCCCGGAATCATGGCGAGGCATTGCACCAGCCCCACTTTCAGAGCGTCTTTGGCAGTCATGCTTTCAACCTCCATGATTCGAGCTTGCTCTGTGGGCGGCGCATCTGGCGAAACCTCTGTGTCTTCAGGTTTTGTGCGCCCCCAACCTTCCGCCCACAAAATAATAAAACCGCCCAAAATAAATGTGCTTGCCACCACCGTAGGCGTGAACAAATGCGCTTTGATGAATTTGCCAAACAACAAGCCCAACACGACGGCAGGTATAAAAGCAATTAGCACGTTCAACGCAAAACGACGCGCCTCTACTTGCGTGGGTAATGCCAATACGGTGCTGGCAATTTTTTGCCAATACACAATGATCACCGCCAAAATGGCGCCCGTTTGAATTGCGATGTCAAAGACCTTGGCTTTGTCGTCGTCCATGCCGAGTAACGCACCTGCCAAAATTAAATGTCCTGTCGATGAAATAGGTAAAAACTCAGTCAACCCCTCGACAACGCCCATCGCGGCTGCTTTGAGCAATAAAACGATATCCATAAAACTCCTCTTTAACTCGCCCAATTATCGAGGGTGCTCCCGCCTAAAATCTGCCTATGAATTCACCCGCCTCCTCTGCGACAGAACAAGACCACAAGCCCAGTAATTTTTTGCGCCAAATCATCGAGAGCGATTTGGCCAAAGGCACCTACGCCAGCCGTCGCTGGGCAGGTAGCCCGGGTGACGCAGCGCATCACGCCAAAGGCGAGCCCGACCCCGCCAAAATCCGCACGCGTTTTCCACCCGAGCCGAATGGCTACCTCCATGTGGGACACGCCAAAAGCATTTGCATTAACTTCGGCCTCGCGCGAGATTACGGCGGCGTTTGCCATCTTCGGTTTGACGACACCAACCCAGAAAAAGAAGACACCGAATACGTCAACTCCATCATCGATGCGGTCAACTGGCTTGGCTTTGATTGGGCGCAAATGGGTCAAGCTGCCAACGAGGCAACAGCCTATCAAGCCAGCGACTACTTTGACTTTATGTACCGCGCAGCCGAGCACTTGATTGAAGCGGGTTATGCGTATGTCGATGAGCAAACACCTGAGGAAATGCGCATTAACCGTGGCGACTTTTCTAAGCCCGGTGTAAACAGCCCATTTCGCAGCCGAACACCCGCTGAAAACCTCAGCCGTTTTCGCGAAATGCGCGATGGCCAATTAGCCGATGGCGCCGCGGTACTCCGCGCCAAAATTGACATGGCTTCGCCCAACATCAACATGCGCGACCCCGCCATTTACCGCATTCGGCGCGCCACGCACCACAACACAGGAGATACGTGGTGCATCTACCCGATGTACACGTTTGCACACCCCATCGAAGACGCATTGGAGCAAATTACCCACAGCATTTGCACGCTCGAGTTTGAGGACCAACGCCCGTTCTACGACTGGTTGATGGACCGTTTATGCGAAGGCGGTTTGTTAGCAGCGCCAGCGCCCAAACAATACGAGTTTTCGCGCCTGAACCTGACCTACGTCATCACCAGTAAACGCAAACTCGCGCAGTTGGTTAACGAAGGCAAAGTCAACGGTTGGGACGACCCGCGCATGCCCACCATCGTGGGTCTGCGCCGTCGTGGTTACACGCCCGAGAGCTTGCAACTTTTTGCCGAGCGCATTGGCGTGACCAAAAGTGACAGCTGGATTGACTAC
>CAZEAQ010000044.1:0-12437 GCA_964510145.1 uncultured Bordetella sp.
GTGGCCAACAGCGCCATGCCAGCCAACATCACAGCAGCGGTTAGCCACAACGATCCTTTGAAGGTGCCTGTCGCCTGCGCCATGTAGCCTGCGACCACGGGTGCAATCATTTGTGCAACGCCATAACTCAATGTGAGCTTAGCCATGGCTTTGCCCGGGTTCTGCGGCGATCGACGTCCCACCAAAGCCAGCGTCAGACTCACGATGCCGATAAACGTGGCCCCGTAGCCAATAGCGCCCGCCAGTGCAGCCCACAACTCGCCAGACACGGCGGGCAAAACCACCGACGCGGTTTGCAACCCAAACGCTAGCAACAAAGCCTTGGTATCGCCCAAACGTCTGGCTACTTTGTCCCAAATAAAAACGGCTGGAATAGCGGCCATACCAACCAATGCCCACGCCAATGCGCCCTGCCCAGCCAGCGCTGGCTCGCGTTCCACAATTGCCACCGTAAAAGTGGCGCTGATCACAAACCCCCAGCCCGCTGCAAAGTAGCTCGTCAGCATGGTCCAAGTCCAGCGACGCGAAAGCGTTTGCACGGGTTCATCATTTGCGGACACGGTGGCTTTGGGTGGCACGGGCGGACGCCAACGCCAAGCGGGAACGAAAAATATCAAACCCAACACAGCCAAAGCCAACCATTGATCGGCCCAATGCGTCCAAATTTGCGAAAGCCCCCAACTCCCCAAGGCAGACACCACAATGCCTAAGCCAATGCCCATGAAATGCAAGCCCAGCTCGGGCCTGCGTCCATGTCGCATCAACCAGCCCAAGACCAAGCCGGAGCCCAACAACATACCGGTCGCGCCGCATAGCCCACCCACGTAGCGCACAAACGCCCAAGCAGGCATCCACGTCGTGAAAGCCATCGCGGCCACTGTGACCAAAGACAACCACAGGCCGGTGCTGTAAAGCCATTGGCGCCAACGCACGTCTTCTATCCAACTGGCGGCAAGGGCACCGCTCATGTAACCCACATAGTTAATAGCCGCCAAGGTGCCGGCCGAGGCATCGCTCAAACCAGTTTGAATTTGTAGCGTTGGTAGCAACGGCGTGTAGGCAAAGCGAGCGAGTCCAATACTCAAAACCAAGCCGCAAATACCGCCCACAATGACTTGCCAAGGTTGCAAAGATGAAGACGAATTAGGCATATTGAGCTTGAGTATGGCGCGAAGAGCGCAAAAATTCTGTCACCCTTGCAGGGTCGTTTTGTGTCCTCAGCGCCTCATACGCGACCTGAGCCTCTGGAAAATGTCGGCGCAAAAAATTGAGCCATTGCTTTAAACGACCAGCACGATGCCGTGCACTCACATGGCCCGAAACAATCTGCCAAAAAGTTTCTAAATGCGGAGACAAATCGTCCCACGTAATGGTTGGCAAAGCGGTATCGCCCTCGGCGTCGTGCGCTTTGATGGCCCAACCCAAACCGGGGTTAGCCACAATGCCGCGCCCTAGCATTAAGTTAAAACAACCCGACTCAGCGCGAGCCTGCAATGCGTCTTGCACATTCCAAATTTCACCGTTCGCTACCAAAGGCGTTTTCACTTTGGCCCGAATGTCTGCAATGCGGTGCCAATATGCGGGAGGGCGATACGCATCTGCCTTGGTGCGGGCGTGCACCACAATTTCGCTCGCACCGCCTGCCTCCAAGGCCAACGCACATTCCTCGGCGGCGTGGTCATCGTTAAAACCCAATCGCATCTTGGCTGTCACCAATTGATGCGCTGGCACAGCTGCACGCACGGCTCGCACAATTTGGTAAAGCACCTCAGGCTCTTGCAGCAAAGCCGCGCCGCCCCCATGCCGGTTCACTTGTTTGGCGGGACAGCCAAAATTTAAATCCACGCCATCGCACCCCATGCTCGCCAAACGAGCTGCGTTGTCAGCCATGCAACTGGGGTCTGAGCCAAGAAGTTGTGGTCGCACCGGCACGCCTGCAAATGTTTTTCCACCGTTGGCTAGCTCTGGAACGATGCGCAAAAACGTGCGCTCAGGCAACAACGTTTGCGTGACACGAATGAATTCAGAGACGCAGCGATCGACGCCCCCAATTCGCGTCAACACATCGCGCAGCACAAAGTCGAGCAACCCCTCCATCGGGGCAAGAATAATCATGGGCGTTACTCTAACTGACCCTAGCCAGGACACCTTTTTTGCTGGGACAATATTGGTCTTTGAATTTTTTAATCTCCCCCACTCTCCCATGTCCAGTTTGACTACCGTTGAAGTTCGCCCCGCCTCGATGCGCGACGCCACCAAAATTGCCGAGCTCTATGCCGCCAGCGCCAAAGAAGCATTCAAAACCATGCAAACCGGTACACAAGCCACGCCCACGCCGGAGCCCAAAAACATTTCTTATTGGCGCGAAGCCATTGAGTTTGCCGAGCCTCAAGTGCAGGTGGCCGTCGATGGCAACAAGATCATTGGTTTTGTCGGCTTCGATCGTTCACGCGACAAAGGCACGCCCAACACGATGGGCGAAATTTGGGACATTTATGTCGACTCCAATTACTGGTCCAAAGGGGTGGGCTTGGCGCTGTGGGACGCCGCTCGCGAAGGCTTGCAAGAAGAAGGCTGCACGCATGTGTCTATTTGGTTACCCATTGCCAACGACCGCGCCATGCGCTTTCATGAACTGGCAGGTTTCAAACGCGAAATGTCCAGCGCCAAAACGGTACCCATGGGCTCGGTCAAAGTCGAAGAAATTCGACTCAAGCAACCGCTGTAATTAAAGAGGTATTGCGTGGCCGAACATTACGCAGCTCTCGGGCTAAAAAGCGATGCAACGCTGGCGGATATCAAAAAAGCATTCCGTCAAAAAGCCTCGCAGTTTCATCCCGACCGCAATACCGACCCCGACGCACCGGCCCGTTTTCGTGAGGTGCAAGAAGCCTACGACGTCTTGTCTGATGATGCAAAACGCAAAGCCTATGACGACAATCGTCGCCGCAACTTGCTCGACGACCCCGCGCAAACGGCTCGCGAAATTTGGCAAGCCTATTTTCAAAACGTACTCCATCGCCCCTGACAACTTGGACAAATAACGCATGCACATTTCTCCATTTTTTCAAGAGCTACGCACAGCCTACCAAGCAGAGTTGGACGACCTCAGCTCCGACTCCGAGGGGCATCACGTTTTAGCCAAGCGCTTGAACGAGAAGCGTCAAGAAATTGAATTTTTACTCCAAATGATGGACCTCAACCCCGAAATGGTGGCCGTGGTGCTGCATCAAGCCTTCGAGTTTGTGGAGCCCGAGTTGATGGCGCACTTCATCACTCGCGATGCAGATGACTTGCTAGATTGGGACACCCTGTCTGAGGGCATTCGAATTGCACCTTGGGCGCAACCCATCGTGTCGCAAATATTGGCTGAGCCTGTGGGCGCTTGGTTTATGAGCGTTGCCGCTGCCCTTGAATACATGCACAACACGCCGTTGCATAGCCGCGCACAAAGCGCTGATTCAGATGAAGCGCTAGAGAACGTGGAACGCGGCGATCAACCCGAAACCGATGAAGACCGAGAAGCGCGTGAACGCGAAGAAGCTGGCAACGCTTGGATGGTTGAGCAAGGTTTTGACAGCAAAGAATAAAGCGACAAGAGGACGCCCATGACCGACAAAACCAACGACAAAACAAATGCAGTTGCACTCATTGCCAAAACGCAAAGCCTGATTGCCGCAGGCGATATTTCGGGCGCAGAGGCTGCCTTAGTCGAATTGGCAGACAACGAAGGCGACCACGCCTTGATGGTGGTCCTCGATCAGTTGCCCCCCAAAGACATCTTGGCCGTCATTCGTGAATACGACAACTCCAAAGAATCGGTGATCAATTTACTCGTCACCCCTGAGCAATTTGCCCGTGCCGTGGTCATTGAAAAACAATACAAAGACCTCACCCGCACGCATCTGCGCGGCATGATGAACTCCATCATTTTTCGCGAAGACGCAGACCCCGTCGAATTTTTAACCGCCATTGGCGATCTTGAAGGTGGCGCTGAAGCACTGGCCGACTACTTCACCGAAAAGTGGAGTCGCATTGAAGCCTTCGCTCGCACCGGCACATTCGACACCTCTGAGGACGATGGCGACATCTTGTCTGAGAGCGCTCTGCTCGGCTCCGCTTACGTGAAACCGCGTGTTGAAGAAGACGAAGTTGCAGACCAAGACTGGATGCAACTCGCTTGGATATTGCGTCACAAAATTCCAGATCTCTTTATTGAAATGCTTTTAGTCTTGCGTGCCAAAGCGCGGGCCTTCGATGCAGCAAGCACCGAAGAAGAAGCCGAAGAAGACGATGGCAAAGTAGAAACCAGCGCCACCGACCGCGGCCAAGCCACCCCCAAAGCACGAGACTCAGACGAAGAGTCGGCCATTTAATTCATCGACTTCATTGGCATGACTCAGTCCAGCGTTTCCATTTTTGATGGTCGCCCTTTCTTCGAAAAGGCGCTGGCCTATGGCGTACAACACGGCATTTTGGACAACGCAACGCTTGAGGCCATTCAAACCGATGCGCCCAAAGGCATGGTGCAAATTGCTCGCTATTTCGGCAGCGAATTTTTACGCCCAGAAATTGAAAAAGCCAAAGACCGCATCGTCAACTTAGTCAGCCTCACGCTCGAACTTCAAAGCGGTGGCGACTTGCGCAAAGCCGCTGAGTCGCTGCGAGAGCACTCGTTCATGTCGCGCTCCAAAGCGGCATCAGACATGCTCAAAGCCCTCATCGTCATGCCGCAAAACACGCACTTTGGCATGAACGAGCACGGCGCATTTAGCGACAAACACATTCCACAACTCGCCAAATGGTCGCTCTGCAATTTGGCCGACTACCAAAGCGAACTGCACAAGCGCCAACAAGTTGGGCATGTCATTAATGCCGCTATTTGGCTGGCCGAAAACATGGGGCTCAGCGCCGACGAACTCGAAGAAGCAGGCTGCGACGCAGAAGCCGTAATTCGCACTGCGCTGCTCGTGATGGCGGCGCAACCCGCCTCAGCCAAAGCCACACAAGAGCTACCCGATTGGGTGGGTTTTCAAAAACTCATCGACACGCTGCGCAAACCAGCGGCCAACAAAAATATTGTTTTTACGCTGCCCAAAAAACTACCCGCCGAACTGCACGCCGCTGTTCAAAAGGTGCAGCAAAGCGTTGAAGCCGACTTACCCAAAATTTTGGACAACAAGCTCACGCCCACCCAACTATTTCAGCAAACGCCTGCATTTGTCGGTCGCTATTTTTGGGTGGAAGACGGGTTGTCCGAAGTCGATCACTTTGACCGACAAACCTCCGCCATTTGGCAAAAAGCCACTGGCGGTCATAGCGACGACAGCTCGTTACTCACGCTTTTTTTGTGCATCGCAACTGGCAGCGCAGGCAAAACTTTGCTGACCGAAAAAACCGCAGCCACCTTGATTCGCAAAATTCGCAAATCGGGCTTGCAACCCGAGCTAGCCACTCAGTACATCACCACGCACGCCCCTGTGGCGCATCAAGACGACTACATCGATATGTGGGAAACCTTTGTCGACGAATCGCTCATGACGCTTGAAAGCACGCACGACACCAAGCTACTCGATGCACTTGCGTTGCTGCGTCGTGAATGCAACGTGTCGGCATAAAAAACTCACACCATGCCCCACGCTGTTGCTCGTTTGCACGCTGCGCGACTGGCGCGAAGTGTGAAACCATTTTTAGCTCGCGGTGGCCCCAAAGGGCAACGTTGTAGTGGGTGTCGGTTGCTAACCAGCCATTGCATCTGCGCACTTCGCCCCACGTTGGCAACACAAGTTGGCGTGTGTTTGTTAATGGCCGACATTGAGCCCCTCAAACCTAGCAACACCGGCTGGCTCATTGCCGATGTGGTGCCCGACACCTTTGCCTTTGGCTGGGCACGCACCGAGGTCGACCCTGCTTTAACCGCTTTGCTTGCCGACCCCATGTGGCAACCCTATGTGGTGTTTCCGGGTGAGTTTGTAGAGGCAAACCGCGTCGTTCACGAAGTAGAACTCGGCAGCACCAAGCGCCCTCTTTTTATATTGCTCGACGGCACTTGGCACGAAGCACGCAAGATGTTTCGCAAAAGCCCCTACCTCAATCATCTGCCCGTGTTGAGCCTGCACCCCGAACAAATATCGCGCTACAAACTGCGTCGCTCCAAACGTGACGACCACTTTTGCACCGCCGAAGTTGGCGCCATTTGTTTAGAGCTAGCAAGCCAGCCTACGGCGGCAGACACACTCAACGCCTACCTTGACGTTTACACCGAGCACTACCTCAAAGCCAAGCAGCAACTGCCCGTCAATTTGCAAGACGCCGTGCACCAACGACTGCACAACTTGGTAACCGACAATCACGCCTTATGACGATTCAATGGTTTCCCGGACACATGCACCTCACGCGCAAAGCGATTGGGGAGCGCATTAAAGAGATCGATGTTGTCATCGAAATGCTCGATGCCCGCTTGCCCGGATCAAGCGCCAACCCCATGTTGGCCGAGCTGATTAAAGGCAAGCCCGCACTTAAAGTGTTGAGCAAACAAGACTTGGCCGACCCACAACGCACCGCACTTTGGTTAGATCACTACAACGCCAAGCCCGGCGTGCGTGCCATTGGGCTAGACACCAGCATGACTTCACCTGCCAAAGCGCTGATTGAAGCGTGCCAACAACTCGCCCCCAACCGAGGCGGCATGGTCAAACCCATGCGCGTGTTAATTTGCGGTATTCCAAACGTGGGCAAATCCACCCTCATCAACACACTCAAAGGCAAGCGCAGCGCCAAGACGGGCGACGAAGCAGGCATTACAAAAACTGAGCAACGCATTGCCTTAGCCGATGACTTTTATTTGTACGACACCCCCGGCGTGCTTTGGCCGCGCATCATCGTCGAGCAAAGCGGTTTTAATCTTGCCGCCAGCGGCGCCATTGGCGTGAACGCATTTGACGAAGAAGAGGTGGCGCTCGAGCTGCTTCACTACCTCATTGCCCACTACCCAGCGCAACTCAGCGCACGCTACAAAATTGACAACGTGGGCGACATGAGCGACGTGCAATTACTCGAAGCCATTGGACGCCTGCGGGGTGCGGTGCTCAGTGGCGGACGCATCAACCTCACCAAAGCCGCGCACATTGTGATTCACGACTTCAGGTCGAACGCACTGGGGCGCATCACCCTCGAGACGCCCGAGCAGTTTGCCAAGTGGCTGGCTGAGGGCAAAAAGGCCGATGCCGAACGAGCCGTGCGCAAAGAAGCCCCCAAACCGAAGAAGAAAAAGTAATGTCTCGTGCGTGTCTTCACGCATAGCGCGACCTACCCAAGATGAATTAAATTAGTCCTAGACAAATTATTCATTCAAGGAGACGCTTTTGCGTATTGCTACGTTCATTCATCAAGGTCAGCGTCATGTGGGGCAAGTCTCTACCGACGGACTTCAAGTTACCGCCTTTGCTCTCTCGCCCACACAGGCGCATTACGGTGCGCAGTGCATCATTGATGCCATGGTGTCTGGCCAGCCCTTACCCGCTTTTACTGGCGCAGCCATTGACATTAGCTCCGTCAAACTCGAGTCGCCCCTACCCGTGCCCCGTCGCAATGTGTGGTGTGTTGGGCGCAACTATCACGCGCACGCCAAAGAGCTGCAAGCGTCGGTCTTTAAAGACAGCAACACCGACACCAAAGCTTGGCCCATCGTGTTTACCAAAGTGCCTGAGTGCGTCATTGGCCCCCATGACGATGTGCATCTTCCTGGCGCTGAGGTGTCTGAGCAAATTGACTACGAAGCCGAGTTAGCGGTGGTCATTGGCAAAGGGGGCAAAAACATTCGTGCCGCCGACGCGATGAACCATGTGTTTGGCTACACCGTGGTGAACGACGTGACCGCTCGCGATGTGCAAATGCGTCATCAGCAATGGGACATGGGCAAATCGTTCGACACCTTCTGCCCCATGGGGCCATGGCTGGTCACAGCCCATGAAGTCGATGGGCGCAACACTCGCGTGCGTTGCTGGGTGAATGGTGAGTTGCGCCAAGAAGGCCCCACCGAAAACATGATTTTCGACATTCCAACATTGATCGAAACCATCTCGCGCGGCATCACGCTGTATCCGGGCGACATCATTGCAACGGGCACGCCTGCGGGGGTTGGCATGGGCTTTAATCCGCCACGCTACATCGCCAAGGGCGACGTCATTCGCATTGAAATTGATGGCGTGGGAAGCATCGAAAACCGCTTCGTTTAAAACGAAATAAAGGGGACAAGGTATGCAACGACTCTCTTTCAAAAACACCATCGCAAGCGCTTTGTTGTTGGCTGCAAGTTTTAGCGCCATCGCGCAGGGCTACCCCAACAAACCCATCACCATGGTGGTGCCCTTTCCACCGGGGGGCGTTGCCGACACGGTGGGGCGTCCTGTGGCAGAGGCCATGTCGCGATACCTCAAACAACCCATCGTGGTCGAGAACAAAGGCGGCGCTGGGGGTGGCATAGGCATGGCGCAAGTGGCCAAGTCCAAAGGCGATGGTTACACCTTGTTAATGTCGTTGTCGTCTTTGGTGGTGTTGCCCGAGGCGGACAAAATTTTGCAACGTGCGCCCATGTTTCAAGTGAACCAACTCAAGCCTGTGGCTCGCTTTACAGCAGACCCTACGGTGTTGGTGGTGCGAAGCGATAGCCCATGGAAAACCTATGCCGAATTTATGGCGTACGCCAAGAAAAACCCCGGGCGTATTTCGTTTGGTTCTTCGGGCAATTACGGCACCATGCATGTACCAATGGAGCAACTCAAAGCGGCCACTTCCAGCTTCATGCTGCATGTGCCTTACACCGGCGCAGGGCCTGCGGTTTTGTCGCTCCTCAGTGGGCAAATTGAAGCGCTATCCACTGGGCCTGCCAGTGTGAAGCAACACATTGCCTCGGGCCGTTTGCGTGCACTTGCGCATTGGGGCGAAGGCCGCCTTGCCAGCCTGCCCGATGTGCCTAGCCTCAAAGAGCTTGGTGTGCCGATTCAATACTCGCAGTGGTCGGGCTTGTTTGTACCTGCTGAAACACCCGATGCAGTGGTGGAAACTTTGCGTCAAGCTGCCAAATTTGCAGTTCAAGATTCTCGCGCTCAAGCCGCACTAAACGCCTCTGGCACGTCCTTCATGTATCAAGATGCCACCGAGTTTGAACGCTTTGTGCAAGCGGACGCTAAAGAGATGAGCGCCCTCGTCATTCGCATAGGAAAGGTTGATTAATCATGTTGCCTCTCATTCGCTCTTCTCAATTTGCAGCTTCGCCGCTGCGCACTTTTTTAGGTGCCGTTATGGGTGTCGCTGTTGGCGGCGCTTTAGTCACCTCCACCGCCTTTGCGCAAGCGCAAAACTACCCCAACCGCCCCGTCAAAATTGTTGTGCCATTTGCAGCGGGTGGCCCCGCAGACAACTACGCACGCTTTATGGCGCAGCGTTTGGGTGATGAACTCAAACAGTCTTTTGTGATTGACAACAAACCCGGTGCGGGGTCGATCATTGGCACCGACTTCGCCGCCAAGTCGCCCGCTGACGGCTACACCTTGTTGATGATGTCTAACGCCCACACGGTAAACGAGTCGCTCATTCCCAATAAACCGTTTGGGTTGATGAAAGACTTCGTGGGTATTGCCCCCGTCAACTACTCCAGCCTGTTGCTGGTGGTGCATCCGTCCGTGCCCGTCAAAACTGTGGGAGAACTGGTAGCGTTGGCCAAGTCCAAGCCGGGCAAGCTGAACTACGCATCGTCTGGCAACGGCACGCCCTATCACATGGCGGGTGAATTGTTTAAACACATGGCGGGCGTTGACATGACGCATGTGCCCTACAAAGGCAGCTCTGGCGCACGCACCGACATCGTGGGTGGCCAAGTTGACGTGATGTTTGACGCAGAAACCACCATGGCCGAATTCGCCCGAGGCGGCAAAGTGCGCACCCTCGGCGCAACCGGTTTAACCCGTTCTAGCAACCTGCCCGACCTGCCCACCGTGGCAGAAACCGTGCCCAAATACGAAGCCACGATTTGGCTAGGCTTCATGGCGCCCAAGGGAACACCGGCTGACATTGTGAGTAAATTGAATGCCGAAATTCGCAAAATCGTGAACAACCCAGAAGTCAAAGCAACCTGGGCCAAACAAGGCGCTGTGCCCATGTCGATGTCGGTTTCTGAGTTTGACCAATACCTCAATGCAGACATTGCAAAGTGGGCCAACATTGTCAAAGTGTCAGGCGCCAAACCCGATTAACTCACCGTCACCGAGAAACAAAAAATGCATGTACTGAGTGGCGGTGCCGCCGCAGCCGTTGTCAAAGCAATTCAAGCTGAGTTTGAAAAAGCAACCCACACCCCCCTCAAAGGCACCTTCAGTGCCGTCGGCATGATGCGCGACCAACTCGTTCACGGCACGCCCTGCGATGTGGTGATATTGACCAAGCCACTCATCGACCAACTCATTGCGTCGGGTCATGTTGTGTCGGGTAGCGCACGGTCTTTGGGGCACGTTAAAACGGGGGTGGCGGTGCCCACGGGTGCCGCGCATCCGCCGGTTAAAACACGATCCGAACTGCACGCCGCCATGAGCGCAGCCAACGGTATTTATTTTCCTGATCCGGATAAAGCCACTGCGGGCATTCACTTTATGAACGTGCTCAAAGCATTGGGGCTAGATGAAACGCTGCGCAGCAAATTGCGAGTGTTTCCGAACGGCGCAACCGCCATGGCCGAGATGGCCAAAAGCCAAGAAAGCGGCCTCATTGGTTGCACACAAGTGACTGAAATTAACTACACCGAAGGCGTCGATTTGGTGGACTTGTTGCCCGCCGAATTTGAGCTCAGCACCGACTACACCCTCGGCATTTGCACCCAAGCCCAAAACCCATCACACGCAGAACTGCTGGCCGACTTGCTAACGGGCGACGCATCGGCCGCTGTGCGCCGTCAAGGTGGGTTTGAGTTTTAGCGCATCAGCCTTAAGGCGCTGAACCATCAGCGGTCATAGACACATCGAAAACCGATGTAGACCGCATAAAAATCGGCTGGCTTAAAGGCTTGCACATCGGCCTTCATGTTGTAAGCGCCGTACCACCAAGAACCGCCCACCGTTCTGCGCTCTTGGCCTTGCGTGTCGGTGGTCCATTCCCACACATTGGCACCCATGTCGTACAAACCATTCACGCCTTGGCGCGTGGCGCCCGCAGGTGCTGCGCGGGGCCATGGGTCGGGGTCGCTGGTGTTGGCCCCTTGCGGGCTGTCGCCCGTGGCCCACGCATAAGTGCGCCCCTTAACCCAAGGTGCGGGTGGTGAGTCGCGCAGTTCGGTAAAGCCGGCTTTTTGCCACTCGGCCCCCGTCGGTAAACGGCCCCCCGCCCAACGGCAATAAGCCTGCGCCTCGGCAAAGTCGATATGCACCGCAGGCATTTGTGCGCTCGTAGCCTCGCCATCGGGCTTTCGCCAAGACCAGCCGGGGCGGCGCTGCCAACCCGCCACATACTCAAAACCCCCGCCCTCTTTTTCGGCGCGAGTCACCGTGCCGGTGGCTTGCACGTAACGATCAAACTGCACAATCGTGACCTCGGTGCGGTCTATTGCAAAACCGGGCAGCGCCACACGCTCGCCCACTTGGGCTTGTGCGGCGTGTGCAAGACTTGCGCACAAAAATAAAAACAGCCATTCAACGAACGAGGTGTTTTTGATCGTCATGCGCCCAAGTTTAATTTAGCGAATCACAGCGCACGCGAGGCGTGGGCCAGCGTTGCCTGTGGGTTGGGTGAGGTAGTCGTCAGGGTCGCGATGAACAATTAACCCACGGCCCACCACGTTGTTGGCTTGCCCCGACATCAAACTAATGCGATTGGTTTGAAAACTTATGCGTGCCACCCCGCTGGCGTCAGCCATCAAAGAAGGCAAATCGCCCGCATGATGCATGCCCTGCCCGTGCTGCCCATGCCCCACCGAGGCGGGGTTGAAGTGGCCCCCCGTGCTTAGGCCATCGCCACTCGAGCAATCGCCTTTTTCGTGCACATGAAAACCATGCGCAGCATTTGGCTTTAGGCCCTTCACCTCGCCGCTCACCTCCACCACGTCGCCGCGCTGCACAAAACTAACCGTGCCAGAAGCAGCGCTATTGCGGGTAGATTGCAAATCGGCCACCGCACGATGGGTAATAGGCTGCGACGCACAAGCCGCGAGCAACGCGACAGTGGAAATGCAGCTGAGTGCAAAAAATTTATTCATAACGAAAACCTTGGTTGATGGTGCTTTGCAGCGGAGCGAAGATTTAAGCACCGCAAGGTTTTTAAGGGGAAAGCTGCTGTTTTAAAACCATGCAGATTTGCTTAGTGATTAACTAACTGAGTCAGTTTTTTTCATCGCCATCGCAAATAAATCGCTCTCAAGCCAACTATTCAGCCAAGCCTGCACCGCGCTAATT
>CAZEAQ010000045.1:0-12417 GCA_964510145.1 uncultured Bordetella sp.
TCATGGCCAAGATGAACACCCTCGCAGAAGGCGAACGCCCTGCGGGTGTGCCGCATCGCATCATGGTGTTTGGCGTGACGTCGCTGCCCATGCAAACGGTGCAAGCGCTAGCCGCATTAGGGCGTGTGTGCCAGGTGCTCATGCTGGTGCAAAACCCCTGTCAACACTATTGGGGTCATGTGGTTGAAAGCCGTGTGCCTTTGTTAAAACTAACCCAATTAAGTCATCAACGGCAAGCGCACAAAGCTGGCTTGCCCGTGCCCAATGAAGATGGTTTTTTAAGCGAGGCCGATCAATACACGCTTCACACCGACACCCAACCACTGCTAGCCGCATGGGGCAAACATGGTCGCGACTATTTGCACTTGCTCGATGGGTTTGACGATGTCAATCAATACAAAGCGCAGTTCAACCGAGTCGATGTGTTTGTGGACCCCGTACAAACTGCCCTCGATGAAGGACGCACCCCTAGCACCTTGGCGCATTTGCAGTCGTCGCTGCTTCACTTAGAACCGCTGCCACCTCAGCCGCGCGAAATAGCGGCTGACGACCACAGCATCACTTTCGTCAAAACACATTCGGCACAACGCGAAGTCGAAGTGCTGCACGATCAGTTGCTTGCATGGCTCGATGCAGATGCCAACTTAAAGCCCAGCGACATCATGGTGATGGTGCCCGACATGGCCAACTTTGCGCCGCACATTCATGCTGTGTTTGGTCGCTTTGCGCAAAACGAAGTGCGCCATATTCCTTATTCGGTGGCCGACACCACGCCACGCACCGAACCCTTGGTGCAAGCCCTCGACCTGCTGTTGCAGTTACCGCAATTGCGCGTGACGCGGGTGGAGTGGCAAAGCTTGTTTGAAGTAGCGGCCGTGCGGAAACGTTTTGGTCTTGAAGAACACGATGTTGCGCAGCTCGATGACTGGTTGTCCAAAGCGGGTGTGCGCTGGGGGCTGAACGCGCAACATCGCAAACCGTGGGGCATTGACCCCGACATGGCAGACGCCAATCAAAACAGTTGGATGTTTGGTATTGAGCGTTTGTTATTGGGCTATGCGGTGGGTGAAAACAAGGGTGCCGATCACACTGCATTGCCCACACCTTGGGCCAACACATTGCCGCAAGCAGGTGTGGGCGGTTTAGATGCTCACATCGTCGATGGTTTGTTGCAATGGTTGCGTCACACGCACATAGCGTTGCTCAAACTGCGCCAAGACCACTCGCCTACCGAATGGGTGGCAGTGTTGCAGCAGTTGATGGACATGTTTTTTAAGCCCACGGATGAAGCCGATGAACGTTTGATTGAACGCATCATGGCTCCGCTGGAAACATGGCTTGCCGAGTGTCAACTCGCTCGCCTTGAAACTCCCTTGCCACTGGTGGTGGTGCGTGAGCATTGGATGGCGCAGCTGCAACAACCCGCCATGCAACGCCGCTTTTTCGGCGGCGGTGTGCAGTTCGCCACACTCATGCCCATGCGCTCCATTCCGTTCAAGTGCGTGTGCTTGTTGGGCATGAACGATGGCGACTACCCGCGCAACCAAACTCCACGCGACTTCGATTTAATGAGCGACGCCGCTCATGCGGGTGATCAACATACCCATTCACACTGGCGCGCGGGCGACCGATCACGCCGCGAAGACGACCGCTATTTATTTTTAGAAGCTTTGTTGTCCGCACGAGAAAAACTTTTTGTCAGCTGGCAAGGCTTGCGCACAACAGACCACGAAGTCAAGCCGCCCTCGGTGTTAATTGCGCAACTCATGGACTACCTCAATGCCACTTGGGTGCGCCATGGGCAATTGGCTTTTGAAGCCAAGCTACAACCCTTACAAGCTTTTTCTGCCAAGTACTTTCGCCAAGATAGCGATGTACAAACCTATGCCGACGATTGGCAAAAGGCGCAAGGCGCCGCACCTGTCGAAGAGTCGCGCCACGACGAAGAACACCAAGCCATCAAAGTCACCGAGCTCACCCTCCAGCATCTCAGTCGTTTACTGAAGCAACCTGTCGATGTGTATGTGCGCGACCGGTTGCGTTTGCACCTAGACACACCCGAAGAGGCAAGCGCTGAGGATGAGCCTTTTGCACTGAACAACTTAGAAAAATTTTTGCTGACGCAAAGCATCGTGCAAGCGCCCGACCCTGAGCACGCCGTGCAAGTGTTGCGCCTGAGTGGTGAACTGGCTCTGTCGGGTTTTGGACAAGCGCAACAAGATTTATTGCTACAGCAACGCAATGAACTACTCGAGCGCTTCAACGACATCACGCAAGACTGGTCACTCGATTTAGCAGTGCAGTCTGCCCGTTTTGCTTTAAACGACTGCACGCTCGCTGCTGAATGGGCCAATGGTCAGCACGTATGGAAAACCAAACCCGATCAATCGGCTTGGCTACAAATTGAAATGCGTGCAGGCGCAGTGCTTGAAGGAAAAGAAAAAAACAAATACCCGCGCACAGAAACACTCACCACCTTGTGGCTCAACCATTTGGTAGCTTGCGCCAGTGGCACACCAACCACGAGCGTACAAATTGGCCTCAACGGCGTTGTGCAATTCGGTGCGCTGCCTCAAGCCAAAGCCCTGACGTTGCTGCAAGACATGATGGCGCTCTACCAAGAGGCTTGGCATCGCCCCTTGCCTATTGCACGCAAAACTGCGTGCGCTTATTTGGCTGCACAGCATTTTGAAACAGGCATCACGCCAACAGCAGCCCTACAAGTTGCGCAACAAGTGTTTGAAGGTCAGCGCCATAAGGCGGGAGAATTTGAAACAAGCAGCACGCTGCAACGCGTGTTTAAAAACTTCGCCGATTTACAAGATGATTTGCCCAGCCTAGCCGAGCGCATCTACGGCACGATGGTGGCTCACGCAACAACCACCGAGGCTGACGCATGACAACTCAGCCCATCCTTCAAGCGCAAAAACTGGATGCACTCACTTTGCCCCTGCATGGCCGACAAGTGATAGAGGCCAGCGCAGGCACAGGCAAAACATGGACGCTTGCAGCTTTGTATGTGCGTCTTGTTTTAGGCCATGAACGCAACGTCACGTTATTGCCCTCACAAATTTTGGTGATGACGTTCACCGAGGCCGCAACCGCAGAACTTCGCGACCGCATTCGCATACGCCTCAGCCAAGCCGCGGCCTACTTTGATGCCAGCGCGCAAAACCGGGCGTTGCCGCCAGGCTTTGAACCCGATCCTTTTTTAGTGCAGTTGCGCGACAGCTTTGCAACCGATGCGTGGCCACGTTGTGCCTTGCAACTCAACTGCGCGGCCGAGTGGATGGACGATGCAGCCATCTACACCATTCACGGTTGGTCGCGCCGTATGTTGAGTCAACACGCGCTTGAAAGCCAAAACCTGTTTGAGCAAACGCACCTCGAAAACGCCCAAGACTTGCAACGCACGCTGGTGCAAGACTATTGGCGTGAGTGGTTTTACCCACTGAGTGCAGAAACGCTGCGCCAGGTTCAACCACAAATTGGCAATGCGCCAGACAATTTATTGGTTGCGCTGCAAGACATTTGGAAAAAACAAGAGCGTTCACCACGCACCGTTGAACCGCCTGAATCCACCCCCGCACAACTGATACAAAACCACCTAGTTTGGCAAGCCGATCTAGAGGCGAAAGCCGCTGTTGCTCGCCAGCACTGGAGCGATGCGGTGTGGCAAGCACTGCAGACAGCCATTGCACAAAAGCTCATTCGAGGCACTGGCTTTTCCGGACCCAACTTGGTTCTTTGGTCTAACGCATTGAAAGAGTGGGTTGAGAAAGAAGCCACCATCAAACCCGATCACATCAAGCGCTTTAGCGTGAGCACTCTGTTGGAAAGAGGATGGGCTGATGCGAAAAATTTTCAATTCTTTGCAGCCGTGCAAGACTATGTTGAACATTTAAACAGTGAGCCTCAAACCCGAGATCTCATTGCGCAACACGCCGCCTATGTGGTTGGGGCAGCGTATCAAGCAGCCAAAGCACAGCGCGCTGCGTTTGACTTTTCTGACTTATTACAAAACTTGCATCGCGCTGTGATGGCGGACGATGGCAGACTGGCCACCGCCATTCGTCACCAATACCCTGTGGCATTGGTCGACGAGTTTCAAGACACCGACCCTTGGCAATACGGCACGCTCAACCGCATTTATGCACCGCATGAATGCACCGATGCACAAGCCATGGTGATGATTGGCGACCCCAAGCAAGCCATTTACAGCTTTCGGGGTGCCGACCTCGGCACGTATTTAAAAGCGCGAGAACACGCACTAGAAAACAACCCGCACGCACTGCACACACTCAGCGGCAACCGTCGTTCGAGTCAAGGTTTGGTCAACGCCGTGAACCATGTGTTCACTCAAACCGATCATCCTTTTGCGTCACAACAAGGACAGATTGACTTTGTGCGTGTGAGCGCAGACGGCAACGTAACGCCACTGACGCAAGCAGACGGCAAACCGCACCCGTCGATGACGGTTTGGCATATCCCTTGCGGCGAAAAGCCAATCAAAGCCAAAGAATACGTCTATCAAATGTCAGAAGCATTTGCCAACCACATGGCGCAATTGCTCAATGATGGCGTGGCGCATCCGGGGGAGATGGCTGTCTTAGTTCGGGGACAACAACACGCCGACGCGATTCGTGCCGCATTGCGCGAGCGACACATACCGAGTGTGTATTTATCGGATCGCAGCAACGTGTATGCATCAGCCGAAGCACTCGATCTCTGGCGTTTTTTACGCGCTGTGGCCTCACCTCGAAAGACAGATTGGGTGCGCTCCGCCGTTGGCAGCAAGCTGTGGGCCTTGAGCTTGGACGAGGTGCAACACGTCACGCAAGTTGAAACGAAATGGGAAGCGTTGCTCGACAGCTTTCACCATTGGCATCAGCTTTGGCAACAACAAGGTGTGTTGCCCATGCTCTACCACTGGATGCACAGCCAAGGTGTAGCGCAACGCTTGCTTGCGCTAACCGATGGCGAACGCACCCTGAGTAACTTGCTGCATTTAGGCGAACTGCTTCAACACGCGGCACAAAGCCTGCAAGGTGAACAAGCATTGGTGCGATTTTTGGGTGAGCAAATTCGCATGCCCACTGAAAGTTCAGACACGCAAAAGACACGACTTGAAACCGATTCGCAATGCGTGCAAGTGGTCACCTTCCACAAGAGCAAAGGCTTGCAATACCCCTTGGTATTTGTGCCGTTTGCAGGCAGCTTTAAAACAGAATCAAACCCAAACTCTAAGTCGAGCTATGTGGATGACGACGAAGACACCGCCGATCAACAAGAACCCTCGTCAGTCGAAGAAGACATGCGTTTGCTCTACGTTGCGCTCACTCGCGCACAACGTGGGCTGTGGCTTGGGCTAGCAGAAACGTATCGAGACATCAGTGGCGATGCCACTAAAAAAACGCTCAAACAAAGCGCCCTCTCTAAGCTGCTGAAGCGCCAAAAGCGCGGCGACTTAGCCACACAAATTCACGACTTGTGGGGCGATTGCAAAGACATTGCCATACACGCATTGCCCGAGGCGCACACGCTCAAACGGGTGATCTACCAAGCGCCCGCAGAATCTGCTGGGTTCAAAGAGGCACTCACGCCCAAGCGTGTGCATCACAGTTTGTGGTGGACGGCGAGTTTTAGTGCCATCACGCGTGGTTTGATCTCTGAGTCAAAACGCGATGAAGCGGTGGCCGATGCGATCACGGATTCGATGGCAGATGACGCTTCAAATAGTTCCTCAGACATCACAGCAATCAGTGCTTGGCAAAGTTTTCCAGCCGGTGCGCGATACGGCACGTTGTTGCACGACTTACTCGAATGGCTGTCGCACAACCAATGGCCTATTGCGCAGACGCCGTCCGACCCACTCGTGGGCGCGCAGTTAGCTTGGCGCGATTTATTGGAGCGAAAAGCCAAGTGGTTGCAACTTGAAGACGAATCCCATGCACAGCTCGAACCTTGGTTAAAAACAATTGTGCAAACCCCCTTACCTTTGCATGCTTTAAATGCAAGCCCGCTGACGCTTTGCCAACTCAGCGCCGAGGCGATGTGGCCCGAGATGGAATTCAACCTCGAAGTGCAACACCTCAGCGCGGCGGTGCTGGACCAACACATTCAAGCTCACCTCTTTAAAGATACGCCGCGCCCCGCCCTGCAAGCGCGCGTGATGCAAGGCATGCTGACCGGCTCGATGGACTTGGTGCTGCATCACGAAGGCCGCTATTGGGTGGTGGACTACAAGTCCAACAAACTGCCCCGTTACGACAACGACACGCTGCAAAACGCGGTGCTGCACAAACGCTACGAAGTGCAATACGTGCTCTACACCTTGGCGCTGCACCGGTTACTCAAAGTTCGCTTGCCCAACTACGACTACGACCAACATGTGGGCGGTGCTATCTATTTATTTTTGCGAGGCATCGACTCCGAAGGCGCTGGCGTTCACTTGCAAAAGCCACCGCGCGTGTTGATTGAAACACTTGACGATTTAATGGCGAAAAATTGGGTGGTGGGAGATTCGAAATGAACGATCACTCAACACACCAAGCGCTATCTCAATCGACAGGCTTCACCAGCTTAGATGTTGAGTTCGCCAAATTTTTGCAACGCAAACAGCCCAGCGATGACCCGCGCCACAGTTGGCTTGCCGCGCTGACAAGCCATCAATGGGGTCGCGGCCATGCGTGCCTCGACCTCGAGGCGTTGCAACACCAAGCCGCCACGCTGCTGGGGTGGAACGACGTGCAAGTCGCAGCGCTTCCCGCAGACTTGCACACCGCCGCAGCCACGATGCCTTGGACGCAAGGCGAAGCCAGCCCTCTAAAACAACATCAAGCGCGTTTGTATTTGCGTCGTGCTTGGACAGCCGAGCAAAGCATTCGCCACCATCTCAGCGAACGTCTGGCGCTGCCCTGCCCAACACCCGCAGACTTAAAGCAACGCTTAGATGTTTTGTTCACACCGCAGGCAAACCACTCCACCAACGAGCCCGATCAACAACGACTCGCCTGCGAAGTGGCTGCACAAAACCGCATCACGCTCATCACGGGTGGCCCCGGCACAGGCAAGACAACAACCGTGGTGAAGTTGTTGTCTTTGCTCGTGGGCGCATCGCCACAAGACTTGCGCATTCACTTAGCAGCCCCCACAGGCAAAGCTGCGGCAAGGTTGAGCGAATCTATTCGCCACGCGCTCACACACATGCCCGAAGAGGTGCGCCACCGCATTCCGACCCATGCGCAAACCCTGCACCGATTGCTGCAAACACCCACACTCGCCGCCGATGTGGTGATCGTGGACGAAGCCTCCATGATCGACTTAGAAATGATGGCCAAACTTTTGCACGCGGTACCGCTTCATGCACGCCTCATCTTGTTGGGTGACAAAGACCAACTCGCCTCGGTCGAAGCGGGCGCGGTCATGTCGCAGCTTTGCACTGGCACCTTGCTACAACACCAAACTGTCACCCTCACGCACAGTCACCGATTCAACGCAAACAGTGGCATTGGTCAATGGGCGCAAGCGGTGAATGCGCCACACACGATGGACAACACCACCGAGCTCAAAACACTCTGGCACCAAGCCCCCGAGTGGACAGCCTCACTCACTGAAACCCCAGACGTCACCCGTCTTCAGTGGCATCACGCAGGCGATGCCCAACTCGCTGCAGCGCTCAAGCAAGGCTGGAAAAAATGGCTGGCTCTGCTCGCTGACGTTGCAACATCGGGTTGCAACGACGCACAAGCGCTCGCACTGCTCAATGCCTTCAGCGAGTTTTGTGTGTTGTGCGCATTGCGCGATGGCCCGCTGGGCGTGACGCAACTCAACGCTCATGTCGAACAAGCGCTTGGCTTTGGCTCTCGCACTTGGTATGCAGGAAGGCCCGTCATGGTCACGCGCAACGACTATGCGCTTGGACTCATGAATGGCGACATTGGTTTGTGTCTCGCTGACCGCAACGGGCTCATGCGCGTTGCGTTTCCACAAATCGACGCCACTTCGGGCGAAAGCACCGTGCGGTGGGTCATGCCCTCGCGACTAGAAAGTGTGGAAACCGTCTTCGCCATGACGGTGCATAAATCGCAAGGCTCCGAGTTTTCGCATGTGCTTTTGGTGTTGCCCGCCCAAGAATCTGCGGTGCTCAGCCGCGAGCTCATTTACACAGGCTTGACCCGAGCGAGACAGCGCCTCACCTTGTGGGCACCGCAACTCGGCGTGTTGTTGAACGCCTGCAAACGCCGCGTGATTCGAAGCGGTGGCTTAGCCCTCGACCCCCTCTAATAAGTGAGTTCAACTTTGTTCACAATAGAGGGATGCTTACCAATCTTTACCTCGACCAACTCGAACAGTTAGCCATTCCGCTTGCCATCGCGGCGGTTATCTTTGTCTTCTCTTTCATTAGCTTTGGCATATGGGCTGCTCGCATACGCCATGTGCGTGCTGAGGTAGTGGCGCTCGATGCACGGTTAGGCGCATCGAAGGGCAACAGCCGCGAAGCGCTGACGTTGGCACAAAACAAAACCACCGACAACGAACTGAAGTTTTTATTGCGCGAAACAGAAGCCGGTTTAATCGACTTGCCCACCCAGCACGGTGTCAACCCAGGCCCGTTACAGAGCTATAGCTTTCGCAGCCACGCCGATATTTGGACCGTTCGCAGCGTCTTAGGCGGGCGCTTGAATTTAGCCTTGTTCGAAACCATGCCCAACTTGCTGATTGGTTTTGGTTTGATGTGTACGTTTATTTTCTTGGCTGTTGCGTTACAGCAAGCAGGCTTGGCACTCAATGCACTCGATGTCTCTGCGCGCCAGCAAGACCAAGCGTTGCAGTCATTAATTGCAACGGCTGGGGGTAAGTTCATCACCTCTATTGCAGGTTTGTTGTGTTCGTTGGTGTGGAACTGGCGAGCCAAAATTTCGCTCGAAAACTTGCAAGACAGCATCGACACCTTGTGCCACACACTTCGTGCGCACGTCCCCGACAACGCAGCCGAAGCCAGTGTGCGCATGCAGCTCGCGTTGTTCCAAGATATCTTGGACGAAAACCGTTCACAGGTCAGTCAACTGCGCCGTTTTGAAGGCGACTTTGCCAATGCCATTGGCGACGCTCTGTCGCGCAATATGCAACCCGCCTTTGACAAACTCGCCACGCTTGCCGAAAGCATTCAAGTCTCCAGCCAGAGCTTTGGCAATGCAGGCAGCCAAGCCGCAGGCGAGCTCAGCAAAGCGGGTGCGGTCATGACGCAAGGCATTGAAAGTGGTTTGGCTACTTTCAGTAACGCCGTGAACACTTTGTCGCAAACCATCGACACCACCCGCAGCACCGTGGCCGACCTAGATGCCGCACTCGCCCGCGCAGCCAGTGCGGGCCACGAGGGTTCTAAGCAAATGGAAACCTTGTTAACGAATTTGGGCCAAACCATTTCAACGCTGCAAAGCACGGCCGAAAAAATTGACACCACCGCCGTCAAATTCAAAGAAAGCGCCAGCGCTATCGAACATTCTGTCGAGCTTCAAAGCACCGCAGCGGCCGACTTTAAAACAGGCGCCGAAACTGCCGAAGCGTCACTGGGGCATGTGCGCACCCATTTGCAAGACGCACAAAAAGCGCTCACCGGCACGGTGGACGCATTGACCAAAGGCGTCTCTGGCTACAGCACCCAAATTGCCGAACTGCACACCAAGATGGACCAACACTTGGCGAGCGCCGTGAACCAACTCAGCGGCAGCATTACCAACTTAGAAGAGGTGCTCGACGAGTTCATCGAAGCACTGCCTCCCAAGGCCTAATTGGGATAACGCATGCTGATTCAACGCCGCCGCAACAACCCCAGCGTCAACTCCGAGCAGGTCGAAGAGTCGGGCTACATGGCCTCGGCCAGCGACTTGATGATTGGCATCTTGTTCATCTTCATCGTCATGGTGATGGTGCTACTTTCGCGCAAGCCCGAACAACCGCCCGAGCCGCCCGCAGATCCGTTGGCTGCGGTGGTGCAAGCCATTGGTGCGCGTCTGCAAAACGCGGGCGTTCCGGTGACCATCAACCAAGCCTCTGGCGTGATCAGTTTGCCGGCCGACACGCTGTTTGCCAGAGGCAGCGCCGACCTCGAGTCGCTAGGCGTTCGCACGCTACGCCAATCGACCGAGCAACTGCAACAAGTGTTGCCCTGCTACATCTATTCACAGCGCCGACAACTGCCCGCCGACTGTCCGCCTAACCCGCAGCAAGTTGAAATTGAAACCATCTTGATTGAAGGCCACACCGACTCGGTGCCCCTGCATCGTGGCGACTACAACAACTGGCATTTGGGCCTAGACCGTGCGCGTGCCGTTTACAAAGTGCTGAACGCAGCCAACATGCAAAGCTTTAGAAATGAGCGCGAGCAGCCCGTGTTCGGCATCAGCTCTTACGCGGACGAACGACCCAGTAGCAAAGACAACGAGGCGCAAAACCGCCGCGTGGAACTGCGCTTTGTTCTCGCCTTTCAGCCCACCGACAACGGGGCCGCCAAAGGGCCGACCAGCACGCTCAAGAAAATTCAAGAAACAGTTCGCTAGTCACTCGCATGCAGTCGTTCTTCGCACCACTTCCGCAAGACTTTGACCAGCTTGCCCACGCCGCGCGCACCAAGCGCGGCGGCGGCTTTGGCAAAGACCCCGACTTGCGCACCGTGGGCGAACGCACCTACAGCGCCTTCGCTGCTGTTCGCTTTGACCCCGCAGCAGATGCGCCACGCCAACGCGATTGGCGCCACATTCCCTACGCCCTTTGGCTTGATGAATCGCGCGGACTTCATGCCCACGCGGCGTTGACAGATCGCTACTTTGAAGTCGCCATTCCTGAAGCGCTCAACACGCGTCGCCCCCTTAAATGGGGGCGCAGTTTGCTGCACACCTATTTGCAAAACTTCAACCCAGAAGACGCTGTTTTTATAAAACTCGCACAATCGGCGCGCCGTTTTTTTCTGGATGAGCGAGTCTTGGCGTCGCTGTCTGAAACGGAAGCCTTTGGGCTTGAGCGCCTCATCACCACGCTCGATGTGCTCGACCCCTTGAACGGCCCTGTGCATGTTGCCAACGACATTTTGGGCATGCCCGCCGACAAAACGCTGCAGCAATGGCAAGAGCGACACGCGCTGACACCTAGCTTTTGGTTGAACAACTTTTGCAAGCAAGCTTTTCTGGAAGCCTTGCAAGCGCCAGTTGAAATTCGCAGCACCTTGCCCTACGTTCGACGCATGTGCGAGTGGGCCATGCACGACGCGGGCACGCCCATGCAGCGTCTGCGCTATCCGTTGTGTCGAGACGAGTTTGCGTACAGCCTGCTATCGCCTTGGTTCAACGTCAATCCGCCGCAAGACATCAAGAACGCGCTGCTGTCTGAACTACTGCGCACTTTGGGCGACCCACGTCATAACCATGCCGGATGGTTAGGCGTAAGACAAGAAGCCATTGAGACCGCCAGCCGTTGGTTGACCAGCCGAACGATGGATGCATTCTTTGAAATCTTGCGCCACACCGACGACGACATTGGCCCCTACCGCCGCCGCTTTTGGGAGGCCTATTTCCACGCAGGTCACATCTTGGAGGCCTGGGTGGCATTGGGCGAAGAAGCCGTGGCAGAGCTTGAAAAAATAGACCCCTCTGGCGAGCTGAGCTACGCCAAGATCTTGGGCAAGATTTCGCCCAATCAATGCGTGCTGATGCTGCGAATGGGGCACATTTTGTTTTGCGACTGGAGCCACCAAGGCCGCCTGCGCGCCATTGCCGTCAACAGCCGCCAAGCGCCCAAGCTGTACCAGTCTCAATACGAATTATTTCAACTCCGCTTCCCCACCCCGCTGGACTTTAACGAAGGCCGCATGGACGACCCGGGGCTGCTGCACTTCGACTCTAAAAACGGCGGCTGGCAAGACATGGCACGCCAATTTATTGGGCAACACCTCGACATTCACCTGCCTTTGACCGACCTGATGCCCAGCGAGGAAAGCGCTTAAACCCGGGCATGACAGTTCTTTGACGCAGCTCAAACCAAGGGTTTGTCAGCAAAGAATAAGTCAGACCCTTGTAAGAGCGCCAGCAGACAGTTGTAGGGTTTTGACAGCTAACGTCATCAAGAAAGAGGAGACAGTTTCCATGAGCGAGATCACTATTCATCAGCCATCGGCTGAGTTCGTCAAACAAGCCAACGTTTCAGGCATGGCTGCCTATGAAGCCTTGTGCAAAAAAGCGGAAACCGACTACGAAGGATTCTGGGCCGAGCAAGCCCGCGCCCTCATTAGCTGGAAAACTCCTTTCACCAAAGTGCTCGACGAGAGCAAGGCCCCCTTCTTCAAATGGTTTGAAGACGGCACCCTGAACGCCTCTTACAACTGCTTAGACCGCAACATCGAAAAAGGCTTGGGCGACAAAA
>CAZEAQ010000046.1:0-11788 GCA_964510145.1 uncultured Bordetella sp.
CCATCGCCATTGCCACCCACCAAGGTGATGTTTTTGCCCATCAACTCAAACAATGGTTTGACTTGATTGAACGTATTTTCTTTACCACCCACCATGATGGTCAGGCTGGCGGCCTTGGCGCCCACCTCGCCACCGGAGACGGGCGCATCTAAATATTCGCAACCGAGGGCGTTGATTTTTTGTGCAAAGCTTTTTGTCTCAATCGGGGAGATAGAGCTCATATCCACCACGATCTTGCCTGCGCTTAAACCTTCGGCAACACCGTCTTTGCCAAACAAAACTGTTTCAACATCGGGCGTATCAGGCAACATTAAAAAAACAATATCTGCTGCACGCGCCACGTCTGCATTGGTTGTACAAACCTTGGCGCTAGCCAGCTCAGCAGGCACTTTGCTTCGTGTGCGAACAAACAATTCGTGCTGGGCAGCCAACAGGTGTTGTGCCATAGGCGAGCCCATGATGCCCAAGCCAATGAATCCGATTTTCATACTTACATCCTTAAAACTAATCACGAACCATGCAAGGTCGCTTCGGGTCGAACTTCCAATTTGGAATGAGGTATTGCATCGCCACCGCGTCATCGCGTGCGCCTAAACCGTGTTGTAAATAAAGTTGATGCGCTTTTTCGACTTCATTCATATCAAGCTCAACACCCAAGCCAGGCTTTTTGGGAACCTCCACATGACCTTTTACGATTTGCAATGGCTCTTTGGTTAAACCGTGGCCGTCTTGCCATATCCAATGGGTGTCGATCGCCGTCACCTTGCCCGGTGCAGCTGCCGCCACATGCGTGAACATGGCCAATGACACATCGAAATGGTTGTTCGAATGTGAGCCCCATGTCAGCCCCCAATCGCGACACGTTTGTGCCACGCGCACAGAGCCCGCCATCGTCCAAAAATGTGGATCAGCCAGTGGAATGTCTACGCTTTGCAACGATAGGGAATGCACCATTTGCCGCCAATCGGTTGCGACCATATTGGTAGCCGTCGGTAGCCCAGTTTCGCGACGAAACTCTGCCATCACCTCACGACCGCTAAAGCCCTCCTCCGCACCGCAAGGGTCTTCGGCGTACGCCACAACGTGACGCATGTCGCGCATCAAACGCACAGCGTCTTTGAGAAGCCAACCGCCGTTGGGGTCCAGTGTGATGCGCGCTTCAGGAAAGCGTTGATGCAGTGCGGTGACGGCTTCAATTTCTGCCTCTCCCGAAAGCACGCCCCCTTTGAGCTTGAAATCGTTGAAACCGTACTTGTCGCGAGCCGCTTCAGCCAGACGAACCACAGCTTCTGTCGACATGGCTTTTTCATTGCGAAGGCGAAACCATTCGTGATTTGCTTTGTCTTCGGTGCGGTAGTTCAAATCGGTCTTCGTGCGGTCTCCAATGAAAAACAAATAGCCCAGCATCTCAACAGAACTGCGTTGCTGGCCTTCACCTAAAAGCGCTGCCACAGGCACATCAAGGTGTTGACCCAACAAGTCGAGCATGGCCGACTCCACTGCGGTCACAGCATGAATGGTCGTGCGCAAATCAAACGTTTGTAAGCCACGTCCACCAGAGTCTCGATCTGCAAAACGAGTGCGCATGGCGTTTAAAACCGATTGCACTTGACCCAAACTTTGCCCCACCACCAACTCGGTAGCGTCTTCAAGTGTGGCGCGAATTTTTTCACCGCCCGGCACTTCGCCCACCCCTGTTCGACCTGCGTTGTCGGTGAGGATAAGAAGGTTGCGCGTGAAGTAAGGGCCGTGTGCGCCAGATAAATTCATCAACATGCTGTCTTGCCCCGCAACGGGTATGACACGCAATTGAGTGATGACAGGAGAGGTATGAGCCATGAAAAAATTTAATCCATGTACTTAATCAGCTTGAATGTTGCGAGACTCGATCAACTTTTTCCAGCGCGCAAATTCAGCAGCCTGATAGGCGGTGAATTGCTCGGGTGTGTTGGCCACAATCTCAAAGCCAAGCTCTAACAGTTTGGGCTTAACTTGCGGGTCATTCAAACTTGCAACGATGGCCGCATGCAATTTGGTTTTGATATCTGCTGGTAAGCCACGCGGGGCAGCAACGGCTTGCCATGAATAAACGTTGGCCTCTTTAATGCCCAGCTCTTCAAGCGATGGCACGTTAGGTAACAAGGGCGAACGTTTAGCACTTGTGATGGAAAGTGCGCGCAGCTTGCCTGCCAATATTTGAGGCATGGCCGTGTTGATATTCATGAACGAAGAGTCCACTTGCGCGCCCAACAAATCGGTCATCACGGGGCCGCCACCTTTGTAGGGAACATGAATACCCGTGGTACCTGTTTGCAACCAAAATAACTCGGCCGTCAAATGGTCGCTGCTTCCATTGCCTGACGAAGCAAATGTCATTTTGTTGGGATTGGCCTTTAAAAACGCAATCACATCAGCCATCGATTTGTGGGGCGAAGATGCAGGAACGACCAATACATTCGGTGCCTGCACGGCAATGCTGATGTAGTCAAAGTCTTTCAGTGCGTTGTAGGGAACTTTGGCCAGCAAATGTGGCGCAATCACATAAGGGCCTAGCGACGACACGAGCAAGGTGTAGCCGTCTGCTGGCGCGCGCGCTACCAAGCCAGCGCCAATCGTTCCGGTTGCCCCCGCTTTGTTGTCGGTGATAAAGCTACCGCCCAATTTCTCTTGCAACTTAGGCGCCAGAGTGCGCGCTATTAAATCGGTGGCGCCACCGGGTGGAAATGGCACAACCAGCGTCACAGGTTTTTCAGGCCACGCCCAAACAGATGAAGCGAGAAAAAAGCTTGCAGTGGCTGCAAAAAATGCACGACGAAATATCAACATGACGTAGCTCCTTGGGTGTTGGTGAACAGCGCGTAAATCGAATGACTACTCGCCATAAATAAACGGTTGTGTTTTTCGCCGCCAAAACACAAATTAGCGCAGCGCTCAGGCAAGTGAATGTGACCAATGGCCGTGCCCTCGGGTGTAAATACCCGAACACCATCTAGCTCTTCGGGCTTGGCATGTGCCGACCCGTCGCTGCCCCAGCCGCACCAAATGTGGCCTTCTCTATCAACGGCAATACCGTCTAATGCACCAGGCCCTTGCGCATCAATGATTAACTTTTTGTTTGACAACGCGCCCTCAGCGCTCACGCTGTAAGCCCACACTTTGCGGTGTGGTTTGGCACGGCTTTCTACTAAATACAAGATCGATTCATCTGGAGAAAAAGCCAATCCATTCGGGCCTTCAATATCAGTGAGCACTTGTTGCAATGCACCGTCGCTGGGGTTGATGCGATACAGCGCATGCGGAAGTTCGGGGGTTGCGGTGTCCCCCTCCCAGTCACTCGCAATGCCAAAGGTGGGGTCTGTGAACCAAACAGCTCCGTTGCGCTGACAAACAATGTCGTTTGGTGAATTTAGTCTTTTGCCTGCAAACGAATCGGCAAGCACCGTGATGCGACCGTTGTATTCGGTTCGCGTCACGCGTCTAGTGAGGTGCTCGCAAGTGAGTAATCGGCCTTGTGCATCGCGCGTGAGTCCGTTGGCGTTGTTCGATGGCGCACGAAACTCGCTCAATGCACCCGACGCATCGTCCCAACGCAAGATGCGGTTGTTGGGAATGTCAGACACCAAAAGATAGCGTCCATCACCAAACCAAACGGGGCCTTCTGCCCAGCGCAAACCTGTCGCGATTTGTTCAACACTGGCACTGAATAAACGCAGTTTCAAAAACCGATCGTCTAAAACTTCAATCCGTGGATCTGGATACCGCGCATGCGTTTCAAACGTAATAGAAGGTCCTGAAGGCATAGCGTTATTTCAAAATCAGATTAGGCAGCCACATCGAGAACGAGGGCACATAGGTCACCAGCATCAGTGCGGCGATCAAGCCGCCATAAAACGGCCAAATGGTTTTCATCACCGTGCCCACCGACACTTCACCAATCGTGCAACCTACAAATTGCGTGGTGCCCACAGGGGGCGTGTTTAAACCCAACGCGCAGTTAATCAACATGACGATGCCAAACTGTTCGGTGCTCATTCCCATTTGTTGACAGATGGGCAAGAAGATGGGCGTGCAAATCAAAATCGTCGCGGCCATGTCGAGGAATGTGCCCAACACAAACAAAATGATGTTGACCCACAAGAAGATAACCCATGGCTTGGCGCTCACGCTGGACAACAAACTACCCGTTAATTCGGCAACGCCGTAGAGGCCAATTAAGTAGCCAAACATTGAGCTAATGCCGATGAGTAACAACACAGCGCCCGTGCTTTTAACGGCCTTCGCAGCGGCTTTTAGAAACTGCTCACGCGTGAGTTTTTTATAAACGATCGAAGCTAAAAACAAAGCCCAAATCACCGCAACCGACGCAGACTCAGTGGCTGTGAACGCGCCCGACAAAATGCCCACGATGATGATGACCACCACCAGCAGACCCGGCAGCGATTGCGCAAACGAATACCCCACCACAGCCCAACCCGGAAAGGTGCCTGCGGGATAACCGCGCTTTACTGCAACGGCATATGCAGCAACCAAGTTACAGATGGTCAGCAAAATCGCAGGCACGATACCGGCCAAGATGAGTGCTGCAATACTCACTTTGCCACTCGCGGCAAGCGTGAAGATGATGAGGTTGTGACTCGTGGGCATCAAAGCACCCACCAACGAAGCATGCGTTGTGACGTTGACTGCATAGTCAGCGTCGTAGCCCTCTTTCTTCATCTGCGGAATGAGTACTGCGCCCATCGCGGACACATCAGCCACTGGCGAACCAGAGACACCGCCAAACAACGTGCAAGCCAGCACATTACTCATGCCCAAGCCACCACGAACGTGACCGGCCAGTGATTTAGCAAAGTCGACGATCTTGTCGGCGATACCGCCGTACATCATGATCTCGCCCGCAAAAATAAAAAACGGAATCGCCAGAAACGAAAACGGATTCATGCCCGAAATCATTTGCTGGAAACCCACCGCTAAAGGCAAGCCCTCATACAACAGCGTGGCGAGTGAAGACAAGCCAATAGAAAAAGCCACTGGCACGCCCAGAAGCAGCAGCAGCGTGAAACTCACGCAAAGAATAGTTAGTGCCATGCGGGCTCCACCTCTTCACCGTGAAGCAAAGCAAGAATGTGTTCTAAAGAAAATAAAGCAATCAAGAAACCTGCAATGGCAGGAGGCGCATATTTAAATGCTTCAGTCAAACCAAGTGTTGGAATTTTGTATTCCCACACGCTTTGTGCCAACAAGGCGCAGTTGTAGGCCATGACCAAACCAAAAATCAAAACCAAGGCATGAATGAGGAGCTCCATTTTCAGGCGCAACGCTTCGGGCGCCAGCACCAACAAGGACTCCAACCCAATATGGCCCGCATCGCGCACGCCCACGGCCATGCCCAGCATGGTCACATAAAGCACGAGCAACACCGCACCACTTTCTGCCCAAGTGGGCGTGTCGTTCAACACGTAACGCCCGATGACTTGGTAGAGCACAGCGGCGATCAAGAGCACTAACCCCAGAACGCCAACCTTCAAACAAAGCCGCGCTAAGGCGGCACAAAAACGTGTGTACATGGAATCGTTCTTACTTCACCGCGTTGATGCGTTTCACCATGTCTTGCAGTTTTGGATCTTTCAAAAACTTGTCATACACAGGCTTCATGGCCGCTTGGAAACTGGCTTTGTCCACGTCGACAATTTCTGCACCACCCGCCTTCACAATCGCCAGCGATTTTGTTTCGCGCTCATCCCACAGCTTGCGCATGTAGACCACAGACTGTTTGGCGGCTGCACGAATTTGCTTTTGCTCGTCGGCAGACAAGGTGTCCCACACTTTCTTGGAGAACAACAAAATTTCAGGCGCCATCGAGTGCTCTGTTTTGTTGTAGTACTTGGCAACTTCAAAGTGGCGTGAGCTTTCATACGATGGGTAGTTGTTTTCGGCTGCATCGACCAAGCCCGTTTTCAAAGCGGTGTAAACCTCGCCATACGCCATAGGTGTTGCGTTAGCGCCCATCGCCTCGAGCAACGACACCCACAAGTCGCTCTGTTGCACGCGAACTTTCAAGCCCTTGGCATCGGCCAAAGTTTTAATGGGTTTTTTGACGGTGTAAATAGAACGCGCGCCTGAGTCATAAAACGCCAAGCCCACGAAACCTTGCGCTTCACAGTCTTTCAAAATTTCTTCGCCAATCGGACCGTCCAATACTTTGCGCATGTGATCGGTAGAACGGAACAAGAAAGGCATTGTTGGCACCATCGTGGCGGCGCAAATATTGTTCATGGGCGCCACGTTGACACGCGTCATCGCAATCGCGCCGAGTTTGGTTTGCTCAATCGTGTCTTTCTCATTGCCCAGTGCAGACTTCGCAAACACTTTGATGCTGTGTTTGCCATTGGTTGCCTTGCTCAACTCTTCGCCCATGTAACGCACCGCTTGAACGGTGGGGTAATCTTCTGGGTGAATGTCGGAGGAGCGGAACTCGGTGGCCAATGCGCTCACAGCAAACAGCGAGGCTGCCGCCGAAGCGATCAAGGTTTTGAGCAAGTTCGAACGTGAATTCATAGGAGTCTCCTGTTGTGGTTAGCGATTTAAAAAGGGCCAGCTTTGACAAAACCACCGCCCTGGTAGATGACGGCGGGGTCGTTCAAATCTAAATGCAGTTGCTTGGCTTCTAAGCCAGCGCGAAAGGGCTCTGAGCTGTCTTGCGGGCGATAGCCAATGTGCTTGGCAGGCGTGTTGTCCCACCACACATGGTGGTTGTCGGACATGCCATAAATGACGCTGTAGCCCACGACGGGTGAACTCAAGCTTGCTAAAACCAAACGCTCTAAGTCGTCGTAGCTCATCCAAGTGGCAAGCATGCGCCGGTCTTTGGGCTCCGGAAAAGACGAGCCAATTCGCAAGCACACCGTTTCTATGCCGTATCGGTCAAAGTAAAAACGAGCTAAGTTTTCGCCAAACGCTTTGCTGAGTCCGTAATAGCCATCGGGGCGCACAGGCATGGTGGCGTCGATCACTTCGTCTTGACGATAAAACCCAGTGACATGGTTAGAACTCGCAAACACAATGCGCCGAGCGCCATGCAATCGCGCACCTTCATACAAGTTGTAAGCGCCAATGATGTTGGCTTGCACGATGTCGTCAAACGGTTGCTCTGTGGAAATACCCCCCAAATGCACCACCGCATCGACGCCCTCGAGAAGTTTAAAAACGGCGGGCCGGTCTTGCAACGGCGCGGCCATTACTTCTTCACCCCTCGCGGCATCACCTAAATTTCCAAGGTCGCTGACGCGCAAAACATCGCAATGTTTTTTTAGACGGGGGCGCAGAACTTTTCCAAGTCCTCCAGCTGCACCAGTCAGCAGCAATCGCGAATACAGGTAAGCAGAAGACGAGGCCATAAAAGTTTTGGAGTGGATTAAGAATTTTTCTATTCAAACTAGGTTTGGTAGCGCTACCAAATCAATCAACAGAATGCTAACCATGGCAAAACTGACAGTCAATGCTTTTATCTCAGGGTTTTCGCTAGGCCCGAACTATCGCGTTCGATGATCGAAAAGCCCACGTCGACGATCGGTGACTTGACCTCGCGTCCCTCCGCCCTGTCCATCAATTGATGCGCGGCAAGAGCGCCTATTTGTTCACCATTGATACGAACCGTTGTCAGCGCGGGCAGCATGTCGGCGACAAAAGGCACATCGCCAAATCCCATGACGGCAATGTCCTCGGGAACGCTCAACCCGCGCGCCCTCGCCTCCGTCATCACCCCTAGCGCCAGCAAGTCGGAGCTGCAAAAAATAGCTTCAACTTTTGACGATGCCGCCATGATTTGCGACATGGCGTCACGCCCACTTTTTAGCGAACGCGAAGCGCCCACATTGACCACAAAAGCGCTGGGCAAACCTTGCTGCGCGATGGCCTCTTGAAAGGCAATGGTGCGTCGGTTTGCACGCTCGTCTTCGGCCCGCACAACTGCAAAATTTTTATAGCCTTTGCTCATTAAGAATTGAGCCACTTCGCGTCCAATATCAGAGTGAGAAAATCCAATCAGCATGTCAATAGGCGTGGGTGTTAAATCCCACGTTTCAACCACCGGAATACCCGACGCCAACAGACGCGTGCGCGCCTTACCGGGAGGCAAAATTCCGGTCAAGAAAATGCCATCTGGGCGACGCCCAATAATGGCTTCAAGCAGCACCTCTTCTCGCTCCAACGAATAGCCAGATTGACCGAGCATGAGTTGATAACCGGCATCAAACAAAGTGCCGTTCAAAGACTCAATGGTTTCCATAAAAACCGATACCACCGTGCTTGGCACCACCGCAGCAATGAGGCGACTGCGAGACGACGCCAAACCACCTGCCATTCGGTTGGGTACGTAGCCGGTGCGCTGCACAGCGTCTTGCACTTTACGCAAGACATCGGGTGACACTTGGTTGGGCGTATTGATGGCCCTAGACGCAGTAATCGGCGCGACGCCCGCGAGGATGGCCACATCACGCAAGGTGATGGCACCGCTGCCGCGACGTGTGCGTTTATTCGGTTCTTTGTCGGTCATGTCATTCTCTTGCCTAAGCCTTTATGGTACCGCTATCATTGCAACCATGAAAGCCCTCATTGGTCAAAAAGCTGGGAGATTGCAATGACGCCACTCACCATTCGCATGCACGCTCGCGACAACGTGGCGATTGTTGCGAACCAAGGCGGCCTGCCTGCGGGCACTGTTTTAAGCGATGGTTTAACTTTGAAAGACACCGTTCCGCAGGGTCATAAAGTGGCGCTGGTCGATATCCTTTCTAACGCACCTGTGCTTCGCTATGGCATCGCCATCGGTTATGCCTTGAAAGACATTCCGGCTGGTTCTTGGGTCAATGAACGGCTACTCAAAATGCCCTCGGCGTTGGCGCTAGACAACCTGCCAATCGCCACTGTCAAGCCCGACCCGCTGCCGCCTCTTGAAGGCTACACGTTTGAGGGCTATCGCAACGCTGACGGGTCGGTGGGCACGCGCAATATCTTGGCCATCACCACCACGGTGCAATGTGTGGCGGGGGTGGTCGAGTTTGCGGTTGCGCGCATCAAAGCGGAGTTGCTCCCCAAATTTGCCAACGTCGACGATGTTGTTGGAATCGAACACACCTACGGCTGTGGCGTCGCAATTGATGCCGAAGGCGCAGACATTCCCATTCGCACCTTGCGCAACATCAGCCTCAACCCCAACTTTGGTGGCGAGGTGATGGTGGTCAGCTTGGGCTGCGAAAAATTACAACCCGAGCGTTTGCTTCCGCCGGGCTCCATTCCAATCAACGACCAACGCAACGAACCCCTAGACGTGGTGTGTCTGCAAAACGATGCGCATGTGGGCTTCATGTCCATGATTGAGTCAATCATGAAAACGGCCGAGCAACATTTGCAAAGACTCAACCTTCGTCGTCGCGAAACTGTTCCCGCCAGCGAACTCGTCGTCGGTGTGCAATGCGGCGGAAGCGATGCGTTTTCGGGCGTCACCGCCAATCCTGCGGTCGGCTATTGCACCGACTTATTGGTGCGCGCGGGCGCCAGCGTGATGTTTTCAGAAGTCACCGAAGTACGCGACGGCATTGACCAACTCACCTCTCGCGCAGCGACACCCGAAGTCGCAGAAGCCATGATTCGAGAGATGGCTTGGTACGACGCTTACCTGGCCAAAGGCCGCGTTGACCGCAGCGCCAACACGACGCCGGGCAACAAAAAAGGGGGGCTGTCTAACATTGTTGAAAAAGCAATGGGCTCGATCGTGAAGTCAGGCTCGGCGCCTATTTCTGGCGTGTTGTCGCCCGGAGAAAAACTCAAACAAAAAGGGCTTATCTACGCCGCCACCCCCGCGAGTGATTTCATTTGCGGCACGCTGCAAGTAGCCGCCGGCATGAACTTGCACGTTTTCACCACAGGGCGCGGAACACCTTATGGGTTGGCGGCGGTGCCCGTCATCAAAGTGGCCACGCGCACCGACTTAGCGCAACGCTGGCACGACCTGATGGACGTCAATGCTGGCACGATTGCCGATGGCACAAAAACCATTGAAGAAGTCGGCACCGAGCTTTTCAAACTGATGCTTGATGTCGCCAGCGGTCGTCAAAAAACGTGGGCCGAACAATGGAAACTGCACAACGCTTTGGTGCTGTTCAACCCTGCGCCGGTGACTTGATTAAGAGCTAAACAAGAAGTTCATCACGTCGCCATCTTTGACGACGTATTCCTTGCCCTCTGCACGCATCTTGCCGGCGTCTTTCGCGCCTTGCTCGCCTTTGTAAGCAATGAAGTCGTCGAACGAAATCGTCTGGGCGCGGATGTAGCCCTTCTCAAAGTCGGTGTGAATCACACCCGCTGCTTGCGGGCCGGTGTCGCCCACATGAATGGTCCAAGCGCGCACCTCTTTCACACCCGCGGTGAAGTAGGTTTGCAAACCCAGCAAGTTGTAGGCAGAGCGAATCAGGCGGTTCAGGCCTGGCTCGTCTTGCCCGAGTTCTTTGAGGAACTCCAAGCGATCTGCGTCGTCCATCTCAGACAACTCGGCTTCAATCTTGGCGCATATCGCCACCACAGGCGCGTTTTGCGCTTGGGCAAATTCTTTCAAGCGGTCTAGGAAAGGGTTGTTCTCAAAACCGTCTTCCGACACGTTGGCCACAAACATGGCGGGCTTCGCGGTGATCAGAAAAAACTGCTTCAGTTCAGCGCGCTCTTCTTTGCTGAAGTCGATAGTGCGCACGGGCTTGGTGTCGTTCAGTGCAACTTGGCACTTCTCAAGAATCGCCATTTGCTTGACGGCATCTTTGTCGCCTGAGCGGGCGATTTTGCTCACGCGGTGAATTGCTTTTTCAACAGACGCCAAATCGGCCAAGCAAAGCTCGGTTTGAATCACTTCGATGTCGGCAATGGGGTCCACTTTGTTGGCAACGTGAATCACGTTGGGGTCTTCAAAACAACGCACCACGTTGACGATGGCGTCGGTCTCGCGAATGTGAGCCAAAAACTTGTTGCCCAAGCCCTCGCCCGTGCTAGCACCCGCCACCAAGCCCGCAATATCCACAAACTCCACAATCGCAGGCACCACGCGCTCTGGCGTGATGATTTCGGCCAATTGCTGCAATCGGGGGTCTGGCACCTCGACCACACCGGTGTTGGGCTCGATCGTGCAAAAAGGGTAGTTTTCGGCCGCAATACCTGCTTTGGTCAGGGCGTTAAACAAGGTGGATTTACCAACGTTGGGCAAGCCCACGATGCCGCATTTCAAACTCATGGAGATTCCTCAAGCGCGCGCAATAAAGGCGCAAGTCAAATAGTGAATGTCGATTGTAAAGTGGGCCATGAAAAGGTTTTTTCTGCCCTCCTACAATTGAGTCATGGCTCAAAAATTTGACGTTTGTATTCGTGGCGATGGCATGGTGGGCCGCACCTTGGCGTTGCTGTTGGCGCGTCAAAAACTTCGCATTGGCTTGGTGGCTTCACCCCCTCACCATAGCCTCAACAGCAGCCCTGACGTTAGGGCTTACTCACTCAACAGCGCCTCTCGCGACTTATTGTCTAGCCTACGCTGCTGGCCCGACCCCACTCATGCCACGCCCGTGCAACACATGCGCGTGTGGGGCGACGACGGTGGCTTTACACACTTTGATAGCCCCACGCCTGACGGATTGACTTGGATTGTGGATGTGCCGGCCCTCGAAACGCAGCTCGCTGAGGCCGTGCGCTATCAATCTGAAATTACGCTTTTAGAACAACCGCAACCCGCCGCACTCACGGTCATTTGTGA
>CAZEAQ010000047.1:0-7240 GCA_964510145.1 uncultured Bordetella sp.
GAAGCTCGAATGATGGTGCATGCTGAAAAACTAGAGTTTGAGCAGGCAGCAGAGTTGCGAAACCAGATGAGTGCGTTGTCGAAAGTCTTGCACCAGCAAGCCGTAGACACCGTGGGCGATCAGGACGTAGATATATTGGCTGTCAAAGTACAAGGCGGCAAGGCATGTGTGAACTTGGCCATGGTTCGTGGGGGGCGCCATTTGGGAGATCGTCCCTATTTCCCTGTGCATGTGGAGGACGCCGAGCCCAGCGAGGTGCTTGAAGCTTTTTTAAGCCAGCATTATTTAGATGTTCCTGTCCCGCCCGCACTCATTACTAGCCACGCTGTCGACAAAGATTTATTGCAAGCGTTGACTGATCAAACAGGCGTCAAGATAAGTGCCGTTCACAACCCGCGCGAACAGCGCAGAGTTTGGCTGGAAATGGCTCAGCAAAATGCCGATATTCAATTGGCTCGCTTGTTAGCAGAAGAGGGTTCGCAGCAAGCGAGAACAAGAGCCTTGGTTGATGCGCTAGATTTGGCGCCTGAAGATTTAGAGCAATTTCGGGTTGAATGCTTCGATATTTCGCATACATCAGGCGAATCAACGCAAGCCTCATGTGTCGTTTTTCATCACCACAAAATGCAAAGCTCGGAATATCGTCGTTACAACATTGAGGGCATCACAGGGGGTGATGACTATGCAGCGATGCGTCAAGTGTTGGTTCGTCGATATAGCAAGTTGGCTGAAGCCGTGCGAGCTGGTGAAGGTAAATTACCTGATCTCGTTTTGATCGACGGTGGCAAAGGGCAAGTGTCTATGGCGAGAGAGGTATTTGAATCGCTCGGACTAGACCTGTCTCGAATTGTCGGCGTCGAAAAAGGCGAGGGTAGAAAGGTAGGACTTGAAGAATTGGTGTTTGCAGACGGGCGTGAAAAAGTCTATCTAGGGCGCGATTCAGCTGCATTAATGTTAGTTGCACAGATACGCGACGAGGCGCATCGGTTTGCCATTACAGGTATGCGAGCCGCGCGCGCCAAAGTACGGGTGGGGGGTAGCAAGCTAGAAGAAATTCCAGGTGTTGGGCCTAAAAAGCGTGCAAAACTTTTGCAGCGATTTGGTGGTCCAAGAGGTGTGGCCGAGGCCAGTGTGCAAGATTTATGCACGGTTGAAGGTATTTCGGAAGAGTTGGCTCAAACTATTTACAACGCATTGCGTTAAATTTTCACGACCTCTAGCAAACGATCGAGTCCGCCTTCATTGATAGAGATCATGGCGTGTTCTCTTACTTTTGGTTTTGCGTGGTAAGCCACCGATAAACCTGCTTCGGCCATCATTTGCAAATCATTTGCGCCATCACCCATGGCAATTGCTTGTTGAGCACTGATACCTAGTTTTGTGCACACATGAAGCAACATTTTTCGTTTTTCTGCTCCGTCACAAATGTCGCCCCATTCTTGCGTGATGACCTCTCCGGTAAGAAGTCCGTTTTCTATCGCTAAAACATTGCTGCGGGCAAAGTCTATCTGAAGCAATTCACAAACACGATCTGCAAAATAAGTAAACCCACCGCTTACTAACAAAACTTTCAATCCGTAGGCTTTGCAGGTGTCGACCAATATCTTGGCTCCCGGATTCAAGCGTAGACGTTTTTCAAATACTTCCTTCAATGCAGATTCTGGAACGCCCTTTAGCAAAGCCACTCTGCGACGTAAGCTGTCTTTGAAATCAGTAATTTCTCCACGCATTGCTGCTTCAGTGATGGCAGCAACTTCTGCTTTGCGACCCGCAGCATCTGCAATTTCATCAATGCATTCGATGTTGATGAGTGTCGAATCCATATCAAACGCTATCAGTTTGAAGTCTTTTAATTTCAAAGGGGTAGACAAGCCTTGAATGACGAGACCATTAGAAAATTCTTGTTGCATAAACGTTTAAAACTCGAAAATATGAATTGTCTGACCGGGTCATGCTGGCGATGCCGACTTAACCGATTGTGAAATGGGCGTTCCCAGTGAACGCAAAATATCGCGCACCATTTGAGCCCTTGCCTGAGGCTCTGGTAATTCACGTTCAATACGCAATCTGTCGTTGCCTGCTAATTTGATGTGCTTATTTTTTTGCACTAATTCAATAATCCGCATGGCATCGAAAGGTGGATTAGGTTTGAATGTGATGTGGGTAACGCCAGGTGCCGCATCAACTTTGATAACACCATAGTTTCTAGCCTGAACTCTCAAGCGGTGAACGTCAATCAGCGTTTGTGCTTGTGAGGGTAGTTTTCCAAATCGATCAACGATTTCTTCGAGTAATGCATCGAGTTGATCTGCCGTTTTTGCCGTCGCTAATTTCTTGTAAAACGAAAGACGCAAATGAACATCTCCGCAGTAATCATCAGGCAGCAACGCGGGTGCGTGAAGATTGATTTCTGTTGTCGCGCTCAGTGGACTGAGCAGGTCAGGTTCTTCGCCATTTTTTAAGGCGCGTACTGCTTCTGACAACATTTCGTTGTAGAGCTGAAAACCGATTTCAAGCATATTTCCGCTTTGGCTCTCGCCCAGCACTTCGCCAGCACCTCGAATTTCAAGATCATGCATCGCCAAGTAAAAGCCCGAGCCAAGCTCTTCCATTTGCTGAATGGCATCAAGACGTTGCGAGGCTTGTTTGGTTAGGCCCTGCGTGTCGGGAACCATGAGATATGCATATGCTTGATGGTGACTGCGACCTACACGACCGCGAAGTTGGTGCAGTTGTGCTAGCCCAAATTTATCTGCGCGACTCATGATGATGGTGTTTGCAGTGGGGACGTCAATACCCGTCTCAATAATGGTTGAACATAAAAGCAAATTAAATCTTTGTGCAACGAAGTCACGCATGACGCGCTCAAGCTCGCGCTCTGGCATCTGACCGTGAGCTACTGCTATTCGAGCTTCAGGAAGAAGCTGTTCAAGTTGTGCTCTACGGTTTTCGATTGTGGCGACATCATTGTGTAAAAAGTAGCACTGACCACCGCGTTTTAGTTCGCGTAAGACGGCTTCACGAATCACGCCGTTACCCTCATTTCGCACAAAGGTTTTGATAGCCAAGCGACGCTGCGGTGCAGTGGCAATAACGCTCAAATCTCTCAGCCCCTCCAGAGCCATACCTAATGTTCGTGGAATGGGGGTGGCAGTTAGTGTTAGCACGTCGACTTCAGCTCTAAGAGCCTTCATGGCTTCTTTGTGTCTAACGCCGAAACGGTGTTCCTCATCGATGATCAGTAAACCTAAGTCTTTGAACTTGATCGTGTCGCTAAGTAATTTATGTGTGCCGACCACAATATCAATATGACCTTCAGCCAAGCCTTTGGAGGCTATGGTTATTTCTTTTGCAGATCTGAAGCGGCTCATTTCTGCAATTTTGATGGGCCATTTGCTAAAGCGATCGGTGAGGGTTTGGTAGTGTTGTTCTGCTAATAATGTTGTGGGTGCGAGAAGCGCGACTTGCTTACCACCTGTAACAGCTACAAATGCAGCACGCAACGCAACTTCAGTTTTTCCGAAACCTACATCTCCACAAATTAAACGATCCATTGGACGTGGGCTAATCATGTCTTGAATAACAGCATGGATAGCAGCTTTTTGATCGGCGGTTTCTTCGAACCCAAAGTCGTTAGCAAAGGTTTCGTAGTCTTGCGGTGAAAACCTAAATGGATACCCTTCGCGTGCTGCACGCCGTGCGTATATGTTCAGTAACTCTGCGGCTGCATCTCTTACTTGTTCGGCGGCTCGACGCTTCGCCTTGTCCCATTGTGCGGATCCTAATTTGTGCAGCGGGGCTTCGTCTGCGCTAACGCCTGTGTAGCGACCAATCAGATGAAGTTGACTCACCGGTACATAAAGCACAGCTTGGTCCGCGTATTCAAGATGAAGAAACTCTTGAAGGGCGGGCGTACCATCTGCATTCTTTTCGCCCAGATCCATGTTGACCAAGCCTCTGTATCGCCCAATGCCGTGCGCGTTATGAACGACTGGATCGCCTAGATTCAGCTCAGAGAGATCTTTAATCAGCGCTTCTACATCACTAACTTGTTCTTGTTTTTTTCGTCTTCGAGTGGGTGCTCCTACAGCGAAAAGTTCAGTCTCGGTAATGAGGTCAAAGCCAGCTTCAATCCAACTAAATCCTATTTGGAGTGCCGCTGTCGCTATGCCTATTTTTTCTTGACTACTTTCAAATTCATCGAGCGAATCAAATGCAGGTGGATTGATATTTGATGACCGAAGAAAGTCAAGCAAACTCTCACGCCGTCCATCGCTTTCAGCCAAAATAAGAAGACGATTCGTTGTGTGATTCGTGTGATTTTTTAATTTTTGAAGCGGTTCTTCTGCTCCCCTGACGACAGTAATGTCTGGCAAAGGTTGAACAAAAGCACTATCCGCAACATCTGTAAGTTGAGGCCGAATTACAAATTGAGCGTAATTGTTTGTTGCAGCGAAAAACTGTTCTGCACTTAAAAACAAGTTTGAAGGCGGCAAAGCCGGACGATCGGGATCACCTTGCACCAGTCGAAAGCGATCTTGCGTGTCTTGCCAAAAGCGTTGAAAGACAGGTTCTAAATCGCCATGTAGAACAACCGTAGCTTCTTTCCCTAAATAATCAAAGACGGTGGCGGTTTCTTCAAAAAATAAAGGCAGGTAATACTCAATTCCCGCAGTGATAACACCATTCCCAATGTCTTTATAAATTCGACTTTTAGTGGGGTCTCCATCTAATATTTCTCGCCAACGGTTTCTGAATAAAGCTCGCGCTGAGTCGTCCATTGGAAACTCACGCCCAGGTAATAAGCGAACCTCAGCGACTGGATATAAGCTCCGCTGTGTATCTGGATCAAAGGTGCGTATGGAATCAATTTCGTTATCGAATAAATCTACGCGATAGGGCACAAGCGACCCCATTGGAAATAAATCAATTAAGCCACCACGAACGGCATATTCACCGGGGCTAACAACTTGTGTGACGTGGTTGTAACCAGCAAGAGTGAGTTGCGATTTAAGCTTACTCTCATCAAGTGCTTGCTTCACCTTAAAGTGAAAGGTATATCCCGCTAAGAATGACGGTGGCGCTAGCTTATAAAGTGCGGTGGTCGCTGGTATCAGAACTACATCTGCATCACCTTGCGAAATGCGCCAGAGCGTCGCCAAGCGTTCACTGATTAAATCTTGATGAGGTGAAAAACTGTCGTAGGGCAAGGTTTCCCAGTCGGGAAATAAAACACATCTCACCTCGGGCTTAAAAAAAGCCATTTCGTCTTGAAGCCTTTGTGCGTCTGAGGCGTCAGAGGTGATGATGGCGACTCGTTTGCGAAGACCTTTTTCTTTTGCACTGAATTGCGCAAGCAGCAAAGCGTCCGCAGAACCAAAGGGGCGGGGCATGGCAAATCGCTTGCCGGGACTCAATGAGGGCAGGTGCATTAGACTGATTTTAGAATGTCGCTTTGGCTTGAGCCCTTGAATAATCCGCATGCCCCCAAATATCTCAAGTACCCCTCGCTTTTTTGCACTCATCCCCTGCGCTGGCCTGGGTACACGCGCGGGCAGCTCATTGCCCAAGCAATATCAAATGATTGCTGGTTTACCGATGGTGGTTCATACGATGCGTGCGTTTATGGGCGTATCCCGCATTTGTAATGGTGTTTTAGTCTTATCACCCAATGACCCTTATATGCTCGACATTGAAAAGAGTTATCCGCAAAATCTGTTTAAGTCTGCTCACGTCGGGGGTGAAACTCGTGCAGCAAGTGTTATATCTGGCTTAAAAATGCTAAGTCAATCGGGAGCTGGCCGCGAAGACTGGGTTTTGGTGCACGATGCTGCAAGATGTTTGGTGACTTCAAATCTAATAGATGCATTAATCGATGCCTGTATAGATGATCCAGTGGGGGGGCTTTTGGCTCATAAGGTTGCAGACACGCTTAAAGTTGAAAGCCAAGGTAGAGTTGAACAAACAATTGATCGCAGTCATAAATACCTGGCTCAAACGCCTCAAATGTTTAGGCTCGGACAGCTAGAAAAAGCTTTGCAGATGGCAGGCGACGGCGTGACTGATGAATCAAGTGCAATTGAATTGGCCGGGATGTCGCCAAAATTAGTTGATAGTCATCTACAAAATTTCAAAGTAACTTACCCCGAAGATTTTTCTTTAGCCGAATCAATTTTGAATTCAAGATTAAAAGGAAACGCATGAAAAATCCTACATTTCGCATCGGTGAAGGATGGGATATTCACGCCTTAGTCGAGGGGCGACCACTGGTGCTGGGTGGAGTTCGAATTGAGCATACGCACGGACTACTGGGTCATTCTGATGCAGATGTATTGCTCCATGCAATAACAGATGCTCTTTTAGGTGCGGCGGCGCTCGGCGATATAGGGCGTCACTACTCAGATACAGATTCAGCTTATAAAAACGCTGATTCTTGGGTGCTGCTCACTCAGGTAAGAGAGTTGATAAATGCAGCGGGATTCAACATCGCAAATATTGATTGCACTGTGATTGCGCAAGCGCCTAAGTTGGCATCTCATATGCCTGCGATGTGTGATCGAATAGCTAAGGCTCTAGAAATTGAAGTCTCTCAAGTGAATGTAAAAGCTAAAACCGCCGAAAAAATTGGCCCAATTGGATTGGGCCAATGTATGGAAGCGCGTGCAATTGCTCTTATTTATTAAGCTTTCGCGCTGAGGGAAGCCAAACCATCGACGACCTCTCGAATAACTCTTCGATGCTCGGGTAGCAGATCAAAATATCTGGAAATTAGCTGCTGATCAACAAGGTTGATGCGGTCGTCGTTCAAAACTTCGTCTGCTGGTCGGGGTGGGGGAGTTCCAAAGAGCAATCCTTCAGGGGAAATTTTCAACCACTTGGATAAAACCATCAACTTGTCTTGTTTGGGTATAGAGACTCCCATAAGCCAGTTCCGTGCGGCGTGGGAGGAAATTCCCTCTCCCCAGTAACGTAAATTGAATTCATTGGCAACGACCGTGGCAGAAGCCCTGACGCCGGCATCTTTAAGCGCAACGCGAAAGCGATCTGCGAATTTGATAGTCTCTTTTGGGGATGTTTGTTTCATACCCCAAAGGTACAATAGATTTTATCTAAAGATGTAATAAAAAGTAAAAAAATACCTTTTTTTAACTAAATATAGCTATTAGAAATAACCTTTTCGTGAGAGTTATTGAGCGGCCCATCCGCCATCCATATTCCAAGCAACGCCGCGAACATTATT
>CAZEAQ010000047.1:7340-11770 GCA_964510145.1 uncultured Bordetella sp.
GCTGCTTTGTGAACTGAAGCAACAAGGCCATGAACTGAAGCCACATTAATGATGCGACCCCAGTTGTTCTTTTGCATATAAGGCAGCACGAGACGCGAGGTGTGGAATGCGGAGGATAGGTTGATAGCGATGATGCTATCCCAACGCTCAACTGGAAATTCTTGGACCGATGCAACGTGCTGTATGCCAGCGTTGTTAACCAAAATATCAACGCCCCCCAATGTATCGTTGGCAAAATTGATCATGCTTTCAATTTCTGACACCTGGCTCATGTCGGCACCGTGATACGAGACAGGTACGCCAAATGCCTCAACTTGTGATTTTGAGCCTTCGATATCACCAAACCCGTTAAGAATAATGTTGGCCCCTTTTTTTGCCAAGGCGATAGCAATACCTAAACCAATGCCGCTGGTTGAACCTGTGACTAAAGCCGTTTTACCTATGAGTGTGCGTTCAGACATACTAAAACTCCAGATCAATTACGATGAGAAACTAGCGACATTATGAGGTTTTTCGGTTTTCATGAAACATAACTCAGAAATGCAGAGCGTTTCAGTTCTCAGTCCTTCTTTGCAAGATCTGCCGGATCATCCTGATGCGTTAGAGCGTGCACGCGCCTTTGCAAAACCTTTGCTTGAGGGAGTCCCCCTAGATACAGGGGAAGATATGTGGTTGCATGCTGAGTCAGCTGCTGCAATTTTGAAGTTGATTGGCGGCTCAGAGGCGATGCAAGCTGCATGCTATTTGGTATACGTAGCAGAACAACTTCAAAAGCCTGAAGAGGTAATCAATAAATCTTTTGGCGCTAATTTTGCCGAATTAGCCATGGAGACAACAAGACTCATCCGTGTTCAGAGGCAAGCTAGAGCGGGCGCCGTCGCTTCACAACTTGTTGCTATGCAAAACGAGAATATTCGAAAAATGCTCTTGGCATTTTCTAGAGACTTAAGAGTCGTGCTGCTAAGGCTTGCTTCGCGTCTTCAGACGTTGAGATATTTCGCCGAAACAAAAAAAGACGTGCCACAAACGTTGGCCTACGAGTCATTAAATGTGTTCGCACCACTGGCAAATCGTTTAGGAATTTGGCAAATTAAATGGGAGATGGAGGATCTGGCTTTTCGATTCTTAGAGCCGACAACTTACCGTGAGATTGCGATGTTGTTGGATGAAAAAAGGCAGGAGCGTGAAAATTACATGCAATTGCTAAAAGAGCGAGTAGCAGCAGATTTGTTAGCGCAAGGAATAGAGGCCTCAGTAGAGGGTCGACCTAAGCACATTTACAGCATCGTTAAAAAAATGCGCGGTAAATCGCTCGATTTTTCACGCGTATTTGATGTTCGAGCATTACGTATCGTCGTCTCTTCAATTCCTGATTGCTATGAAGCACTGAGTTGGATACACACACAATTTATTCCAATTGTTGAGGAGTTTGACGATTACATCGCCAAGCCAAAATCTAATGGCTATCAATCGCTGCACACTGTAGTTCGCGATAAGCAAGGCCGACCAATAGAAATTCAAATAAGAACCAGCGAAATGCATGCTCATGCAGAGCATGGCGTTGCAGCGCACTGGGCTTATAAAGAAGCAGGCGTAAAAGGTTATGGCGGCGTGACTGCCGCTGGAGAATACGACAACAAAATTGCCGTTCTTCGACAATTGCTCGCTTGGGAGCGTGATTTAACTACCGATGCTTTGAGCGATCGAATTTATGTGTTGACCCCTGAGGCAGCGGTAATCGACTTGCCGCAGGGCGCAACGCCAATAGATTTTGCATACAGCTTGCATACCAATTTAGGCCATCGCTGCCGAGGAGCGCGTGTCGATGGGGTTTTGGTTCAGCTAAATACACAATTGAAAAATGGGCAAACTGTAGAAGTAGTCGCTGCAAAAGACGGCGGTCCCTCTAGAGATTGGCTTAATGCTGAGTTGGGCTATTTAGTTAGCCCTCGGGCAAAAAGTAAAGTAAGAGCTTGGTTTAACGCTCAAGCCATGCAGGGTACGGTCAATAAGGGCCGAGAGGCGGTTGAAAAATTACTTCAACGCGAGGGCAAAACGGCTATCAAGTTGGAGGAATTGGCTTCTCAGTTGGGCTTTAAGTCTGCAGAGGCGCTATTCGAAGTGGTGGGTAAAGACGAATTCTCTCTACGCAACATCGAAACCCTACTAAAGCCACCCGCAGAGCCTCTGGTTGCGGATGATTATGTGTTGTTGAAAAAGAGCCGCGCAACAACTGTAAAAACGAACAAAAGCGGTGTACTTGTCGTTGGAATTGACTCATTACTCACACAACTAAGCAAGTGTTGCAAGCCCGCACCGCCTGACGAAATACGTGGATTCGTGACTCGTGGTAAGGGGGTAAGTATTCATAGATCTGATTGCGGAAACTTTAAGCAAATGGCTTTGAGAAGTGGAGATCGAGTCATTGAAGTTGACTGGGGGCAGTCAGGCACAGACAAGGGACTGGTTTATCCCGTAGATGTGAACATTGAGGCATCAGATCGTCAGGGTTTACTGAGAGATATTTCTGAGGTGTTTGCAAAGGAAAAAATGAATGTCATTGGAGTGCAAACTCAATCAGTCAAAGATCTGGCTTGGATGACTTTTACAGTCGAGGTTGGAGACTCTAGGCGCTTACAAAAAGTTTTAGGTATTGTGAAGGAGGTTCGTGGTGTTCGAACGGCTAGAAGACGCTGAAGCAATGCTATAATTATTCATTCGAACAATTAGGCGCGTAGCTCAGTTGGTTAGAGCACCACCTTGACATGGTGGGGGTCGTTGGTTCGATTCCAATCGCGCCTACCAAATTGTTACCCGTCAAGCCCAGTACTGTTTGAACAGTTCTGGGCTTTTCTTTTCAACGGGAGCTGACTGATGAGCAGCAAGAAATTGAAAAAAAATGTTGTGGATTCGATTCGCATCATTAAGAAATATCCAAATCGCCGTCTGTACGACACATCTACTTCTAGCTATGTGGCGTTGGCTGACATCAAACAACTTGTGATGCACCACGATGCATTTCGGGTCATAGATGCCAAATCAGGCGAGGATCTGACGAGAACTATTCTTCTTCAAATTATTTTGGAACATGAGTCTGATGGTTCTCCGATATTGACCGAGCAGGTTTTGTCCAACATTATTCGGTTCTATGGCCACGCAATGCAAGGATTTATGGGCTCCTATTTGGAAAGAAATGTGCAAATATTTATGGATAACGTGCCTTCGTTGAATGTTTTGCCGAATCTCATGGGTGATTATGCGGATCAACTTAAAAAACAAACAGATCACATGATGGATGTGATGGGAATGAAACGTAAATGAATACATCAACTTCTCCTAAGGTGGGATTCGTTAGCCTAGGTTGCCCCAAAGCTCTGACGGATTCAGAATTAATACTGACTCAGCTGAGCGCAGAGGGTTATCAAACCTCTAAGACATTTGCAGGTGCTGATTTAGTCATTGTTAATACCTGCGGGTTTATTGATGACGCCGTCAAAGAAAGTCTTGACACCATTGGTGAGGCGCTGGCTGAAAACGGAAAAGTCATTGTGACGGGATGTCTTGGAGCCAGAGAATCGAAGGAGGGGCTCAATTTAGTACGTCAAATTCACCCTAGTGTGCTTGCCGTAACAGGGCCACATGCAACTCAGGAGGTTATGAACGCTGTTCATGCGCATCTACCTAAGCCACATGATCCCTTCTTAGATTTGATGCCGAATACTTTTGGAGATGCTGGCATCAAATTAACACCAAGACACTATGCGTATTTGAAAATTAGTGAAGGATGCAATCATCGATGCACGTTTTGTATCATTCCATCGATGCGTGGCGATTTGGTCAGTCGACCTATCGGCGATGTCCTTAAAGAGGCTAGAGCTCTTTTTGAAGGCGGCGTAAAGGAGTTGCTGGTCATTAGCCAAGACACTTCCGCTTACGGAGTAGACGTTAAATACGTTACTGGTTTTTTTGATGGTAAACCGATCAAAACGAGGACACTCGAGTTGGCGGAATCCCTTGCAATATTGGCGGAAAAATATGGTGCTTGGGTGCGATTGCATTACGTTTACCCATATCCAACAGTTGACAACATCATTCCATTAATGAGCTCGGGAAGAATACTTCCGTACTTAGATGTTCCATTTCAGCATAGCCACCCTGATGTTTTAATGCGAATGAAAAGGCCTGCAAGCGGCGAAAAAAATCTAGAACGTATTGCTAAATGGCGTGAATCTTGTCCACAGATCGTTATAAGAAGTACTTTCATTGCGGGGTTTCCCGGTGAAACTGAAGAAGAATTTGAACATTTATTAAATTTTGTTCGTGAAGCTGAAATTGATCGAGCAGGGTGCTTTGCATACAGCCCTGTTGGTGGCGCTTTGGCAAATGAATTGCCTGGCATGTTGTCAAAAGAATTAAGAGAGGAGCGTCAG
>CAZEAQ010000048.1:0-11616 GCA_964510145.1 uncultured Bordetella sp.
CTGGCGGAGAAGGAGGGATTCGAACCCTCGGTAGGGTCGCCCCTACGCCTGATTTCGAGTCAGGTACATTCGACCACTCTGCCACTTCTCCTGATGAGGTTAGTTATGTCGAGTGGTCATTCTATCAAGGGCGTCTTGTTCCATTGACAGGTTGCACCACCACACCAGCACCTGTAGGCGCTGACATCACGGTGGCACCGCTGGGGCTCATGGTGAGTGTGGCAATGACGCCGCCCATCAAGCCACCTTCGTCAATTTCGACAGACAACGAACGGTCGCTACGCGTAAAAACTAACAAGCTTTTTTTGCCACGAACAGCGGACACCACATTCCAACCTTGGCGCGGAAATTGGTCTGCAAAGAAGTTGTAGTTGTTCGACGCATCGCCCGACAACTCCACCACAGCGCGGCCCAACCAGTTATCGCCCACACCAATGATGAGCGACTCAGGCCCGCGAATTCTGGCGCCAACCGGCAAAGGCGTGCGGCCCAATTGATCTACACCTAAACGCTGACCACCCTCTCCGCCAAGGTCGGGCGAAGTAGATGCACAGGCAACTAAAAAAGCAGTGAACAAGATGACAAGGTATTTCATGATGTGAGGCCTTTACAAGTGGCTTTTAATTTTGACAACCATATAACTGTATCAGGCGCGAAGCTCGCTGACACCCCCTAAATAGGGACGCAAAACCTCTGGCACGCGCACACTGCCATCGGCCTGCTGATAGTTCTCAAGCACTGCCACCAAGGTACGACCTACTGCCAAGCCCGAGCCGTTCAGCGTGTGGACCAGTTCATTTTTGCCTTGCGCATTTTTAAAGCGTGCTTGCAAGCGACGGGCTTGAAACGCCTCGCAATTTGAGACCGAGCTAATTTCGCGATAAGTGTTTTGCGCTGGCAACCACACTTCTAGGTCGTGGGTTTTGCTGGCACCAAAACCCATATCTCCGGTGCAAAGTGCCATCACGCGATAGGGCAAGCCAAGCTTTTGCAAAACGGCTTCAGCATGGTTGGTCATTTGTTCTAAGGCTTCGTAGCTCTTGTCGGGATGCACGATTTGCACCATCTCTACTTTGTCAAACTGGTGCTGCCGAATCAGGCCGCGTGTATCGCGCCCGGCGCTTCCAGCCTCTGATCGGAAGCAAGGCGTGTGCGCTGTGAGTTTGATGGGTAATTCGCTTTCAGCCAACACCACATCGCGCACAAAGTTAGTCAATGGCACTTCGCTGGTAGGAATCAAGTACAGCGCATTGCTCTCGCTTGAAGCTTCGCCTTCTTGCCCACCTTTTTTAGCGGCAAATAAATCTTCTTCAAATTTTGGAAGTTGCCCCGTGCCCCTCAAACTCTCCGCGTTGACGATGTAAGGCGTGTAGCACTCGGTGTAGCCGTGTTCTTGGGTTTGAACGTCGAGCATGAATTGTGCAAGTGCACGATGCAGGCGCGCAATTTGTCCCTTCATCACGGTGAAGCGTGACCCCGATAGCTTGACGCCCATTTCGAAATCTAGGCCCAAGGGCTCGCCTAAATCGACATGATCCTTAGGCTCGAAACCTAACGGTGCGGGCGCTGTGCCCGACGGACTCCAACTGCGCAAAACCACGTTCGCATGTTCATCTGCCCCGATAGGCACGCTGTCGTGCGGCAAATTTGGAACCGCCAACAATAAAGTTTGCAGCTCTGCTTGCAGTGCATCCAAGCGAACCGCTGAGGTGTCGAGCTCGGTTTTGATATCGGCGACTTGCGTCATCACGGCATCTGCACTTTCGCCTTTGGCTTTGAGCATGCCAATTTGCTTAGACAGTGCGTTGCGACTGGCTTGCAATTCTTCGGTGCGAGTTTGCAAGGTCTTGCGTTCAGTTTCGAGGGCTTGGTATGCGTCAACATTTAAAAACGCTTGCGGTTTTTTGCGTGTCTCAAGTTTGGCAATCACGCTGGGCAAATCGCGGCGTAGTTGGTTGATATCTAACATTTACTTCAATCCTTTGGGAAGCGGAAATTTGATGGTTTCTTCAACACCATCTAAGGTTCTAACGGACACGGCACCCAGGGCACGCATGCGACTTATGACTTGTTGGACCAAGATGTCTGGGGCCGATGCCCCGGCGGTCAGACCCACGCGGGTCTTGCCTTCAAACCACTCAGGTTTAATTTCTTCGGCACTATCGACCATGTAGCTTTCAGCGCCAGCACGTTGCGCGACGTCTCGTAATCGATTGCTGTTGGAGCTTGTGGGGCTGCCGACCACGATGACTAGATCGACCTCTTTGCTCAACACCTTCACCGCATCTTGTCGGTTTTGCGTGGCGTAGCAAATGTCTTGCATCTTCGGTTGGCGAATGTTTGGAAAACGGGCAACAACCGCTTGCGTGATGTGCGCGGCATCGTCAACGCTGAGTGTGGTTTGCGTCACGACCGCCAAACGCTCAGTTTGTTTGGGGGCGACATGCGCCACATCCGCAGCGTCTTCGACCAAATAAATTCCGTCTAACAACTGCCCCATCGTGCCTTCTACTTCGGGGTGACCTTTGTGTCCGATCATGATGAACTCAAAGCCTTCTTTATGCAGCTTGGCAACTTCCACATGCACTTTGGTCACGAGGGGACAAGTGGCATCGAAGATTCGAAAACCCCGCCGAACTGCTTCTTGCTCGACCGACTTAGGAACGCCATGCGCACTAAAAACCAGAGTAGCGCCCTCGGGCACATCGGCGAGGTCTTCGATAAAAACAGCACCACGGCTCTTCAAATCGGCAACCACATAGGTGTTGTGCACTATTTCATGACGAACATAAATAGGCGCACCAAATTTTTGTAAGGCCCGATCGACGATATCAATCGCACGGTCAACACCCGCACAAAAACCACGAGGCTCGGCAAGAACAATTTCTTCAAAACTCATAGCGGCGCTTTTAAAGAATACCAATCACTTGCACTTCAAACGTCACCGGTTGATTGGCCAAGGGATGATTGAAGTCAAACAATACCGAATCTTCAGCCACTTGCTGCACCGCCCCTGCAAAAGAGCCTTGCCCATTAGGCGCTGGAAACTGCACAACGTCGCCCACCGCATATTGCTCATCGGGGTCGCCAAACTCTTTGAGCAGGCTCTTACTCACCCACTGCTGCATATCTGGATTGCGCTCACCAAAGGCAGCGCCTGCGGGCAGTTCAAACGTGGTGCGTGTGCCCTCGGTCAACCCCAATAATCGCTGCTCCAAAGCAGGCGACAGCTCGCCAGAACCCAGCGACAACGTAGCGGGCTTGTCGTTAAACGTGTTGATGACGTCGCCTTGCGGTCCCGAAAGCCGATAGTGAAGCGTTAAAAACGAACCGGGACCGATGGTAGGGTGAGCAGTAGATGCGGTCATAAGACTCTCATTGAATTGGCACCTATTGTAGAAAGCTCCCAGATGATTCCCCCCATGTCAATTCAACAACTTCCGCTGGAAATGCGTCCCCGCGAAAAACTGCTCAAACACGGCGCAGCGGCGTTGACCGATACCGAGTTGCTGGCTTTATTTTTGCGAACCGGCATGAAAGGCAAGAGCGTATTTGCGCTGGCCGATGAATTACTAGAAAGGTTCAAAGGTTTTGCCGGCTTAATTCACGCCACGGCAGCTGAACTGAAAACCTGCAAAGGAATGGGCGGTGACGCCAAGCGCTCGCAGCTAGTCGCCGTGCTTGAAATGGCTCGCAGAGCGTTGAATCAAGAATTAACCGAAACTCCAGTGATGAATTCACCCAATGCGGTGAAACAATATCTACAACTCGAACTCGCCCAACTCAAACACGAGGTCTTTGCTGTGCTGTTTTTAGATGCTCAAAACCGCTTGCTGTCTTACCAGCCCATGTTTCGTGGCTCGCTCTCGCAAACCATGGTCTACCCGCGCGAAGTGGCTAAAACAGCGCTTGCGCTCGGCGCAGATGGCGTGGTGTTGGCGCACAACCATCCGGGTGGAACTGTGACACCGTCAAACGCCGATCTAAAGCTCACGCGCACCCTGCAAGAGGCGTTGGCGCTGATTGACGTGACCGTGCGCGACCACATCATCGTGGCGCAAGGCAAATATTTGTCGATGGCTGAGGAGGGTTTGCTGTGAAGGCTAAATCGCTGCAAGACCTTGCCGCCATTCGCAAACAAGTGAATGACGCGGCAAAAGCCGCAGCAGCGGAAGAAGCGGCAAAACGCGAAGCCGAAAAACAAGCCGACATAGAGCGCAATTTATTTACCCAAAGCGTCGGACAGGTAAAGCCTTTGCCAGGCAAACAGCGTGTCGTGATGACGCCGCCGCGCCCCACCCCGCGTCCTTTGCAACAAGACTTAGACGATCAAGCCGCTCTGATCGAAAGCATGAGTGACGAATTTGATGTCAGCACCTTGCTAGACGTAGACGACCAACTCAGCTTTCGCAGACCCGGAGTTGGCACCGACGTGACGCGCAAATTACGCAAAGGCGAGTGGAGTATTCAAGGACAGCTCGACTTGCATGGGTTGCGCAGCGACGAGGCACGAGAAGCCCTCGGACAGTTTGTTCGCGACTCAAAACGCATGGGCTGGCGATGCGTTCGCGTGGTACACGGCAAAGGTTTGGGTTCTCCCGGCAAGGAGCCTGTTTTAAAAAGCAAAGTGCAACGCTGGCTGGTGCAAAAAAACGAAGTCATCGCCTTTGTTCAGGCCAAACCCTCTGACGGGGGTGGCGGTGCGTTGGTCGTTTTACTTGGCCCTAGCGCGGGTTAATGCCGAGCTAAACGCCCTTATTGCGCATCCAATCTGCGGTTTGAAAAAAGCTGTTTTTCAAACGTGTGCGCAAATCTTCGGGCACTTGTGTTTCGCCCATCGCTTGGTTCATACAAGCCACCCATTGATCGCGCTCTTTGATGCCAATGGCAAACGGCATGTGACGCATACGAAGACGCGGATGACCGTGTTTTTCAATGTAGTAGTCAGGCCCGCCTAACCAGCCGCACAAAAACATAAACAGTCTTTCACGCGCATTGGCTAATTCTGGGCCATGCGCTGCACGAAGCTCTAAATAGGCGGGCTCTAACTCCATCAAATCGTAAAAACGATCGACCAAAGCACGAACGCGGTCTTCCCCACCGATCCATTCAAAGAGCGTGTCAAAAGGTGGTTTTTCTTCTATCTGCATCGTGTTTCTTTAACGTTAAGTTTGTGCTTGTCGCAAGGTTTGCATGACGGGGCGTTTGAGTACATCACGCAGCCCAAGCCATCCGGCCGCCAGCGCCATGAGGGCGCCAACTGCCGTGCCCAGCACTGGCACCCAAGGGCTTGCAGTCCAATTAAATTCAAACGCATAACGCGCCAACGCCCACCCCATCAGCATCGCCACCGTGGTGGCTAAAAAACCCGCCAACGCACCTACGCCAGCCAGTTCTGCACGCTGCACTTGCGCGAGCAATTGGTTTGACGCACCCAAGGCACGCAGGACAGCGTATTCACGCGCCCGCTCTTCGCGCGTTGCAGTGACGGCCGCGAACAACACCACCAATCCGGCCGCAAGGGTGAATAAAAACAAAAACTCCACAGCACTCACCACCTGACCCAAAACGCTTTGCACTTGGTTCAATGTCGCCCCCATGTCAACGCTGGTGACGTTGGGATAGCGCTGAATCAACTGATTGTCAAAGCTACCCTCTGGCGCACGAAATGCAGCGATGTAAGTGAAGGGAACGGTCGCTGGCATTTGCTCGACCGGATACATCACAAAGAAATTAGCCCGCATGGATGTCCAGTCCACACGACGCACCGAGGTAATGCGTGTCTCGTGCAACACGCCAGCCATATCGAAGCGCAGGGTGTCGCCGAGTTTGAGTTTTAAGGTTTTCGCGATGCCCTCTTCAATGCTGAGTCCTTGTGCGTCATGGGCTTGCCAGGCCCCTTCAACCACGGTGTTGTGCTCAGGCGCGGTTGTGGTGTATGACACGTTGAATTCACGGTCGACCAGTCTTTGCGCACGTTCTTCGGTGTAACTTTCAGGCGTGACGGTGACGTTATTTACAGCCACCAATCGAGCGCGAATCATGGGATACCAATCTAGTTTTGTCACGCCTACGTCACGCAGCGTTTGCAAAAACGGATCCGCTTGCGGGGGTTGAATGTTGATGACAAATCGGTTCGGTGCATTGGCAGGCGTGGCACTTCGCCAGCTGCTGATGAGGTCGGTTCTTAACAACACCAAAAGCGCTAATGCCAAAAGTCCCACTGCGAGCGAACTCACTTGCACCACGGCATACAAGGGACGAGCGCTAATTTGTCGTGTGGCCAACATGAGCCATGAGGGCGCTGTGTCCTCCACCACACTTCGTCGCAAAAGCCAAACTGCACACCAAGCCATTCCGGCGAATAAAGCCACCGCGCCAGCAAATCCACCCACCACCATGAGGCCTAGTTTTAAGTCGCGACTGACCACGACCAACAAACCCGCAAACCCCATCAAGCCCAGCGCCCAAACGCTGACTGTGGTCGCTTTTAGCTCCCCCACATCGCGCCGAATAACACGCAGCGCAGGCACGCTGGCCAGTTGTAAAACGGGGGGCAGCCCGAATGCAATTAAGAGCGTAAGCCCCGTTCCCAACCCATACACCACAGGCCAAATACTGGGTGCGGGCAACGCGGTTTCAACCAAGCCCTTCAGCAACGCCACAAATACCAAGTGCACGGCGTAGCCCAGTGCCAAACCCACGCAGCTTGCAAACACGCCCACGCAAACAAACTCTGCGGCATAAGCTCTTGCGATTTGGCTTTGACTTAAACCCAACACACGCAACATGGCGCAATCGTCTAAATGTTTAGCGGCAAACGAACGTGCGGCCAACGCAACCGCAACCGCACTCAAAAGTGCCGCCAGCAAAGCCACTAGATTTAAAAACTTACTGGCGCGATCTAAGGTTTGTCGCATCTCTGGGCGACCTGCCTCGAGCGACTCAACACGAACACCCCGCACTTCAGGCTTTTTACTTTCTAGCTCTGCCCAAGCTAAAAATTGTTGTGCCTCTGCTTCACGACCTATTAGCGCATAGCGCCACGTCACACGGCTGGCAGGTTGCACCAAACCCGTTGCGTCTAAGTCGGCGACGTTCATCAACACGCGCGGTGCAAAGTTCATAAAACCGGCACCACGATCGGGCTCGTGCATCAGCACGCGACTGATTCGCAAGCTAATATTTCCAAGCGAAAGTTCGTCACCCACATCGACAGACAAAGCCTCAAGCCCCCCTACCTCCACCCACACTTCGCCCTGGGCTGGAATGGTTGACGTTTTTTCTGCAATTTGGCTGGCTTGCTGCAAAGACTCAGCCACTTTTAATTCACCACGCAGTGGGTAACCCGCTTCTACTGCTTTCAATGCAACGAGTCGACTGTTTTGAGACTTGCCACGCGCCATCGTAGGAAAGCTCAACGTCGTCACGCCTTGCAATCCCATCTGCTTTGCACGTTCAACAATGTGGTGAGGGGTTGGCTGATCGCTCACCACCACGACATCGCCCCCTAAAAGTTGACGTGCATCACGTTGCAATCCGGCATTGAGTCGGTCGGCTAAGAAGCTCACCGAACTCAATGCGGCAACTCCCAACACGACAGCGATCATGAGCAAACGCAACTCGCCTGCTCGTGCATCGCGCCACAACGTGCGCCAAGCGAGCGACCACCATTGGTTTTTCATACGCCCAACTCCAAACGCTCGGGGCTGGTGTAGCAAAGAAAGTGTTTGTTAATGGCGCGGCCAATAGCGCAAATTTTGAGGCGCTGCGCTAAGTCATAGCCCATTTGTGTAATGCCACTGCGCGACACAACAACCGCCACACCCATCTGTGCCGCTTTTAAAACCATCTCGCTAGTCAGCCGACCGGTGGTGTAAAAGTAGGAGTTCGCTTTTGCGTCGACATCGTTCATCCACATCCATCCTGCGATGGTGTCGATGGCGTTGTGACGACCAACATCTTCAACAAATATCTGCATGGTCTCGCCTTGAAAAAGCGCACACGCATGCACTGAACCTGCTGACTTGTAAGTAGTTTCTTGCAAACGAATGGCGTTTAACAAAGCCGCCAACCCGGTCTGCGTGATTCGCGTATCTGGCAAATTCAGGGCTTCTACATCGCTCATGACATCACCAAACATACTGCCTTGACCACAGCCCGTGGTCACCACACGATGTGCGCTCCGCTCATGGCTTGCAATGACACCCTCGCGAGTTTTAACTGCGGCAACACCGGCAACGACACCTGCTACGTCATCGCCCGCATCCCAATCGACGGTGATGGATTCCACCTCGCCCACATGATTCACCCATCTTTGATTTCGCAAATAGCCAAGCACCAACAACTCGGGATGCGCCCCCAAAGTCATCAGCGTCACAACTTCGCGCTTGTCTACATACACCGTGAGTGCGCGTTCGGCTGGAATAGAAACCGTGTCGGTTTGACCGTGTTCATTGATGGCGCTGACCTCTCGCGTGAGATCAGCCTTGGCTTGTGTGAGATGAGGATAAAGATGAGACATAAGTCCACAGGCTACAACAAAAAAGGCCGCCACCTCGCGGTGCGGCCCGATGCTCGACAGAGCGTGAGGTTACTTTTTGGCAGGTGCGGCAGCAACTGCGGGTGCAGCAGGCGCAGCAGCTGCAACAGCCGGAGCAGCCTCAGGTGGTGTGTAAACAAATTTACCTGGATCAACGCAAGGCGGAGTTGGCAGCGGTTTGGCTGCTTTTGCTTTGTTTGTCTTTTGCACATGAGCAGCCACTTTGTCTTGCGACTTGCACAACAAATATCCGTCCACCTTTGCGGTATGCGCTGTTTTAGCTTTGGCTTCTTCGGCCTTGGCTTTAGCTTCTTCGCTGGGCGGCGGCAACTTAGCAAAAGCGGAAGCACTAACAACCATCAACGCAACGGCAGTCAAGAATTTAAGGGGCGATTGAGTCATATCAGTTCTCCTGTGTTCGTTTCTTAAACACGAACGGGGTTGCCAGAGTCGGGCTCTGATCGATGCGCTGGAATTTTTCCGGCCTTGATGTCGTCATACCAAAGCTCGTGATGTTCTTTGGCCCATGTTTCGTCCACATAGCCAGTTCGCATCGCTTTGTAAGCGCCTTCCATTCCGATGGTGCCCATGTAGATGTGGCCAATGAACATCGCCACCATCAAGAGTGTGGCGACGGCATGAATCATGTGCGCCACTTGCATGGTGCTGCGTTCGTAAACAAGCCCGGGCACAATTTTGTCGAGCACGAAACCTGAGCCCACCACCACCAAACCTAAGGCAAACACACCGCCCCAAAACACAACTTTCTCACCTGCATTGAAGCGATGCGAAGGCACTTCGTGTTCGCTCAACAGCCCGCCGCCTTTGGCAATCCAAGTGACGTCTTCTTTGCTGGGTAAATTGTCTTTAACGAAAGTAAAAAAGACGATCGTGAGAGAAACCGCAAACAACGGGCCTGCAAAGTTGTGGGCGTTTTTTAGCAAATAGGTCAGCCAACCGAACAAGGTGTCGCCAATGATGGGTTGAAGAAAAAACTTACCAAACGCAATAGTGACTCCCGATATCGCCAGAACGACAAAGGTAATCGCGTTGGTCCAATGTGCAGAACGCTCGAAGGGCGTGAAGCGCTCAATCTGGACGCCTGTGGGGTGGCCATGCAACATAATCATGCCTTTGCGCCAATAGAAAATACCGACCGCACCCAACACAATCAAGAGCAACGAACCGCCATAAGGAATGATCCAGTTGTTGCGAACTTGTCGCCAAGCCTCACCGCCGTTGGTTAAAAGTGACCCCGGATATTGCACAAAGGGTTGAATCAGAACACCCGCCTCAGGTGCCTCTGACTTGGGCAGGCTGCTGTAGCCTTCCACACCCTTGCCTACATCACGCCACATGGGTGCGTTGTTACCGGGCTGCACTTTGCCGCGTTCGCCGTTCGTTTGTTCAGCGTAACCGGCCGCATCGCTTGCATCAGGTTTAACGTCTTGAATGTTGACGCTCTTGACAGCCGGAGCTGCTGCAGGCGCTTTGTCCTGCGCGACAGCACATAACGCAAACGCAGTGATGGCCGAGCAAAACATTGATTTAAAAATGCGTGACATGGTGGACCCCTTGTTCAAGGTGCGCGAGTGTTGTCGTTCTGTCCGTATTGGGCGCGAGCACGCAAGTGCTGCTCCCAACTGTTTTTGTCACCGGCTTGCCAACCTGGATCAACATAAGAGTTGCTTGCGCCGCTAAAGGCCGTGGCGTCATTTTTAGTGCCCAGTGCTTGGGCTTTTTCACCACAACCAGTCAGTGCGACTAAGCCCGCTAAGGCCAGCAGAGAAGAAAAGAAAGAGGGCTTCATCATTTTTTGGCTCCCTCAGCTTGTGGTTTTTGACCAGCCTGCTTGGAGGCATAAGCCGTTCCCCAACCCCAGACTTCGGCGCCTTTGTTGCGCTTGACCACGCGGTTGCGGAAGATATCAGCCACCACATCGCCGTCACCTGCGAGCAACGCTTTGGTCGAACACATTTCGGCACAAGCAGGTAACTTGCCTTCAGCCAAACGGTTACGGCCATATTTTTCAAACTCAGCTTGGCTGCCGTTGGCTTCTGGACCACCCGCACAGAATGTGCACTTGTCCATCTTGCCGCGTACACCAAAGGTGCCTTGGCTTGGAAACTGTGGCGCACCAAACGGGCAAGCGTAAGAGCAATAACCGCAGCCAATGCAAACGTCTTTGTCGTGCAACACAACGCCTTCGTCGGTCTTGTAAAAACAGTTCACAGGACACACCGCCATACACGGTGCGTCCGAACAATGCATACAAGCAACGGAGATAGATTTTTCGCCGGGAACACCGTCGTTCAGAGTGACCACTCTGCGACGGTTCACACCCCATGGAACTTCGTGTTCGTTCTTACAAGCGGTAACGCAACCGTTGCACTCGATGCAACGCTCTGCGTCACAAATAAATTTCATGCGTGCCATGTCGTTTCTCCTTAGGCGCGTTCGATATCGCAAACGGTGGTTTTGGACTCTTGCATCATGGTGACGCTGTCGTACCCGTAGGTGGTTGCCGTGTTAACTGCTTCACCCCGAACCACAGGCGCAGCGCCTTTGGGGTAGTACTTGAGCATGTCTTCACCTTGCCAGCGACCCGAGAAGTGGAAGGGCATCCAAACCGTGCCCGTGTCGACACGCTCTGTCACCAAAGCTTGCACGTTCAAGCGAGCACCGGTAGGGCTCTTCAACCAAACACGCTCGCCATTTCGAATGCCGCGGTCTGCTGCTGTTTTGGGGTTGATCTCCACGTAAGCCTCTTGCTGCAATTCGGCCAGCCAAGGGTTAGAGCGCGTTTCTTCACCACCACCTTCGTACTCGACCAAACGACCGGAAGTGAGAATGAGCGGGAACTTCTCGTGCACCTTGTCGGCCAGGTTTTTGTCTTGAATGGTTTTGTACAAAGTGGGCAAACGCCAGAAGGCTTTTTTGTCTGCGTGCGTGGGGTACTTCTCCATCAAGTCCGGACGAGTGCCATACAAAGGCTCGCGATGCTGCGGAATTGGATCGGGGAAGTTCCAGACCACCGCCCGCGCTTTGGCGTTACCAAACGGATGGCATCCGTG
>CAZEAQ010000049.1:0-11570 GCA_964510145.1 uncultured Bordetella sp.
GCGTTGTCCCACTCGGCCTGTGTAATGTCATGCCCATTAACACTCGCGACAGTTGCTCCACCCTCTCGAAAGCGGTTGTAGCCCTCAAGCCCAAACAAAACAAAAGACGGGAAGATCAACAGAAACAGCAAAAACTGCATGATCCTGGTGTGCTTGCGAACAAAATCAAACATGGCGGGAACTCGTCGTGATGTGTGAGGCCAAGAAAAAAGGCGAACTAAGTTGTTCGCCTTATCCGTGGTTGGTGGGTGCTGACGGGGTCGAACCGCCGACCTACTGCGTGTAAGGCAGCCGCTCTGCCAACTGAGCTAAGCACCCATCCTTAATCGGAAATTAGTTCAAGGCGTCTTTCAGACCCTTGCCTGGACGGAACTTAGGCACCTTAGCTGCCTTGATCTTGATAGCTTCGCCAGTACGTGGGTTACGTCCTGTACGAGCAGCACGTTTGCCAACAGCAAAAGTACCGAAACCAACCAAAGAAACTGTGCCGCCTTTTTTCAAGGTGGTTTTCACTGCACCGATGGTGGACTCGAGTGCGCGAGTCGCAGCGGCTTTAGAAATATCGGCGTGCTTAGCAATGTGCTCAATCAGTTCTGTCTTATTCACAAAAATCCCCTCTCATCGAGATGTGATGTTGATCAAAAATTTTTACGTTCCGTTATGGGACAAGAAGATTTTATTTCTTGCTTAACAAACAGTTCGTTTTCGGAGTAACGCTGTCACAGGCTTCGAATTCATCTTGGCTTGATCTCAGCATGGCTGGGAATTCTAGTCGTTTTTTAAAAGCAAAAATCACAAAACTTCAGCAATTGCACTTCCAACATCAGAAGTATTAGCGTTACCCCCAATATCTGGGGTTTTAGGCGCACCACTCTTGGGATCTAGAACCTTTTCAATAGCTGACAACACAGCATCGTGTGCATTTTTATGCCCTAAAAACTCCAGCATCATGGCACCACACCAAATTTGTCCTATTGGATTAGCGATTCCTTTTCCGGCGATGTCAGGCGCGGATCCATGCACAGGTTCGAAGAGCGAGGGAAACTTTCCTTCAGGATTTAAATTTGCGCTCGGCGCAATTCCAATCGTTCCCGTACAGGCCGGACCTAAATCGCTCAAGATGTCGCCAAACAAATTGCTGGCAACCACTACATCAAAGAAATCAGGTCGCTGAACAAAATGCGCTGTCAATATATCGATATGAAATTTGTCGACACGAATATTAGGAAAGCCCTTGGACATTTCAACCACACGTTCGTCCCAGTAGGGCATGGTGATTGCAATGCCATTGGACTTGGTTGCACTGGTTAGATGTTTTTTAGGACGGCTTTGCGCCAACTCAAAAGCAAACTTTAAAACGCGATCAACACCAATGCGTGACATCACAGTTTCTTGCATCACTATTTCGCGCTCAGTTCCTGGGAACATGCGCCCCCCGATGCTCGAGTATTCGCCTTCGGTGTTTTCGCGAACGATGTACATGTCAATCTCACCCGGCTGACGCGGAGATCCGTCTTTGCGCACAACAGGCGCAATGATGCCGGGCATTAATCGAGCAGGCCGCAGATTGATGTATTGATCAAACTCGCGTCGAAACATCAACAGCGAGCCCCATAGCGAAATGTGGTCAGGTATTTTGTCTGGCCAACCTACCGCACCGAAATAAATAGCGTCGTGGCCACCGATTTGGTCTTTCCAATCGTCGGGCAACATTTGACCGTGCTTTTCAAAATATTCCCAACTTGAAAAATCGAAATAATCAAATTTCAAATCAATACCAAATTTACGAGCAGCCGCATCCATCACTCGAATGCCCTCAGGCATGACTTCTTTTCCTATGCCATCGCCAGCAATGACTGCAATTCTTTTTTGGCTCATCATCGATCCTTGAAAATTTAGGAAGTGATTTTAGGAGGCCGCACCACTAAGCTGACGCCAATTGCCGTCACAGCAATGCCAAGTAGTGTCACCAACGTGATGGGTTCGCTAAATAGGAACCATGCCATTACGGCTGTGGTCGGAGGCACCAGATACATCAGACTCGTCACACTTGCCGCTGCACCTCTTTGAATCAAGATGTAAAGCAAAGAGCTCCCCCCCAAGGTCAACCCGAGTACTGACCAGGCCATCGCCCCCATCATCTCGACATTCCATTGAACTGCTTCGCTCTCAAGCAAAGCAATGGGTAGCGTGACAACGAAGGCGGCCATCAGTTGCACCGCATTTGCACTTCTTACATCGCAGGGTTGCACAAAATGTTTTTGATAGAGCGTGCCTGTGGTGATAGAGCAAAGCGCCATCACGGCCATGGTGAGACTCCAAGGCGTCACTTCGATGCCCCCTTCTAATTTGCGAGACACCACCATCGCCAAGCCGATGAACCCCAACACGAGTCCTTGCCATTGACGACGTGACACATGGCCGCCGCGTGAGGACAACCAAAAGGCGGTTAACACCGGCTGCAAACCAACAATCAACGCAGACAGGCCCGAACCCATTCCCACTTTGACGGCAGCCCATACGCCACCCAAATATCCTGCATGCATCAACACACCGGTCACGGCCAAATGCGCCCACTGCGCTCGACTTTGCGGCCATTTCACACGCGCCCAAGTCACCCACGCCATAAAGCAAGCGATAGACAACGCATACCGAATCAGTAAAAAAGTAAACGGGGGCGAATTGGGCATGCCGTATCTCGCCACGATAAAGCCCGTGCTCCAAATAAACACAAACACCCAAGGCATGGCACGCAACCACGCCTGACTAGATTGCTCGTTCATTATTTGGCGTGATCCAAGATATCAGGCCACGCTTTTTTCAAGTAATAAACCATCGACCAAACAGTGAGCACGCCCGCGATCCAAATCAAGACAGTGCCCCACAAAGCCGTGTCTATGAGACCCAATAAAACACCGTCAAAAAGTAAGAAAGGAATCGCGATCATTTGCACTGTGGTTTTTAATTTTCCAAGTATGTGAACGGCCACGCTTCTGGACGCGCCAATTTGAGCCATCCACTCACGCAACGCAGAAATTGCAATTTCACGCCCAATGATGATGAGTGCCACGAGCACATCAGCACGCCCTAAGTGAACCAGTACTAACAAACTTGCACAGACTAAAAATTTGTCGGCTACAGGATCTAAAAAGGCGCCAAAGGCAGAACTCTGATTGAGCCTACGCGCCAAATAGCCATCTAACCAATCGGTGAGCGCAAACACGACAAACATCACTGTTGCCCACAGATTTCTTTGTTCAGTTTCGATGGGTAAATAAAACAGTCCTACGATCAGTGGAATGGCCCCAATCCGGGTCAAGGTCATGAGCGTAGGAATGGTCCACATGGTTTGTTACTCGTAAATAATTTGAGATTGCCCGTCGTGGGCCTGTGCCATCCAGCTCGCCAAAGCCGCATCGCTCGGGAAGAATTTAACCGAATCGCCCAACTGAACTTCTGCAATGGCGCCCTCTCGCAGCAAAGAGAAGCGAACACCCATACCGCGCACTAATTCACCCTGCTCCGACTGTTCAACCTTCGCAGGATGATCGCGCAACAAGCGCGCCACATCAGGCGCCGTGCCATTCACCGTGACTCGCAAATACTTACCAAAGCGGCATCGTGCTTGCCCTAACTCCCAAACTTGATTGATCACCAAACGCAACCCGCCAGAAAAACGATCAGGCTGAACTTTGCCCATGACGATGACCAATTCGTCATCTTTCAAAATATGGCGATAGGTATTGAGCGTTGACTCGTCGGCAGTGGCTTCGATCACGGCCGATTTGTCGTCCAGCTTAAAAATTGCCAACTTACCGCGCTGACCGTTGATGACGCGCAAATCGCTGACGATGCCCGCTAAGAGCTGCGGCTCGCGAGAGTCCAGTAAGTCCTCAATACGCGTACGCGCAAAGCGTCTGATTTCTCGCTCGACTTCATCAAATAAATGACCTGAGATATAAAAACCTAAAGCTACTTTTTCGTGTGTGAGTCGCTCTTTCACGCCCCAAGGCAATGCCTCGACCAGCTCCGGTTCTTGCGTGCTGGAGCCATGTGCATCGTCGCCCATCATGTCAAACAAGCCACCTTGATTGGCGTTGGCTTCGCTTGCTGCTGCGAAATCAAACGCACGTTCAACGCTGGCCAATAGAGCGGCGCGATTGAGGTGCAAGTTGTCAAAGGCACCCGCTTTGATGAGCGCCTCTACCGTTCTCTTATTCAATCGACTGCGATCGACGCGGCGACAAAAATCAAACAAACTCGTGAACGGGCCACCTTCCTCGCGAGCCGCGACGATGGCCTCAATCGCTTGCTGACCCGACCCTTTGATCGCACCTAAACCATACCGAATGACTTTGTCTGAAATAGGTTCGAACCGATAGAAACCTCGGTTCACATCGGGCGACTCAAAAGTCAAACCCATCTTCTGAGCATCTTCAAACAAGACTTTGAGCTTGTCGGTGTCGTCCATTTCGACCGTCATGTTGGCGCAGAAAAACTCGGCGGTGTAATGAACTTTGAGCCATCCGGTGTGATAAGCCAAGAGAGAGTAAGCAGCTGCGTGCGATTTGTTAAAGCCATAACCAGCAAACTTCTCCATCAAGTCAAAAATCTCGTCGGCTTTGTCTTGGGTGATGTTATTTTTTGCAGCGCCAGCGCGGAAAATTTCGCGGTGCTCCGCCATTTCTTCGGGCTTCTTTTTACCCATGGCTCGACGCAACATATCGGCGCCACCTAGCGAGTAGCCACCCAAAATTTGCGCCGTTTGCATCACCTGCTCTTGGTAAACCATGATGCCGTAGGTCTCGGACAACATCTGGGCGACAAGAGGATGCGGATATTCAATTTCTTCGCGACCGTGTTTTCGCGCCACAAAGCTCGGAATCAAGTCCATCGGCCCTGGGCGATACAACGCATTCAGGGCGATTAAATCTTCTAGGCGTGTTGGTCGCGCGTCACGCAGCATTCCTTGCATGCCACGACTTTCAAACTGAAACACAGCTTCTGTTTTTCCGTCTTGGAATAAGCGGTAAGTTTCAGCGTCATCAAGCGGTATATCTTCAAACGCGAAGTTCTCTTTTCCTTTGTGACGCTTGATGATGAATTGGCGCGCAATTTCCAAAATGGTCAGCGTGGCCAATCCCAAAAAGTCAAACTTCACCAAGCCCGCCGCTTCCACGTCGTCTTTGTCGTATTGACTAACTGCAGACTCACTGCCGGGCTGCTGATACAGAGGACAAAAATCGGTCAACTTACCGGGAGCAATCAACACGCCGCCGGCGTGCATGCCCACGTTGCGCGTCAAGCCTTCTAAGCTTTGCGCCAAGTCGAGCAGCGTTTTAACTTCATCTTCTTTGCTCAGTCGTTCAGCAAGAACAGGCTCTGCTTCAATCGCGCCGGCAATGGTGATGTGTTGTCCGGGCTTGTTGGGAATGAGCTTGCTAATGCCATCGCAAAACGTGTAACTCATGTCGAGCACACGACCAACATCGCGAATAGCTGCGCGGGCCGCCATGGTGCCAAACGTGGCAATTTGCGACACCGCTTCGCGACCGTATTTATCTTTGACATAGTCAATGACACGATCGCGATTGGTTTGGCAAAAATCAATATCAAAGTCGGGCATCGACACCCGCTCTGGATTCAAGAAACGCTCGAACAGCAGGTTGTATTGAAGTGGATCGAGGTCGGTAATTTTGAGCGCATACGCCACCAAAGAACCTGCCCCCGAACCACGCCCCGGCCCCACGGGGCACCCATTACTTTTTGCCCACTGAATGAAGTCACCCACGATTAAGAAATAGCCTGGGAAACCCATATTCAAAATGGTGTTCAGCTCAAACTCTAAACGCTCGACGTATCTGGGTCTCTCTTCATTGCGCTTCGTTTCGTTGGGATACAAATGCTCAAGGCGCTGTTCAAGACCTTCGTGTGAGACATGACGGAAATAATCTTCCACCGACATCACCACACCATTCACCGGCGGAATAGGAAAGTTCGGCAATTGCGGCTTGCCCAACACCAGGGTCAAGTTACAGCGCTTGGCAATTTCTAGTGTGTTGGCGATTGCAGAGGGGACATCGGCAAATAAAGCACACATTTGCTCTGCCGATTTGAAATATTGCTCGCGAGTGAATTTGCGCACGCGACGCGGGTTGCCCAAAATCTCTCCCTCAGAAATACACACACGCGCTTCGTGCGCTTCGTAGTCTTCGGGTTTTGTAAATTGCACGGGATGCGTTGCCACCACAGGCAAACTCAAACGGGCCGCCAACTGAACGGCTGCAGAAACATGTGCTTCGTCGTCAGCTCGCCCTGCACGTTGCAACTCAATGTAGAAACGATGCGGAAAAAGGCTGGCCAATTGCAAGGCCACTTCACCAGCGCGCGTGGTATCACCCTGCACCAGTGCCTGACCAATCGCGCCAGCCTGAGCGCCCGACAATGCAATCAGCCCTTGCGACAACTCTTGCAGCCATTCGAGCTTGACGACACCCACCGCTTTGTGAACGTTTTGCGTCCACCCACGACTAATGAGTTCGCACAAATTCAAATAGCCTTGGTGGTTTTGAACCAACAAAATCATGCGCGATGTTTGTGCGGCATCTTGCGTGAGGCTTTCCAAATAAACCTCAGCCCCAATGACGGGCTTAACACCTTGACCCCGCGTCTCTTTATAAAACTTAATCGCGCCGTAGAGGTTGTTAATGTCTGTGATAGCAAGTGCAGGTTGCCGGTCACTGGCGGCTGCCTTCACCACTTCGTCGATGCGGTTAGTTCCGTCAACGATAGAAAATTCAGAGTGAAGACGCAGATGTACAAACATGCGTCAGATTGTAGGGGTGACGTCTAGTGCTGAAGCAGCGTGAGGACCTCAGATTTGAACTCACGCGAATACAAAATACCGACAACCAGCACTGTCGCTAACGCAAATATTGCGGGCGAGAAGAACCAGCCCAAAGCAGCAAACGAAAAGTAGTAAGCCCGTAAGCCACCGTTAAATGTTTCGGCGGCCAACCCCGTCATCGCAGCCGCTCGGTCGGCGTAAGTTTGACGATTGCCAACCTCTCCACTTTCAAAGCTAGAAGCTGGTGGCATCGCCCCAATTAATAGTGCCACAAAGGTGTACTGTCGCATTGACCAAGAAAAACGAAAAAAAGAGTAAACAAAAATCATCACTAGGACAAGAATTTTGAATTCAAAAACGAGCATGGGCGTTTGCTGTGCAAATGGAATTTCGCGAACCAGCTCCGCCGCCTTGTCTGTCGTGCCTAAAAGCGCAAAAAGTCCACCCAAAATCAAAATTGTGGTGGAGCAAAAAAATGCTGGGGTGGCTGACAGCGTTTGGGTGATGATGCCGTCCAACATTCTGGGGTCACGCGCTGTGGTTTGCATCATCCATAAATGACGATAGCGATTGGTCATTGCCAAAATTGAATGCTGCCCGTCGCTCCAATGCTTGGCAAACATAGCGTAGCCAATCCAAAGCGATAAAAAGAAACCGAGAGCAATCCAATCAATCCAAGGGAGCAGTTCAATAATCTTCATATTTGTGATGCTACCCAAATAAAAAAGGCGCTCATCGAGCGCCTTTTAAATGTTTGCTAAAACAATTTAAGCGTGTAGCTTGGCTGCCACTTTGGCAACGCGTTCGCCATAGCTTTTGGCTGTGTCCAAGTCGCCTTGTGGAATGTCGGCTGCGGGGCTGGTCGGTCCAACTTGCGCCATCAAACCAGAATAAGAGCCAATACGGTTGATGTTGCCATCGCCCTGCAAAGGCTGGCCTGCCCAAATCATGCCTTGCTGCATAGCCAAGGTCATGAAGTATTGAATGGTGGACAACTTGTCGCCACTCAGACCTGCGGAAATGGTGAAACCACCCGCCACTTTGTCTTTCCAAGCACCGCTGAACCAACGCTTTGAGCTAGCGTCAGCAAATTTTTTGAATTGCCAAGAGGCCATGCCCATGTAGGTGGGTGAACCAAAGATGATGGCATCGGCTGCATCCAGCGTCTCCCACTCAGCGTCGGTGATATTGCCATCTGCATCAATTGCAATTAACGACGCTTTGGCGCCTTCGGCAACGAATTGCGCCACGCGTTGTGTGTGGCCGTAGCCTGAGTGATAAACAACGACGGTTTTAGTCATGAAGTGCTCCTAAAGCAGTTAAGTCAACGGTTAAAAAACAATAAAAAGATAGATGGGGCCAAACCCCATTTATTCAACACCCTCGGTGTGTGATGCACGTTTGGCGTCCAAGCTCCAAGCACCTGCGCCCGAAGTTGCCAAAATCAACAAGCCACCTGTCACCGCGATGTTTTTAAAGAAAAGTAGCTGTTGAACAAACGCTTGTTCTGGCGCGGCTGCCCAAAACGCATGAAAGAAAACAGAGGCTACAAGCGTGAAAACAGCCAACACTGCCGCAGCGATGCGCGTTTGAAAGCCCAACAGCAAAGCCAATGAACCCACAACCTCAATGACGACCGCCAAAGCTGCGGCAACAGCCGGCAATGGCAATCCCACGGAATCGATGTAGCCCACCGTGCCTTCAAAAGCTGAAAGCTTTGACAAACCCGCAGGTAAAAAAAGCGCCACCAACATGAGGCGACCCAATAGGTTTAGTGCGTTGTTCATAAATTTTCCTTTCTTAAACTAAATCAAAAACCAAAACTTCTGCATCTTGTCCCTGCGTTAAAGAGATCGACGACTCACCCTCGAGCATGGCGGCATCTCCTGTGGTTAGTGCAACGCCATTGACTTGCAACGCCCCGCGAATCAGATGCACATAAGCCTTGCGGTTGGGTGCTAGGTTTAAAGTGGCATGCTCATCGCCATCAAACAAACCGGCATACAGCGATGCGTCCGCATGAATTTTGACGAGCGCATTCTCTGGTCCCGCAATCAAACAGAGCGCACCGCGCTTATCTGTCGAAGGAATTGTTTGCTGCTGATAACTGGGCTCTATGCCTCGAACATTAGGCTCAATCCAAATCTGCAAAAAATGCGTTGTTTCGTCAGGCGCATGATTGAATTCGCTGTGCATCACACCACTGCCCGCACTCATACGCTGCACATCGCCGGGTGGAATGCCTTTGACATTTCCCATGTTGTCTTTGTGCGCCAAATTACCGCTCAACACATAGCTGATGATTTCCATATCGCGATGGCCGTGTGTGCCGAAGCCTGTTCCGGGCGCAATGCGGTCTTCATTGATGACGCGTAAATTTCCCCACCCCATAAATTCAGGGTCGTAGTAATTGGCAAACGAAAAGCTATGAAAAGACTTGAGCCAACCATGATCGGCGTAGCCACGGTCTTGAGATTTGCGAACAGTCAACATAGGCTTCCTCCTGTGGCCTGAACTTTAGGGGGCAACCCTGCGCTGGTCGTGCATTGCAATTGATGGCATCATTCAAATTATTTGAACGATCAAGGCACCTTCAATGATTTCCCCTCGAGACGTACTCACCCCCGACTCGCTTTCTATGCTGCACACCATCGAAAAAGCTGGCAGTTTTGCAGCGGGCGCCCGAACACTGGGCGTCGTGCCGAGCGCGCTGACGTATCGCGTGAGGCAAATCGAAGATGCACTCGATGTGCTGCTGTTTGACCGCAAATCGCGGCAAGCCAAATTAACCGCTGCAGGCCACGAACTCTTGCGCGAAGGCGAGCGTTTGCTCGCAGACATCGACGCCATTGCCAACCGCGTCAAGAGAGTCGCGACAGGCTGGGAAAGCCAATTCACCATCGCAGTGGACGGCATCATCGACAACACCACTGTGATGGAACTCTGCGAAGCCTTCATGGCACTCAACGCGCCGACGCGGTTAAAACTTCGCGACGAAATACTCACCGGCACACTCACCGCCCTGACCAGCGGGCAAGCAGATTTGGCCCTCGGAATCGCCGGCACTTTGGGCGACAGCAACGCCACCTCTGGCATTCACAGCCACTCACTCGGCCCCATGAAATTTGTTTTTGCCATGGCTCCTCACCACCCGCTGGCCAAAGCCCCAGAGCCACTCACTGACGCACTCATTGGCCAACACCGCGCCGTCGCAGTGGCCGACTCCGTGCAACGTGGTTCGGGCATGACGATTGGCCTGTTGCCCGGACAAGACGTCTTTACCGTGCCCACGCTACGCAGCAAAATTGAGGCGCAAGTGCGCGGATTGGGCGTCGGTTTTGTGCCGGAGCTCATGGCGCAACCCCTCATTGATCAAGGTGTTTTAGTGGTTCGGCAGGTGGAGCGCAGCCAGCGCGTCGCGCAGCTCAGTTACGCTTGGCGCATTCCAAGCGGCAGCGAGGGCGAACGCGGAGGTCGCGCTTTGCAATGGTGGCTCAAGCAACTGAAAAGTCCTGCCACCCGAGCCGCTTTATTGGTGAACCCCCGACCCCATCAACCCATTTCTAAGGTGTAGAGTGTTGCCATGACTTTGAATATCGCCATCATCGGAGCCGGCATTGCTGGCATCACCGCCGCTCGCACTTTGGTCCAAGCGGGCCACCGTGTGCATGTCTTCGAAAAGAGCCTTGGCGCAGGTGGACGAATGTCCACGCGCGAGACCAACTTCGGCACATTCGACCACGGCACGCAATATTTCACCGTGCGTGATTCGCGCTTTTCACTGGCACTTCAAACCGTTCCCGGCACGGCAGAAATTTGTCGCCCCTGGAGCGCGAACGCCGTTCGCGTGCTCGACCCTTTGGGCCATGTTTTCGAAGCAGCAAGAAACACCCAAGACGCTCACTTTGTCGCCAAACCTGGCATGAACGCGCTGGTACGTCACTGGGCTAAACCGCTCGGCAAAGCCATCAGCTATCAAACCCAAGTAACCCGACTAGAAATAACCACCGCGGCACGCAGCACAAAGAATCAATGGACCGTTCACACCGCGGACCAAAAAATTGCGGGCTTTGATCGGGTGCTATTGGCTATCCCCTCCGTGCAAGCAGAAAACTTGCTCAAAGCCTCTGGCAAAGACGTCGCCAACCCAGCTTGGATAGAAGCCCTCGACAAAGTCGATGTCGCCCCTTGCTGGACGCTCATGCTCGCCTTTCCAAACGCCGCGCAACCCAACTTACACATTGGCCCGCAGTGGAATGCGGCTCGCAGCACGCACCACCGTGTTGCATGGTTGGCGCGTGAATCGTCTAAACCCGGACGCGGCAAAGTGGAGCGATGGACGGTGCAAGCCAGCGCAGCGTGGTCGACCGAACACATTACCGACACCGATGCTCGCGTGCAAGCCAAATTGCTGCGCGCTTTTTCTGAGTTAACCGGCATTCGCGCAGAACCCTCTCATGCGCAAGTGCATCGCTGGTTGTATGCCAAGACCATCAAACCTCTGGGCGTGTCACACCTCTACAACCCGATCAACGGACTGGGTACTTGTGGCGACTGGCATTTGGGCCATCGCGTGGAAGACGCCTTTGTATCGGGCCTAGAACTCGCGCTGGCCGTGTGCTCTTGACGTACGTCGGTCGTTTTGCTCCCTCTCCCACGGGCCCGCTTCATGCGGGCTCTCTCGTTGCAGCGCTCGCAAGTTGGCTGGACGCACGAGCGCACA
>CAZEAQ010000050.1:0-11424 GCA_964510145.1 uncultured Bordetella sp.
CGTGCAACAGTTGGTGGAAGAAAACCACTTGCGCTGGGATTCACTGGGTGAGTTCTTGGCCTTGGCCGTGTCTTTCGAAGACATGGGGATCAAGAACAACAACGGCAAAGCCAAAGTGTTGGCCAAGACCTTGGATGCCGCGACTGGCAAATTGTTGGACACCAACAAAAACCCATCTCCTAAAACAGGTCAGTTGGACAACCGTGGCAGCCAGTTCTACTTGGCCATGTATTGGGCGCAAGAGTTGGCCGCACAAACCGACGACAAAGACTTGGCAGCCAAGTTCGCACCACTCGCAAAGACATTGACTGAGAACGAAAAGAAAATTGTTGAAGAACTCAACGCCGTTCAAGGCAAACCTGTCGACATCGGTGGCTACTACATGCCCGACGCCAAGAAGCTCGAAGCCATCATGCGTCCAAGCGCCACATTCAATGCGGCGTTGGAAACGGTGAAGGCTTAAGCCGCAACCGAAAGCTTGATCGCGAGGCCAGCGAGGGCACAAATACCGAGCACCTCGATCACGCTTCTTTTGAACACAAACAGCCCTGTCGCAGCACCTGCTGCGAGCAGGGCTGTTTGCCATTCAAATGCTTGCCCCAAACCCTCGGGCCACAACAGGTGGTAGGCAAAGAACAAAGCCAAATTCAGCACCACGCCCACGACGGCTGCCGTGATGGCGGTGAGTGGGGCAGTGAAGTTCAAGTTGCGATGCGTGCTTTCGACCAAGGGTCCGCCCGCCAAGATAAAAATAAACGAGGGCAAAAAGGTGAACCACGTCACCAAGCAAGCGGCAAGCGCACCCGCTAAAAACAAGCTCTCAGGCCCCAGCAACGCTTTTACATATCCGCCAATGAAAGCCACAAACGCCACCACCATGATCAGTGGCCCGGGTGTGGTTTCGCCCAGCGCCAAACCATCCATCATTTGCGTGGGGGTGACCCAGCCATAGTTCGCAATGGCACCTTGATACACGTAGGGCAAAACTGCATAGGCGCCTCCAAACGTGAGCAAGGCAGCTTTGGTAAAAAACCAAGCCATCTGCGTGAAGTCATGTGTCCAGCCAAACCAACCGCACAACACGCCCATGGGCAGAGCCCAAAGCAAAGCGCCAGCGAATAAAACTTGCGTCAATCGGTCATAACTGAACTGTGCGTGCTCGGGCGTTGGCGTGTGGTCGTCTATCCAAGCGGGGCCGTAAGAGGTTTCTTGAGCGCGATGTCCGCCGCCAGCTTGAAAGGTGTCGGGGGAGAGCTTGCCACCGACATAACCAACGGCAGCCGCCACCCCAATGATGAGTGGAAACGGCACTTGCATTGCAAAAATTGCGACGAACGAAGCTGCTGCAATGGCCCACAACACTTTGTTTTTTAAAGCTCTTGAACCCATGCGATGCGCCGCTTGCAACACGATGGCGGTGACAGCAGGTTTGATTCCAAAAAACAAGGCGGCAACCCAAGTGAGCTCGCCCCATGCCACGTAGATCCAAGACAGAGCAATTAGCAACAGCAGCGAAGGCAGCACAAACAAAACACCCGCCACCACGCCGCCCCAGCGCTTGTGCATCAGCCAGCCGATGTAAGTCACCAGCTGTTGCGCTTCCGGCCCGGGTAACACCATGCAGTAGTTGAGTGCATGAAGAAAACGCTTTTCAGACAACCAGCGCCGGCGCTCCACCAGCTCTTGGTGCAAGATAGAAATTTGCCCCGCTGGCCCTCCAAAACTTATAAAGCCAAGCTTGAGCCAAAACCAAAACGCCTCTGCCAAGCTAACGGGTTCTGGTGTTGACGGTGCGTGGACGGTGTTCGTGTCTTGATTTGTCATGCTTTAGGTTTGAAGCGCGAAGCGTCTAAAAATTTAGCCAATCTACTCTCGACGGGCAGGGGTTCGCCGTGCCACTGTGCCGCTAGCAATTCGCCACACAGTAAAGCCAAAGTGAGCCCCCGTGAACCCATGGCAGTGTTGAGGTGCAGCCCCTCTGGGGCATTCCAAACTTGCCCCACCAAAGGCAAGCGGTCGTGCACGCCACAGCGCATGCCCACCCAGCCTCTGACAGCACCCGATTCAAAAACGGGCGCTAATGCGGCCGCTGTATCGGGTTGTAACGCTCGCAGCCGAGAGAGGTTTTCGGCGTGATCGCTGTCCAGTAAAACAGGTTCAGCGTTCTCGCGGTCAAACGTTGCGCCTGTGAACCATGCAGGGCCAACATCGGTGGTGATGCTGTGCACAAAACTTCCGTTGCCGTTGACGGGGGTGCGCGGCATGGGGGCGTTGGGTGCATCAGACATCAAGCCCCACGACACTTGCCCACGAAGAGGGTTGATGCGAGGGCTGCTTGCATCGGCCGTGGCGCTGGCGATGAGTGCTGCCGATCCAGGCCCCGCCGCCAACACCACGCGAGCAGATGTCGCGAGTACGTGGGTGCCTTGTTGCACTCGCCATGGTTGGGCATCATTTGCGTGGTGGACGAGTGCATCGACCCGTGCGTTGCCACGCCAAATGATGTTGGGATGGTTGAGCAAGGCGCGTACCAATGGTGCAGGTTTGACCCACGCGCCGTGCGGGTGCCAATAGGCGTCGTCTGGCGCAGGGGCTGGCGCTTTGAGGGTCCAGTCTTGAGCCGCGCTTGCATGGGGTTGTCCGTCAAGCCAACTGAGTGGCACACCGCCACGTCGTGTTTTACCGGGTAGGCGTCTTTCTTGAACGCCGGTGCTGGCCCAGTCCACACCCTCTTGCACATGTGTTTGAAGTGCGAACTCCATCAGCCTTAAGCCTGCGCGAGATAGGCGCGACACCGCGCTGTCGTCGTGCGAGGTATGCGGCGCGATCACGCCAACAGGTAAGCCCGATGCGCCGCCTGCAGGGCTTTCGCAAGCGTCTAGCACGGTGACGCGCCAGCCTCTTTCTGCCAAGGCGCGTGCCGTGCCTGCGCCCGCAATGCCTGCGCCAACGAGGGTGACGGTTCGCGCTTGCGGTAAGGGCAGATCAGCAGGCGCTCTGCAGTCGCCCGAGAGGTGGGTTGGCCAGTCCTTTTGCCATTCATCAGCAGCGCCAATGCACAAGGTGAGGGTGACAAAACCTTTCTCAAACCTCAGCCGATGCACGCCGGGTAACAAGCCCCAACATTGCTTGGCTAACTGTTGGGCGAGTGGCAGTAGTTCTGGGGCAGCGGCAGCGGATTGCTCGGCGGATTGCAAAACATCGCGGCCTTGCAGCGGCTGTTCGCAGTGTGCGACAACGTGTAAGTGAGAAAGTGCAGGTGATTTTTTCAATGCGTGGTGTGTCTCAACCAACCACGCATGCCAAGCACGAAGAAAAGCGAGTGAATCAAAGGCGCCTAGGTTTAGGCACCTGCTGGTGTGGGGCACACCCGTTTAGGCGCTAGGTGGCACATAGCCTTGCACGGCATCTGCACCATCGCCAAAGAAATGTTTTTCCATTTGGCGCTTGAGGTATTCGCGAGCGCGTTGATCGGCCAAGTTCAATCGGTTTTCGTTCACCAACATCGTTTGCTGTTTGATCCAATCAGCCCACGCTTGTTTGCTGACGTTTTCATAAATGCGTTTGCCCAGTTCGCCGGGGTAGGGCAGCATATCTAGGCCCTCTGCTTCGGTGCCGAGTTTGATGCATTGAACGGTGCGTGACATGGTGATGAACTTTTCTTTAAAAAACAGGTTGAAACAAAAACTAGAAATTTACCAAGACTTTAGCGCAGGTGTTGCAACGGGTTTAGATGACCCGAAAGTGGTGCGTGCCATCGCGCCCGAGTTGTTCGACCAAGCCAAACTCCCAATCAAGATAGCCCTGCATCGCCTCGACGGGGTTGTCCGTGCCTTCATACGGGCGGCGATAGCGGTCTATGCGTTCAACCGCCATTTGTCGATCGCCAGTTTGTAGCGTGTGTCCGGCTGCTGCCCATGCCGTGTTGCCGCCTTCAAGCCACACCACATCGACACCCGCTTTGACCAAGGCTTTGACTTCTGCCACCGCAAAGCGCGACACGCTTCCATCGTGGCAAGTCAACACGTAGCGGTAGCCTTTGTGCGCTGCCGTTAACGAGGCTTTGAGCTGCGTGCGCAACACCCACCATGCGTTGTGCAAGTGGCCTTTCACAAACTGTGCGCTGGTGCTGAAGTCCAGCACCACGGTGTGACTCTTTCGGTCTGCTAGCCACTCTTTCACTTGCTCCGGCGTCACCGCTTGAACCGGTTCGAGTGGTTCGGGAAGACGAGGATGCAGGGGCTCAGTCGCGTTGAAATCTTCGGCGCGTAACCCTTCAAGCACATACACCTCCCAGCCCATTTGGGCCAGCCAAGAGGCCGACATATTGGCGCGTGCGCCATCGTTGTCGCACAGCACCAAACGAGCGCCGCGCACCGCAGCTTGGTGATCGGTTTCTTGCACCAGTTGCCCGCCCGGCGCACTGCGAGCACCGGCAACGTGGCCTGCTGCATATTCTTCGGGGGTACGCACGTCAAAGAAATAAGTGGTCCGCGAGTCGTCGGCGAGCCAAGTGTTTAGTTCGTCCATGCGCACACGCTTAACGCCTGCGCGATAGGCCACCGCCATGGCCGTAGCGGCGGCTTGCTTGCGAATGGTTTCGTCCACATCCGGAAAGCGTTGGTCTGCGCCTTGAACAAGTTCTTGACCCGCGAGCGTCCAACCAATCGTGCCGTTGCGTAGCGCACTGACGGGGTTGGGAATGCCCGAGTTGATGAGCGATTGCGTGCCAATAATGCTTCGCGTTCTACCCGCACAGTTGACGATGATGCGGGTCGATGCGTTGGGTGCTAAGGCGCGTGCGCGTAACACTAGTTCAGCCCCCGGAACGCTCACGCCCGTTGGAATGCTCATGGTTTGATACTCGTCGAATCGGCGTGCATCGAGCACCACCACATTGGCTTTTGAGTCGATGAGTTTTTTCACTTCTTGCGCCGACAGCGAAGGCGTGTGTCGCTTCGACTCCACGAGTTCACCAAACGATTTGCTCGGCACGTTGACATCGCGAAACAACTCGCCGCCGCCGTCTTTCCAGCCCTTCAGTCCACCCGCCAATACATGCACTTGGGTGTAGCCCATGCGCTTTAGAGTGCGTGCAGCGGTGAGTGCAATTTCTTCGCCGTTGTCGTAAACCACAACCGGTGCGCTGAGGCGGGGAATGCGTGTCCATGCATCAGCCTCAATTCGCCCCAGCGGCATATTGGCTGCGAACAGCGGATGCGCTTGGGCGAACGGGTCTTCCTCTCGCACATCCAGAATGGCAATTTCTTGGCGTTGCAGAAGCATTTGGCGAATCTGCAAAAAGGTGATCAGTGGAAACTCGGTTTCCTCCATCCGCAAAGCGTTGCTGTAGCCCGAGATAAATTCTTTCACTGTGCCATCTTCATGAAACACATGACGCCGCACTTTGCCAATGTTGGCGCCATACACATGAATGCTGATGGAGGGCTGATCGTCGAGTGCGTTCCATACCCGATGCACATCGCCAATGGTGGGCGACACCGCTTCGACGTGTCCCGCTTCAATTCGTGTTTGCTCGGCACTGGCTATCCAATGGCCTTGCTCGTTCGTTGCAAAAGGTTGGCAAAGCTCGGCGCCTCGCAGCACACCCACCAAACCCCAAACCGTGTGGTCATGAATGGGGGTGGACTGACCCGGTCCCCAAACAAAACTAACCACCGAAAAACGATCGTCTGGGTCGGCGTAAAGTAAAAATTGTTGATACCGCTCGGGGTTGGGCTGCGCGTATTCTTCGGGCAACCAGTCGTCTTGGCTAATCAGTTGTTCTAGCAGCACTGTGCCGCGTTCCAGAAGGGCTGCCTCGTCTTTGGTTCGCTTGAGCAAGTCGTCCATGTTGGAGACGAAATGCTGCAAGCGTGGCGTTTGGGCAAGATCCGGAACGCGAAGTGTCATGTCGAGTCTCTAGTTTTTTAGGTTCTATTTTGAGAGGGTAATTGTTTCACAGCGACAATCTACTTTTAACCCCTAAACCCTATGTTGTTTCTAATTTTTAATCATCCGCGCCGAGTGTGGGCTTTGATTTGCATTGCATGCATTGCCTTGTTGTCTTTTGGTTTGTATTTGCAGCACGTCGTCGGGTTAGAGCCTTGCCCCATGTGCATCGTGCAGCGGTATTTGATGATTTTGATTGCGTTTTTTGCACTCATCGGCTGTGCGTTTGCATCGGCTCGCGCCGCCGTTGTGACAGGTGTGGGTTTGATCTTGCTCAGCGTGGCTGGCGCTTATGTGGCGGCCCGGCAGAGTTGGTTGCAGTGGTACCCGCCCGAGGTGGTGACGTGTGGGCGCGACTTTTACGGAATGATCGAAACCTTCCCCCTCAAACGCGCCATTCCCATGATCTTTAAAGGGGGCGGCGATTGCAGCCAAGTGGACTGGACTTTTTTAGGCGGCTCCATCGCCAATTGGTCGTTCGTTTGCTTTGTGGGTATCGCGCTGGTTTGCGCCGCGACACTGGTGTTGCAGCGCCGTGCGCAAGCGCAATCAGCAGAGTTAGAGCTGCTTGACTAGCACTAGGCTCTTGCGGTCCCAGTTGTATTTGCGTTTGCGAGCCTCGGGCAGCCAGTCGTTATCGACCTGAACAAAACCGCGCTTTAAGAACCAATGCGTGGTGCGAGTGGTCAACACAAATATGCTTTTGAGGCCTTTGTTTCGCGCACGTTGCTCAATGCGCTTCAAGACCTTCTCGCCATCACCTTGACCTTGTGATTGAGGCGACACCGTGAGTGCGGCCATTTCGGCTGTTTTGCTCTCGGGGTAGGGATACAAAGCGGCGCAGGCGAAGATCACGCCGTCATGCTCGATGACGGTGTATTGCTCCACATCGCGCTCTATTTCATTGCGATCGCGCTTGACTAAGGTGCCATCTTTTTCGAATGGCTCAATCAGCTGCAAGATACCGCCCACGTCTTCGTGCGTGGCTTCGCGCAGGCTTTCAAGTTTTTCGTCGACCACCATGGTGCCAATGCCATCGTGCATGTACACCTCAAGCAACAACGACCCATCAACGGCAAACGGCAAGATGTGGCTTCGCTCCACGCCCGACTCGCAGGCCTTCACGCAATGTTGCAAATAGAAAGCAATGTCCGACGGATTGGTGGTGGCGGGCAGAGTCGAGAGCAGATGTTTGGCGGTTTCTAAAGGCAGCTCGGTGTCGATCGGGTTGTCTTCACCCGCAGGCTCCATCGGGCGTACACGAATACCAGGTGTCTCGGTGACGAAAATAAGTTTGTCAGCTTGCAACGCCGTGGCGACCGAGGTGGCCACTTCTTCCATCGTCAAGTTAAACGCTTCACCGGTGGGCGAAAAACCAAAAGGCGAGAGCAACACCATCGAACCCGCCGCAAGTGTTTGCGTAATGCCCGCCACGTCCACCTTGCGCACGAGGCCGGAGTGCTGAAAGTCCACGCCGTCCAAAATGCCCACAGGCCGCGCTGTAATGAAGTTGCCCGAGATGACGCGAACCGTTGCGCCCGCCATCGGGGTGTTGGGCAAAGCTTGACTGAAAGCGGCCTCTATTTCGTAACGCAACTGACCAGCAGCTTCTTGTGCGCAGTCCAACGACACGCTATCGGTAATGCGCATGCCATGCGAATACTGCGACACATGGCCTTTGGCTGCCAGCTGTTCGTTCACTTGCGGCCTAAAGCCATGAACCAACACAATGCGCACGCCCATGCTTTGTATAAGGGCCAAGTCTTGCGCCAAATTAGGCAGCTTGCCCGCTGCAATGGCTTCGCCCGCAATGCCCACCACAAACGTTTTGCCACGGTGCATGTGGATGTATGGCGCAACCGAGCGAAACCAGGGCACGAAGGTGAAATCAAAGACGACAGACATAACGGCAGGTTTGTGGCGAGTGAGTGAATGGGGGCTGGGATAATTGCGAATTGTCACCCAAGTTATTGCCAGTTTTGTCCACGCCCGCCGCTCTCAAGATTGAATTTCCAGAATCGTTGCCCGTCTCCGCGCGACGTGAAGAAATCATGGCGGCGATGCAAGCGCATCAAGTCGTCATCGTGTGTGGCGAAACCGGCTCGGGCAAAACCACGCAGTTACCCAAAATGGCGTTGTTGATGGGGCGTGGAGGCCCAGCCAAAGTGGCGGGGCAACGCCGACAAATGATCGGCCACACCCAGCCGCGACGCATTGCTGCAAGCTCAGTCGCCAAGCGCATTGCCGAAGAACTTAAAACGCCATTGGGCGAAGTGGTGGGCTTTAAGGTTCGGTTTCAAGACCGCTTGAGCAAAGACGCCTCGGTCAAGTTAATGACCGACGGCATTTTGTTGGCCGAAACGCAAAACGACCCGCTGCTCAAAGCCTACGACACCCTCATCATTGACGAAGCGCACGAGCGCAGTTTGAACATCGACTTTTTGTTGGGCTACTTGCGCGAAATATTGCCGCGCAGACCTGACTTAAAAATCATCGTCACATCGGCCACGATTGACGCTGACCGCTTTGCACAACACTTTGCATCCGCCAAAGGGCCAGCGCCGGTGTTAATGGTGTCGGGCCGCACCTTTCCGGTGGAGATGCGCTATCGCCCATTCGAAGAGCAACGCGATTACGACCTCAACAACGCCATCGCCGACGGCGTGGACGAACTGTGGGGCAACCCGTCGCAGCAAGGCGACATCTTGGTGTTCTTGCCCGGCGAGCGCGAAATTCGCGAGGCCGCCGACCACTTGCGTGCGCACCTCAGCCACAGCCCTGTGATGCGCGGTGCCGAGGTGTTGCCACTCTTTGCGCGGTTGTCGCAGGCCGAGCAAGACCGCGTGTTTGACAACCACAGCGGGCGCCGCATTGTGTTGGCCACCAACGTGGCAGAAACATCGCTCACCGTGCCCGGCATTCGTTATGTGATTGACGCAGGCACCGCCCGCGTCAAGCGCTACAGCTGGCGCAGCAAAGTAGAGCAGTTGATGGTGGAGCCCATCAGCCAAGCCGCTGCCAACCAACGTGCGGGTCGATGCGGGCGTGTGGCCAACGGCATTTGTATTCGTCTGTACGACGAGGTGGACTTCAACGGCAGAGCGAAATTTACCGACCCCGAAATTTTGCGTTCATCGTTGGCAGGTGTCATCTTGCGCATGAAGTCGCTGCACCTTGGCAATGTGGAGCAGTTTCCGTTTCTCGAAGCGCCTCGCCCCAAAGCCATTGCCGACGGCTATCAGTTGCTCAGCGAACTGGGCGCAGTGGACGACGACAACGAGCTCACGCCCATTGGCAGCGAGCTAGCCAAATTGCCACTCGACCCGCGTGTGGGCCGCATGATTTTGGAAGCACGAGAGCGCCAAGCCCTAGACGAAGTGCTCGTCATCGCCTCGGCACTCAGCGTGCAAGACGTGCGCGACCGCCCCCTTGAAGCGCAAGCCGCTGCCGACCAAGCGCACGCCAAGTTTGACGACGACCGCAGTGAATTCAGTGGCTACCTCAACCTGTGGAAGTGGCTAGACAACGCACGCGGTGGCAAAAACAAAGAGCACAAACTCAGCAACCGCCAATACGAAGCGTTGCTGCGCCAAAACTTTGTCAACGTGCGCCGTGTTCGCGAGTGGCGCGACACCCACACCCAACTGTTAACCGTGGTGACCGAGCACAAATGGCGCTTAAACACGTCGCCCGCCAGTTACGAGCAACTGCACTTGTCGATGTTGGCGGGTTTGCTAGGCAACGTGGGTTGCAAACTTGAAGACGACGAAGCGTATTTGGGGGCTCGTGGCATTAAGTTTTATCGCCACCCGGGTGCGCACTTGCGCAAGAAACCGGGGCGTTGGATTGTGGTGGCCGAACTGGTAGAAACCACGCGCTTGTTTGGCCGTGGCATTGCCGCCATGGAGCCGCAATGGCTGGAGCAAGTGGGCGGCCATTTGCTGAAAAAACAATTGCTCGATCCACATTGGGAAAAGAAAGCCGGTGAAGTGAAAGCGCTTGAGCGGGCGACTTTGTATGGCTTGGTGGTTTACAGCGGTCGCCGCGTGAGCTACAGCAAAGTAGACCGAGTGGGGGCTCGCGAAATATTTATTCGCGAAGCGCTGGTCGCGGGCGAGCTCGATACCAAGCTGCCATTTTTAGCCGCCAACCAAAAACTCATTGCGCAAGTGGAAGAGCTAGAGCACAAGTCGCGCCGCCAAGATGTGTTGGTGGACGACGCCTTGATCTATGCGTTTTACGACCAACAGTTGCCCGCCGATGTGTGCAGCTTGGCGACGCTAGAGCATTGGTATCGCGACGAAGTAAAGCGCCAACCGCGCTTGTTGCACCTGAGCCGCGAAGAGCTCATGCGTCACCAAGCGGCGGGCATTACCACGCAGGCTTTTCCGAAAACATTGCGCTTGGGCGGGGTGGACTGCACCGCCGACTATTTGCACGAACCCGGCGACGTGAAAGACGGCTTAACTGTGACGGTGCCTTTGTTTGTGTTGAACCAAGTGAGTGAAGAGCGAGCCGAGTGGTTGGTGCCCGGCATGTTGAACCAAAAGGTGCATGCACTTTTAAAAACGCTGCATCAAAAACCACGCTCACGATTGGTGCCGCTGCCCGACAGTGCGGCCCGACTGACTGCGGTGCTTTGCGAAGAAGAAAAGTTTGGCGCGGGTTCGTTAACCGATGCCTTGCTAAAACTGGTGCGTGCAGAAACACAGGTAGACGTGAAGCGAGCGGACTTCAAACTCGATATGTTGCAGCCGCATTTGTTCATGAACTTTAGGGTGGTGGATGAGCATGGCAGGCAGTTGGGGCATGGGCGAAATTTGGGGGCTTTGAAGGCTGAGTTGGGGGGGCAGGCGCGGGGGGCCTTTCAGGCTTTGGCTGCTTTGAAGGGGGTGGGCACTCTTTCGGGTTCTGTTTCTGGCGTTGACGATGCTGCGGCGTCGAGCGATGCGGGGCAGCGGGCTTCTCATGCTTTACAGAAATCGGCACCCGCTGCCCCGCATCGCTCAACGCCTTTGGGTGGTGGTGCCGCTGCTCCTGTTGATCAGCGTTATACGAGTTGGACATTTGGTGAGTTGCCTGAGTTGATGGAAATTACCAAGGGCAAACAAACGCTCATTGGTTTTCCAGCTTTGGTGGACGTGGGCGATGCGGTTTGTATTGAGGTGTTTGACGAACCCGAGGTGGCTGCTAGCAAGCACCGCGCGGGGTTGCGTCGGTTGTTTTCTATACAGATTAAAGATGCGCTGAAGTACCTTGAGAAAAACTTGCCTGAGCTACAAAAAATGTCGGTGGCTTATATGAGCTTGGGCACTTCGGATGAGCTGAAACAGCAAATACTTGATGTGGCACTCGACCGCGCTTTCTTGCTTGACCCGTTGCCAACGACTGAAGCAGATTTCAAACGGCGCCTTGAAGAGGGCCGTGGACGACTAACGCTGATTGCCAACGAAGTAGCACGGTTAGCGAGCA
>CAZEAQ010000051.1:0-11134 GCA_964510145.1 uncultured Bordetella sp.
GCTGGCGGTTGATCATTCAGCAGTTGCTTGACTAAAAAGCCATCTGACCCCACGTAATTCATCACAACTTCGACGCGCGGCCATTTTTTAACGGCTAAAAACTCTTCGACGGAAGGCACCGAGAGCGCTTTAGGCAAATTGGGGGAAGCCATCGATTGGAAGGGGTTCATCGCCTGGCTATTGACCTTTTGTACCGATATGGCGGGATGTACCGCACCCGCACAAACCACCGAGACACCTTGAGATTTTGGTTCCATCACCCACTCTATGGCATCCGATAGATTCTTGGGGCCATCGCTATCAGGTGCATTGGCTGGCAACATGGCGCAGGTGAACGCCACTGGTTTTTTAGGATTTAAAACAGCTTGCAAAAAATAAACGGTCTCTTCTAAAGTGTCCGTTCCATGGGTAATGACAACCCCATGAACACGGTCATCCTGCAAGCACTCTGAGACACGAAGCAGAAGAGTTCGCCAAATTTCAAAGCTCATGTCCTTGCTATCGACATGAGCAATGTCTTCTACTTGGACCGGCGATACATCCGCACTTAGACCGGTCAACAAATCAGCGCCACTGAGCTGTCCAGCGCTGTAGTTTTGCGGGCTTGATGTGTCAGCCGCAATGCCAGCAATGGTGCCGCCTGTCGCTAAAACAACAATTTTTTTACTTTTTTTTGCGTTCATGGCTTGCCAAACTCAAAAAGCTGGTTAAAAATACAGTTACTGGATATTCAAACAGCAACTTCCTTAATTCACTATTGTGCAGGAGCCGAACCGATGATTGAAATGCCAAAACTTACGCCCCGACAACAACAAATTTTGGAGCTCATCCAATCGGCCATCGCCAATACAGGCTCCCCCCCCACACGGGCTGAAATCGCCAATGAACTCGGGTTCAAGTCTGCCAACGCTGCTGAAGAGCATTTACAAGCGCTCGCTCGCAAAGGCGCCATTGAGCTGGTCAGCGGTACATCGCGGGGCATTCGTCTGAAGGGCGGAAATCTCCGCAGTTACCAAGACAACACGTTTTCAGCGATGCCCAGCGGTTTTTCAATTCCTTTGATAGGCCGAGTAGCCGCTGGCTCACCCATCTTGGCGCAAGAACATGTGGATCAAACCTACTTTGTCGAAAGCAGCCTGTTCCAACGCAAGCCCGACTATCTACTTCGTGTTCGCGGCATGTCCATGCGCGACGCCGGAATCATGGATGGAGATCTGTTGGCCGTGCAATCTACACGCGACGCTAAAAACGGACAAATCATCGTGGCACGGCTTGGCGAAGAAGTGACCGTGAAACGTTTCCGAAAAACCGCCAGCCACATTGAGCTATTGCCTGAAAACCCTGACTTCAAAACCATCATGGTGGAGCCAGGCGAACCGTTTGAAATCGAGGGGCTGGCAGTCGGCCTCATTCGTAACACCATGATGATGTAAAGAAAGAACGACCATGAGCCTCGCAGTATTTGGCGCCTATCGCCTTTTAAATCCCCTTCAAAATGTTGTGCGCGGCTTTATGCCCGCTCACTCAATGCATACCGCTGCACGCCCGCTACCGCTTCGCGTGGCCCGCGTCATGGAAGCGCAGCAAAACCGCAAAAATGCAGGACGCATGGTCATATCAGGACGCATGGCAGACGTGTGTGCTGAACTAGACCGTTTAGCCGAATTGGAAAATAAGCATTAACTGTCGTTTACAAGACGTTCGCTCTAAATAAAACAGAGCAACGCAAGGCACAATTGAAGGATGAATATTGTCATCCTTGACGACTACCAAGACGTCGTTCGAAAGCTAGCTTGCGCCTCGAAACTGGAGCCCTACCCAGCGAAGGTTTACACCAACACGATCAAGGGTGTCGGACAACTTTCTGTGCGACTCAAAGATGCTGAAGTATTGGTGTTAATTCGTGAGCGGACGCATCTAACGCGCCAACTCATTGACAAGTTGCCCAGACTCAAAATGATCTCCCAGACTGGGAAAATTGGCAGCCACATTGATCTTGCAGCCTGTACTGAGCGCGGTATTGTGGTGGCAGAGGGCACTGGCTCTCCGATTGCACCCGCTGAATTGACATGGGCGCTCATCATGGCTGCGATGCGTCGATTACCCCAATACATCAGCAATTTAAAACACGGCGCATGGCAACAATCGGGGCTCAAATCGAGCGCGATGCCCAACAACTTTGGACTTGGGCAAGTTCTTCGCGGCAAAACATTGGGCATTTGGGGCTACGGAAAGATTGGGCAAATCTTGGCGGGTTACGGCAAAGCATTTGGTATGCGTGTACTGCTTTGGGGTAGCGAGGCCTCTAGGGAGCGTGCAACCAAAGATGGACTGAACGTCGCAGAGTCCCGCGAGGCCTTCTTTGCCGAGGCCGACGTGGTTAGCTTAAACCTCAGACTGACTGACGAAACACGATACATCGTCAAACTCGCAGACCTCAACCGCATGAAGCCCACTGCTTTATTGGTGAACACCTCTCGTGCGGAGCTGATTGAGCCCGATGCACTCATCACAGGACTGAACCGTGGACGCCCGGGCATGGCGGCTATTGACGTTTTTGAAAGCGAACCCATCATGCAAGGTCATGCGCTGTTGCGCCTCGAAAACTGCATTTGCACGCCGCATATTGGTTATGTCGAGCAAGACAGTTATGAGCTTTACTTTGGTGGTGCGTTCGATAACGTCGTGAACTTTATCAAGGGAACTCCGACCAACATCGTGAACCCTGGCGCTTTACAAGTTCGCCGCTAAATCGCTGCAATCATGAACCGCGCCACCCCATCCGTGTTGTGGTGTTTCCTATTCGGAAATTTTGTGATCGGCTTTGGCGTCCTCATGGTGCCAGGCGCCTTGAACGACATCAGTCACGATTTACAAATATCTATTGCACAAGCCGGCATGTTGATCACCGCCGGATCTGTCCTGATGTGCCTCAGCGCCCCCATATTTGCCACGGCGTTGGCTGCACATGATCGACGCAAACTACTCACTTGGGTCATGCTTTGGTATGGCGCGGCACACGCACTTTGCACGTTGATGCCAAGCTTTGATGGCATTTTGTGGATCCGCGTTTTGGCGATGATTGCACCCGCCATCTTCACGCCTCAGGCCGCTGCTTGCATCGGGCAAATGGCCTCGCCCAATCAACGTGGGCGGGCCATCACGTTTGTCTTTTTAGGTTGGTCTGTTGCATCCGTTTTAGGCATGCCTACTGCGGCTTGGATTGGCGAGGTTTACGGATGGCGCGTCGTCTTTGGCGCCCTCTCCGTTCTATCCTTAATCAGCGCAGCTTGGGTCTATCAAGTTTTACCGAAGGGCTTGCATCCCCCCGTTATGTCGTTGTCAGCGTGGCGGCAAACGTTTGCATCGAAAGCCCTGATGTTCACCGTCTTGGTGACCATCGTTAGCGCTTCCGGTCAATTTGTTTTAACCGCCTATTTCGCCCCTTATTTCAAACAAACCTTAATGACAACGCCGTTCGAGCTGAGTCTGTTGTTTGGTTGGTTTGGCGCCTGCGGACTCATGGGCAATATGCTGGTCTCAAAGCACATTGACAAACTTGGCGCAGCGCGTGCCGTCAACATTTGCCTTCTACTAATGTCCTTAAGCCTTTTATTTTGGTCTTTTGGAACCACGCTGTTTTTGGCAGCGCTGATATTGACACCTTGGGGGCTGGGTATGTTTGCTACCAACTCTGCGCAACAAGCCCGCCTCATTCATCTAGCCCCAGAGCTGGCCTCTGGCTCAGTCGCGCTCAACACCTCGGCCATCTATTTAGGCCAAGCCATTGGATCAGCGGGCGGCGGCTGGCTCATCTTGCACGATGGCATGACGCAGTTGCATTGGTTTAGCTGGGTCGGCGTCATGCTGGCTTTTGCGACGAGCTTGTGGGCCATGCGTGTGTCACACGCACGAACCCATTAAGTAGCCGACTTGGCGTAGCGTGCAGCCATTAATTCAGAGCCAACTTTGCGGTCCGCATTCACCTTTTGCACAGACGCTCTTTCTGCCATTTGCTTGCCATACTCTTTAACCGGCAATGCAGCCAATAAGTCTTCGCCCAATACCGACTTGGTTGCAATAGATGCCAGTGGCAAGTGAACGATGGCCGCGCAGTCAGCCAAGGTAAATTGATCGCCAGCCACGTAGGGCGAAAATTTTGCCAATCGACTGAAAGCAGCAATGCTCTTCATCAACTGTTTGCGCACTCTGTCTTGTGTTGCTTCACTGACCTTACCGCCAAAAAAAGCTTGTGGGTAAAGCTCACGGGCAACCAATTCAATATGCAGCTCGATATAAACAATCAGCTCCTTCACCTTAGCAGCAGCAAACGGATCAGTTGGCAACAACGGATGATTGGGATACGCCTGTTCGATGTATTCGGCGCAAACGGCTGACTCAGTTAACGTTCCATGTGGGGTCTCCAAGAATGGAATTTTTCCCATGGGCGAACGCTCGAGCGTCGCGGGTTCAACTGGATTAACCCAGACCAACTCTTCCTCAAAACTCACGTTTTTTTCAAGCATCTGAATTTTTAGCTTGTTGTAGTAATTACTAACCGTGAATCCGCAAAGCTTTAATGTCATGGTGGGTCTCCGTTTTTCATTGAATTTAAAGAATTATTCTGACATAACCAATAGATAAACCGACCCCAAGCAACAGCAAATCTGTCACGAAAGTGATGATGTGCTGGCCCAATGGCCTAAGCCATAATCTTTGCTATGAAACCAATTTATCAAACCGTAGGTGTCGTCGGCGCAGGGGCGATGGGGCGCGGAATAGCGCAAATTGCAACTCAAACTGGCAGCACCGTCAAACTCTTTGACACCCAAGCCCAAATTGTTGATCAGGCCGCTGAAGCTCTTGGTCTGCAATGGGACAAATTAGTTGAAAAAAATAAAATAACGGCTGAGCAAGCGGCTCAATACAAGTCGCATCTCAAAGGTACGCATGCGATGAGCGATCTTGCTGATTGCGATTTGATTGTCGAAGCCATCGTTGAGCGTTTAGACATCAAAAAAAGCGTGTTCTCAGAACTGGAATCGCTTGTCAAGCCAAGTGCGGTTTTAGTCACCAACACCTCTTCCCTTTCCGTCACGGCTATCGCTGCGGCGCTTAAGCGACCTGAGCAATTTGCTGGCTATCATTTTTTCAACCCAGTTCCGTTAATGAAAGTGGTTGAAGTCATTGCGGGTCTTAAAACCAACGCAAGCATTTGCACCGACCTAGCCGCCTACGCCAAACAAATGGGGCATACCCCCGTGCAAGCGCAAGACACACCGGGGTTCATCGTCAATCATGCTGGGCGTGGCTATGGCACTGAGGCCTTACGTATCGTGTCTGAAGGCATTGCCGACTTTGCCACCATTGACCGAATTTTGAAAGATCAAGTCGGCTTCAAACTCGGCCCTTTTGAGCTCATGGACCTCACTGCGCTGGACGTGTCGCACCCCGTGATGGAATCCATATATCAACAGTATTACGACGAGCCGCGCTATCGGCCCAGCGTCATCACCGCTCAGCGTCTTGCGGGCGGTGTGGTGGGCAAAAAAGTGGGCGAAGGTTTTTATAAATACAAAGAGGGGCAAGCGCAAATTGCCCCAGAACCCGCTGTACCAGAAGTGGCCGACATGCCCCCCGTCTGGGTCTCTACCCGGGCAGCCAGACGCGCCGAGTTATTGCAATTACTCAAAAACTTGGGCGCAAAAATTGAAACTGGGTCATCACCCTCTGCGCAAGCACTCTCTATCGTGGCGCCTCTGGGGTTTGACGTGACCACCGTGGCGATTGTTGAACGACTCGACCCAAGTCGCACCGTCGGCATCGACATGTTGATTGATGATCAACTGACCAAGCGCCGCGTGATTGCCACAAACCCTGCCACACGCAAAGACATGCGCGAAGCCGCGCACGCCCTCTTCGCCCGAGACGGCAAAGCAGTGAGCGTGATTCGTGACAGCGGTGGTTTTGTGACGCAACGTGTGGTGGCCACCATCATCAACATTGCCTCTGACATTTGTCAGCAAGGTATCTGCAGCCCACAAGACTTAGAAACCGCCGTCACGCTGGGCCTTGGTTACCCCATGGGGCCATTAACCATGGGCGACAAGTTTGGACCCACCGAAATTTTGGAAGTCTTATTTAATGTGCAAACCGTTTATGGTGATCCTCGCTATCGCCCAAGCCCATGGCTTCGCCGTCGCGGCGCAATTGGTTTGACTTTGATGCACACGGAAAGCTGATACACATGACGGCGCAACTTAAAAGCACATCGCACGGGCAAACGCTGGTCTTGACACTGTCTGACCCTGCGTTACGCAATGCACTTGGGCCCGAGATGTACACCGCCGGAATTGAAGCGCTCAATGTGGCGGAAACCAACCCCGACATTCGCAGTGTCATCATCACGGGCGAAGGTGCTAATTTTTGTGCAGGTGGAAATTTGCAACGTCTGCTAGGCAACAGAGATAAACCTAAAGAAGTTCAAGCGCAAAGCATTGAAGGGTTACACCATTGGATGGAAACCATTCGAACCTATCCCAAGCCCATCATCGCCGCCGTCGAGGGTGCTGCAGCGGGCGCCGGCTTTTCATTGACCTTGATGTGCGACTTCATCGTGGCAGCTTCTGACAGTATTTTTGTCATGGCCTACAGCAACATTGCCTTATCGCCAGATGGTGGCGGCAGTTGGAATTTAGCTCGCACGCTACCCAAACAACTAGCCTCCGAATTGCTTTTACTCGGCGAGCGTATTGGGGCAAGTCGACTGCACGAACTCGGCATTGTGAATCGCGTTGTTGACAGCGGCACAGCCCTTGAACATGCGCTTGCAATGGCTGAACGCATCAATGCACGAGCACCCAATGCGATGGAAAGCATCAAAGAACTGATCAACGATGCCAGCCAACAAAACCTGACAACACACCTCTTACAAGAGCGTGATTATTTTGTAAAAAACCTGCACCATACCAACGCCGGCATCGGTATTTCGGCCTTTCTCAATAAAGAAAAACCAAGTTACAAATAATTTCCGACAGCGTCAATTCATCATCACAGGGTCTCCGGCGCGACAATAATTCAATATCAGGTCACACAAAAGACAGACTATGGACGATCCAATTCTTAACATTGAGGAACGCGAGGCAATCAACGCTGGTCGTTGGTTCTCATCTCTTTCACCTTCACTCAGGCACGACATTCTTCGATGCGCTTATGTCAAACGATGCAAAGACGGCGACTTGATCGCAGCACGCGGAGATGCGCCCGAAGAATGGATGGCCTGCGCGAAAGGCGCTGTTCGAGTGAGCTCAACCTCGCTCTCGGGCAAACAAATTACGTTCACCTACGTGGAGCCAGGCATTTGGTTCGGGGACGTTGCCATTCTGGATGGAGACCGCCGCACGCACGATGTGTATGCGCACGGGGACACCACCATTTTGTGTGTCGCCAAAGCAGACTTTCAAAAAATACTCAGCCAGCACGTCGAGTTTTACGAGGCCATGTTGCGACTGCAAGCACGTCGCATTCGTCAACTTTTTGGTTTGGTGGAAGATCTCAATACCTTGCCGCTACGCTCTCGTTTGGCCAAACAACTGCTGCACTTAGCTCGCAGTTATGGCGTCCCGTGCTTGACCAATTCTCAAGAAACTCGCATCGGTCTTCATCTGGCTCAAGAGGAATTGGCGCAACTGTTGGGCGCTTCACGTCAACGCGTCAATCAAGAATTAAAGGCAATGGAGCGAGAGGAAGCTATTCGCATCGAGCCCGGTGGCTTGGTTATTCGCAACCGCGATTCATTACTAGAAATCAGCGAAGCAGATCATTAACAGGAGTTCTCGTATGAGTCGGGAAGATAGCTTTGTAGGAACCCGACCCGTCAGCGAAGCGCACAGCTTCGATATTGCGGTGCTTCAAGAATGGCTCAGTGCAAATTTGACTGGCTTTCAAGGTCCTTTGAGCGTGGAGATGTTCAAGGGCGGGCAATCTAACCCCACCTACAAACTCATCACTCCCACAAAAAACTATGTGATGCGGGCGAAGCCCGGCCCCGTTGCCAAACTGTTGCCTTCTGCACACGCGATTGAACGCGAGTTCAAAGTCATGCATGGCTTGTTCGGCACGCAAGTGCCCGTGGCTGAGATGTACGTTTTGTGCGAGGACGAATCTGTCATTGGTCGCGCCTTTTATGTCATGGAATTTGTACAAGGGCGCGTACTTTGGGATCAAACATTACCTGGCATGACACCCTCCGAACGCGGTGCAATTTATGACGAAATGAATCGCGTAATTTCTGCGCTGCACACCGTGCCGTTCGCCGAACGTGGACTCGAGAGTTTTGGTAAACCTGGCAATTACTTCGAGCGACAAATCGGTCGCTGGAGCAAACAATACGTTGCCTCTGTTACACAGCCCATTGATGAGATGGATAAGCTCATGGAATGGTTGCCAGCGCATATGCCTGCAAGTGCAAATGACACACGCCATGTCAGCATCGTGCATGGCGACTACCGCCTAGACAACCTCATGTTTCACCCCACCGAGCCTCGCGTATTGGCTGTGTTGGACTGGGAACTTTCGACACTAGGACACCCGTTAGCGGACTTCAGCTATCACTGCATGGCTTGGCACATTCCACCAGGAACATTTAGAGGCATTGGTGGCACCGACATTGCGTCTCTAGGCATACCTTCCGAAGAAAAATACATACAGATGTATTGCGAGCGAACTGGGCTTGCCAATCCGAAAGACTTAAAGGTCGACTGGAACTTTTACCTTGCTTACAACATGTTTCGAATCGCGGCTATTTTGCAAGGCATTGCCAAACGAGTCGAAGACGGAACTGCCTCAAGCGATCAAGCCAAAGCCTCCGGCGCAGGCGCTCGACCGATGGCCGAGCTCGCTTGGAAATTTGCACAACAAGCCTAAACACAACTACACAACTAGGAGCCTTTCATGAATTTCGACTACACCGACAAAGTCAAGCAAATGCAAACGCGTCTGCTGTCTTTCATGGACGAGCACATCTACCCCAACGAACCACGATTCTTCAAAGAGATTGCTGAAAATAGAGCGAAGGGGAATGCTTGGATTCCTACAAAATTAGTTGAAGAACTCAAGCCCAAAGCACGTGCTGCAGGCCTGTGGAATTTATTTCTGCCACACAGTCCCAGAGCGCCTGAAGGACTGACCAACTTGGAGTACGCACCCTTGTGCGAAATCATGGGCCGTGTTCCTTTTGCGGCAGAAATTTTTAACTGCTCTGCGCCAGATACCGGAAACATGGAAACATTCGAGCGCTACGCCAGCGAAGCACTCAAAGACGAATGGTTAGAGCCTTTGTTGCGCGGAGAAATTCGCTCTGCGTTCTTGATGACCGAGCCCGCCGTTGCCTCGTCAGACGCCACCAATATCCAGTGCCGCATCGAACGTGATGGCGATCACTACGTCATCAATGGCACGAAATGGTGGAGCTCAGGCGCGGGCGATCCGCGCTGTGCGGTTTATATCGTGATGGGAAAAACAGACCCCGAAGCACCGCGTCATTCGCAACAAAGCATGATCATCGTGCCCGCTAACAGCCCTGGCGTGACTGTGGTTCGACCGCTGACGGTATTCGGCTACGACGACGCACCTCATGGACACATGGAAGTCGTGCTGAAAAATGTGCGCGTTCCAGTGGGTAATTTGCTACTCGGCGAAGGTCGCGGATTTGAAATTGCACAAGGCCGCTTAGGCCCTGGCCGCATACACCACTGCATGCGAACAATTGGCGCAGCTGAGCGAGCCCTTGAGCTCATGTGTAAGCGTTTGAACAGCCGCGTCGCGTTTGGCAAACCCGTTTCCTCGCAAGGCGTTTGGCACGAGCGAATTGCCGAGGCACGCATCATGATTGAACAGGCTCGCCTGCTCACACTTAAAGCCGCTTACATGATGGACACCGTGGGTAACAAAGTGGCACGCGCCGAAATTGCCATGATCAAAGTTGTAGCTCCCAATATGGCTACGCAAATTATTGACTGGGCAATTCAAGCCCATGGCGCCGCAGGCGTGTCAGACGATTTCCCACTGGCGTACTCTTACGCCCATCAACGCACACTTCGTTTGGCGGATGGTCCCGACGAGGTTCACCGCAACGCCATTGCCAAACTTGAGTTGGCGAGACATATTGTTAGTGCTTCTCAAGACATTGAAATGCCCGTCACCCGCGGCTGCTAAATCTTCTGGAGGAAATTTTGAAATGATTGATATTTATTCTTGGGCCACTCCCAACGGACACAAAGTTCACATCATGATGGAGGAATGTGGCTATCGACTCGGGCGAGACTGGCTGGCTCACCCGGTGAATATTGGACGTGGCGATCAGTTTCAAGCTGACTTCTTGAAGATCAGCCCCAACAACAAAATTCCAGCGCTGGTGGATCCCAACGGTCCAGATGGAAAACCAATTAGCTTGTTTGAATCGGGCGCTATTTTGTTGTACCTTGCATCTAAAACTGGTAAGTTTTTACCTAAATCTGATCGTGCCAAGTTTGAAGTGCTGCAGTGGCTTATGTTTCAAATGGGCGGGGTTGGTCCCATGCTTGGACAGGCCCATCATTTCAGAATTTATGCACCTGAAAAAATTGACTACGCCTACGACCGCTACACCAATGAAGCAAAACGTTTGTATGGTGTGATGAACAAGCAACTGACAAAAACCAAATACATCGCAGGCAACAGCTACAGCATTGCAGATATCGCGATCTTCCCTTGGCTGCGCAGCTGGCAAAACCAAGGCATCGACTGGAATGACTACCCTCACCTGAAAGCGTGGTTCGACCAAATTTCATCCCGACCTGCGGTACAAAGAGGCGTTCAAGTCTTAGCCGATTTGCGTAAACCCGGTCACGACAACCAAGCCAAAGAAATTTTGTTCGGTAAAGAGCAATACAAAACTCGCTAGATTGACAGGACGGCTAGGGATGGAATTTAGTTAAGTTGCTGATAAAGTTAGTGCTGTTGCAACCGATCCATAAGACGTCATGTTCAAAAAGTTTTGCCTGTTCTTTTGCCTATTACTCGCGGTAGGAACGAGTGTTTTGGCGCAGGATAAGCCAACAGCATCACGCGCCCTGCTCGCTCGGCCTCCGCAATC
>CAZEAQ010000052.1:0-11095 GCA_964510145.1 uncultured Bordetella sp.
GCTTTAACCGCGGCCGCGAGCTCAATAACAGCTAGCGCGTAATAACTGCTCCAGTTGTAGCGCGTCACAACATAAAAATTCTCAGTCCCAGCCACGTAGCTAGGCGCAGCGTCACCATTAAATAGCTCGATCAAGGCTAAAGGGCCCGTGTGTTTTTGCGCCGTTTCGTCAAGCACTGCACCTTTGGATGTAAAACTGCTGACGCTGAATGTTGGCAATATGTCGGGTGCAAGCAAAGCTGATTTATCTAGCCGTGCTTCGTCAAACTTAACTGGGTAATGTGTTGGCATGCCAGTTTGCCAACCAAACGCTTTGAAGTAATTGGCCACGGAGCCTATGGCATCGACTGGGCTATTTCGTAAATCAATTTGTCCATCGCCGTCAAAGTCCACCGCAAATTTGGCAATGCTGGAGGGCATGAATTGTGGCCAACCGATGGCTCCCGCAAAACTACCTGTGATAGCGCCAATGGGAGTTGACTGCTGTTTCGCTTGAACTAAGAAATGTCCAAGTTCGGATTTGAAAAATGCTTGTCTCTCAGAGGCTCGTGGGTGTGATTTTGGGAAATTGAGCGTCAACGTGGTTAAAGCGTCTAGCACTCGATAGTGACCTGTGTTTTGCCCATAAAGCGTTTCGATGCCAATGATGCCAACGATTATTTCTGCTGGAACGCCATAGGTTTGTTCTGCACGAGAGAGGGCGTTTTGATAGGTTTTCCAGAATTGAGCGCCTGCCTCAATGCGACGCGATTCAATGAAACGATCCTTGTAGGCACGCCAGTTTTTTTGCGTCGCTATGCGCGGCGGCAGCACCAGTTTGGGGACGTCTTTGAGAAAAATTGCAGAGCTCAGCTGCTGCTTCACCCAAGCCTTGGGCAAGGCATATTCTTGCGACAACTCATCGGCTAAGGCGGCGACTTCTGCCGTGTTGCCGTAGGCGCTACCTTTTTGCGGCGCGTTTGTTCGCGCCGAATGAGTTTTTCCTTGAACTCCGCCTAGCAAGGAAAGTGATAAAAAAAGCACTGCGGTCGTGCGCAGTACCTGAGGGAAATATAGAGCTTGATTAAGCTTGGGGATATGTGTTTTCACGCAGCATTTGCAAGGGAAAAAGCAAGGTCTACATGGTAAGCTGAGACGAGCAAATATTTAGACCATAGCCAAGACAAGTACAGAGACAAATATGAGTAAAACAGGCTACTTCACACACCCCCTGTGTTCTAAACATGAAATGGGGGCAGGCCATCCCGAATGCCCGGAGCGTTTGCACGCCATTCAAGATCGTTTGCTCATTAGTGGTGTTGATTTGGGGCTGACGTCTTTTGAAGCAGCCGAGGCACCTTTGGCGGACATAGAGCTGGCGCATGACCGCATGTATATCGCCTCGCTGCGAGGCCTGTCAGATCAGCTGATTGAAGACCAACTAGCCGGTGGGCCGCAGTACGCGCATTTGGATGCCGACACCGCCATAAATGCCTCGACCTGGAAAGCCGCGCTGCGCTCCGCAGGTGCCGCAATTGCGGCAACGGATGCTGTGTTGGCTGGAGAGTTGCAAAACGCTTTTTGTGCCGTTCGCCCCCCGGGACATCATGCGAGACGCGCCAAGGCGGGCGGTTTTTGCTTTTTTAACAATGTTGCAATTGCTGCGAAATACGCTTTGCAGCGGCACGGGCTCAAGCGAGTGGCAGTGGTGGACTTTGATGTTCATCATGGCGATGGCACCGAAGATATTTTGAGTGGCGATGACCGTGTGTTGATGGTGAGTTTCTTTCAGCACCCGTTCTATCCCTACTGCGGCGCTGATAACCCAGCCTCCAACATGCTCAACATTCCCGTACCGGCCTACACCAAGGGAATGGAAGTGCGTGAGTTAATTGAGACTTATTGGGTGCCGCGTCTAGAGGCGTTCAAGCCGGAGTTAATTTTGATCAGCGCTGGATTTGATGCGCACCGCGAAGACGACATGGGGCAAATGGGATTGACCGAGCAAGACTACAGCTGGATCACTTACCGAGTTCGAGAAATAGCGATGCGTCACGCACAAGGCCGCATCGTTTCTTGCTTGGAAGGTGGTTACGACCTCAGCTCTTTGGGGCGCAGCGTTGAAGCTCACATTCGCGTGTTGGCGGACATCTAATTCATGAATAAATTTGAAGCGCTCGGTTTGGGCTTGCAAGGTGCGGGCATTGCCTTGGAGTTATCCGGTGGCGTCGCTTGTTTGCTTTTGGCTTTTTTCTTTAGCTGGCTCTTGGGCCGAGGTGTTGAGCGCGGGTCTATTCTCTTTGGACGTCGTCTGATTGACGGGGTGTTGTTTCCCGCACTCGCACTGCTATTTACTTTTGTATTAAAAGTTGGCTTGCTAAAAGCGCAGGTGTTGCAAGAGTCACTGGTGCTCAAACTGGTGTTGCCTGTTTTGTTGTCTTTGCTTGTCATTCGCTTGATTGCGAGAGTGTTGACGGCAGCGTTTCCTGAATCTCCCGTGGCTCGTTTGATCGAGCGGGTGGTTTCTTGGTTCGCTTGGGGTTGGGTTGTTTTGTGGGTAACGGGGTGGTTGACCCCGTTGGTTGACGAGCTGGATGACCTCATGCTTGTGTTCGGTAAGACACAGGTGAGCGTGTCGCACGTCATTGAGGTTGTAGCGACATCGGGTCTTGTGTTGGTTTTGACTTTGTGGCTCTCTGCCACGCTCGAACAAAGAGTGTTGAATCATGCAGTGGCTGATTTGTCGATGCGAAAAGTGGCATCGAACGCATTGCGCGTGTTCTTGCTTTTAATCGGCACCTTGTTTGCCTTGTCATCGCTGGGGTTTGACTTGACCACGTTGTCGGTTGTGGGCGGTGCTCTGGGTGTGGGTATCGGTTTTGGTTTGCAAAAGTTAGCGGCAAACTACGTCAGCGGTTTTGTCATTTTGCTAGAGCGCTCATTGCGAATTGGTGACTACGTTCGAGTGGATGGATTTGAGGGGCGGGTGACCGACATCAAAACCCGTTACACCTTATTGCGAGCGAATAACGGGACCGAGTCCGTCGTCCCCAATGAGTTATTGATTACTGAGCGAATCGAAAACTTGTCTCTAGAGAGCAACCATTTCTTGCAAAGTTGTAAGTTTTGGGTGGGCCTAGAAAGCGATGTGGCTCAGGTGCAAGACTTGTTGGTCAACGCCGCGTTATCAGCCAAACAAGTACTCACCGATCCCAGCCCCGCCGCTTTATTGAGCGAGGTCACGCCCCAAGGGCTTTTGTTTACATTGAGTTTTTGGATGGAGGATCCCTCCAGCGGCAAAGCCGTCGTTCGGTCTGCCGTCAATGTCGCGGCCTTGAAAGCCTTGCGTGATGCGGATATCGCCATTTCGGGTGCGCCGCATGAGGTGGTTTTGCGTCAGTGAAAAGGGCAGTCTTGCTTAGGGATAATCCCTAAAAAGCACGATCGTTCTATGAAAATAGGGTGTTGAACCCTACAATGTGACGTTTACGTAAACGTCAATCTGTTTTTAATCAAACTGGGAGCTTTTGCCATGAAGGTTTTGGTCGCTGTCAAACGCGTGGTGGACTACAACGTCAAAGTCCGTGTGAAGTCGGATAACTCGGGCGTTGACATTGCGAACGTCAAAATGAGCATGAACCCATTTGACGAAATTGCCGTCGAAGAAGCGGTTCGTCTCAAAGAAAAAGGCGTGGTCACTGAGGTGATCGCAGTTTCATGTGGCGTGACACAGTGCCAAGAAACGTTGCGCACGGCCATGGCGATTGGTGCCGACCGTGGCATTTTGGTTGAAACAGCAGAGGAGTTGCAGCCTCTAGCGGTTGCTAAATTGCTTAAAGCCTTGGTGGACAAAGAGCAACCCGGCTTGGTCATTTTGGGCAAACAAGCGATTGACGATGATTGCAATCAAACCGGCCAAATGCTGGCGGCTTTGGCAGATTTACCCCAAGCCACCTTTGCCTCCAAAGTTGAAGTGGCGGGTGACAAAGCCAGCGTCACTCGTGAAGTTGATGGCGGTTTGGAAACCTTGTCGATCAGTTTGCCTGCCGTTATCACGACCGATTTGCGCTTGAACGAACCTCGTTACGTCACACTGCCAAACATCATGAAGGCCAAGAAAAAGCAACTCGATATCTTCAAGCCCGAAGACTTGGGCGTCGATGTCGCCCCTCGCATCAAGACGCTCAAAGTCATGGAGCCTGCAAAGCGCAGTGCGGGTATCAAAGTCGCTGATGTGGCCACTTTGGTGGACAAGCTTAAAAACGTGGCCAAGGTCATTTAATTCAAAGACGCTGGAGAAATATAAATGTCATCTCTCGTAATTGCAGAACACGATAACGCGTCTATCAAAGGCGCCACTCTTAACACCGTGAGCGCCGCTTTAGCGATTGGCGCAGACGTGCATGTTTTAGTCGCTGGACACAACGCCGCCGCCGCCGCCGCCGCGGCCGCTCAAATTGCTGGCGTATCTAAAGTGATTCATGCCGATGGCGCGAGCCTAGAGGCAGGTCTTGCCGAAAATGTGGCCGCTCAAGTGCTGGCAGTTGCCAGCCACTATTCGCACATTCTTTTTCCCGCAACTGCAAACGGTAAAAACGTTGCTCCACGCGTGGCTGCCAAATTAGATGTGGGGCAAATTAGCGACATCACCAAGGTTGATAGTCCTGACACATTTGAGCGCCCTATCTATGCGGGTAATGCGATCGCTACCGTTCAGTCGAGTGATGCGATCAAAGTCATTACGGTTCGCACCACGGGTTTTGATGCTGCTGCTGCTACTGGCGGTTCAGCCGCAGTCGAGACAGTTTCTGCTGCCACAGATTCAGGGAAAAGCAGTTTCGTTGGGCGCGAAGTGACCAAGAGCGATCGTCCTGAGTTAACGGCAGCCAAGATCATCGTCTCTGGCGGTCGCGCCTTGGGTAGCGCTGAGAAATTTAACGAAGTCATGACCCCTCTGGCCGATAAATTGGGTGCAGCTTTGGGCGCAAGTCGTGCCGCTGTTGATGCAGGCTATGCCCCCAACGATTGGCAAGTAGGGCAGACCGGAAAAATTGTGGCGCCACAGCTGTATGTGGCTTGCGGCATTAGCGGCGCCATTCAGCATTTGGCAGGGATGAAGGACAGCAAGGTGATCGTGGCCATTAACAAAGATCCCGAAGCCCCAATCTTCTCGGTTGCAGATTTCGGTCTAGAGGCTGATTTGTTTGCAGCGGTTCCTGAGTTGATTTCTGCACTTTAAATTCTGTTTTTTAAAAGCACTCCTTGGGGTGCTTTTTTCTTGAGCATAGATTTTTGGAGACACAAAGATGAGTTACATCGCCCCCGTCAAAGACATGTTGTTCAACATGAAGCACCTCGCTGGACTTGAACAGATTGCTCAAATCCCTGGCTTCGAAGACGCTGGTTTAGAAACAGCCCAAGCCGTTTTAGAAGAGTGCGCTAAGTTAAACGAGTCTGTCTTGGTTCCTCTTAATTGGGAGGGCGATAAGAACCCCTCTTTCTTTAAAGACGGACACGTCACCACAACGCCTGGTTTCAAAGAGGCTTATGGCCAATTTAGAGAAGGTGGCTGGCAAAGCTTGCAGCACCCCGCTGATTTTGGTGGGCAAGGCCTACCCAAAACGATTGGCGCAGCGTGCGGCGAAATGTTGAATGCAGCCAATATGAGTTTTGCTTTGTGTCCAATGTTGACTGACGGCGCCATTGAAGCGCTATTGACTGCAGGCTCTGACGAACTCAAGGCGACTTATCTAGAGAAGCTGGTCTCTGGCGAGTGGACGGGCACCATGAACCTGACCGAGCCACAAGCGGGTTCAGATTTGGCGGCAGTACGCACCCGCGCCGAGCCTCTGCCTGATGGGACATACAAAGTTTTTGGGACCAAAATTTTCATCACTTACGGTGAACACGATATGGCTGAAAACATCATTCATTTGGTGTTAGCGCGTGTGCAAGGAGCGCCCGAGGGTGTGAAAGGTATTAGCTTGTTTGTAGTGCCTAAATTTATGGTGAACAAAGACGGTTCACTGGGCGCCCGCAATGATGTGCATTGCGTCAGCATCGAGCACAAGATGGGAATTAAAGCCAGCCCAACAGCCGTCTTGCAATACGGCGATCATGGCGGGGCGATTGGTTTCCTGGTGGGTGAGGAAAACCGTGGGTTGGAATACATGTTCATCATGATGAACGCGGCGCGTTACGCAGTGGGCGTGCAGGGTATTTCAATTGCTGAGCGCGCCTATCAAAAAGCGGTTCAGTTCTCGCGCGATCGCGTGCAAAGCCGTCCTGTGGATGGCAGCATGAAAACCAGCGCGCCCATCATTCATCACCCAGATGTGCGCCGTATGTTGATGACGATGCGTGCCTATACCGAAGGTTGTCGCGCAATGGCGACGGTGGCTGCTGCGGCTTATGACGCATCACACCATCATCCAGACGCAGCAACACGCCAAGAAAATTTAGCCTTCTACGAATTTTTGGTGCCCCTGGTGAAAGGCTTCAGCACTGAGATGAGTTTAGAAGTCACAAGTTTGGGTGTTCAGGTCCATGGTGGCATGGGGTTCATTGAAGAAACAGGGGCTGCGCAGTATTACCGTGACGCCAAAATTTTGACAATCTACGAAGGCACTACAGCTATTCAAGCCAACGATTTGGTGGGACGTAAAACAGGTCGTGATGGCGGTCAAACTGCCAAAGCAATTGCGGCACAAATTGCAAAAACAGAAGCTGAATTAATCAAGCAGGGAAGTGCCAACGCCAAAGCGGTCGCGGCCCGATTGAAGGCAGCTCGCGAGGCATTTTTGTCTGTGGTTGACTTTGTTGTGGCGGGCGGAAAATCAAGCCCCAATGCCGTCTTCGCTGGCAGCGTGCCGTACCTTATGTTGACCGGTAATTTAGTGGCCGGTTGGCAAATGGCGCGTGCCTTGTTAGTTGCTGAAGAGCATGTGGCGCAAGGAGACGATGTGCCCTTTATGGCTTCAAAAATAACGACCGCGCGTTTTTATGCGGACCACATTTTGTCTAAGGTGCCAGGTCTGCGCGACAGCATCGTGGATGGTGCTGATAGCGTGACCGATATGGCGCTCGAAGCGTTCTAGGAACTATTGATGTCTAAATTACCTCCCGTATTTCAGCAGCTTAAATTTCCGGTCATTGCGTCACCGCTCTTCATCATCAGCAACCCAAAACTGGTCATTGCGCAATGTAAGGCGGGCGTTGTGGGTTCGATGCCAGCCTTGAATGCCCGCCCAGCGGAGCAACTTGAAGAGTGGTTAATTGAAATCACCGAGGCGTTGGCGGCGCACAACCGTGACCACCCCGATCAACCTGCGGCGCCTTTTGCGATCAACCAAATCGTTCACAAAAGCAACGACCGGCTCGAACACGACATGGCGCTGTGTGTGAAATACAAAGTGCCCATCATCATTACCTCTCTTGGCGCAAGAGAGGATGTGAATGCGGCTGCCCACAGTTATGGCGGCGTGGTGTTGCATGACATCATCAACAACAAATTCGCTAAAAAAGCCATTGAAAAAGGCGCTGACGGCTTGATCGCTGTTGCCGCTGGCGCAGGTGGACATGCGGGTGTCAAGAGTCCGTTTGCTTTGATTCAAGAAATTCGGGAATGGTTTGATGGACCCATTGCCTTGAGCGGTTCGATTGCTACCGGCGGGGCCGTTTTAGCTGCGCAAGCGATGGGGGCAGATTTTGCTTACATCGGATCGGCGTTTATTGCCACTGAAGAAGCGCGTGCCGCAGACAACTACAAGCAAGCGGTGGTCGATTCAAACTCAGACGATATTGTTTACAGCAACCTATTTACGGGTGTGCATGGAAACTATTTGGCACCCTCTATTCGCAATGCGGGACTGGATCCAGATCACTTGCCGGAGAGTGACCCCAGTCAAATGAACTTTGGCGGGGACGCCAAAAAAGCTTGGAAAGATATTTGGGGTTGCGGGCAAGGCATCGGAGCCGTGAAAGCTGTCGTGCCTGCCGCTGAGTTGGTGGCGCGGTTAAAACGCGAGTATCAAGAGGCGAAAAGTCACATCACCGCTTGATCAGGTTTTAGCGTAAAACTAAAACGGGAATATTGGCATGCGTTAGCACTTGCTGTGTTTCGCTGCCAAGCAACAGGCGTTTGATACCGCGGCGGCCATGAGAAGCCATCACGATTAGGTCGGCTTTGTGTTTCTTTGCCGCAGCAATGACGGCATCTGACACGATGTCTGATTTAACGACCACAGCCTTGGCTGAAACGCCTTTGGACTTGGCTGTTTTGGCGACAGCATCCACAGTTTTTTGAGCACCATCTGCCCATTGTTTTTCAATCTTATTCACTTCGGTTTGACTCAAAGGCAATGAACCTTCTAAGTAACTTTGTGGGTAACGGGGTGTGACTTTGACGGCGATTAGTTCAGCGCCGCTGAGCGCAGCTAACTCAATGGCGCTTGCAATCGCTTTTTTAGACAAGTTGGAACCATCCGTGGCAACCAAAATTCGTTTGTACATAAACTGCTCCTCTGTTGTGGTTGATTACAAGCTTACCGCATGTATTTCTTGCAACTTTGATGCAGCGCAAGTCTATTGAAAAATTCATCTTTTAAGCTTCAGCCTTCATGGACACAGATACCTCGCAATCCTTTTTGCTAGACGATCGGCAAGAGTGGTTGCAATTTAGTCAGCCGCATGCGAAAGAAGCTGCGCTGTGGGATTCGCATGTGGTCATCGAAGGGATGCACTGTGCGGCTTGCGCGTTTACGGTGGAAGACGCATTGTTGGCCGTACCTGGCGTAAAGGCCGTAGAGGTTAACGCTGCCACCCACCGCGCCAAGGTGGTCTGGTCTGAGTTGCAGGTTCGACCCTCACAGTGGATGAATGCGATCACCAAAGTGGGCTACGGCGCAGTACCTGCTGCAGATACAAGTTTGCGTCAAGAGCGATATGTAGAAACGCGACGAGCTTTATGGCGTTGGTTAGTCGCAGGTTTTTGCATGATGCAAGTCATGATGTACGCCTATCCCGCTTACATCGCGGGGGAGGGGGACATCACACCTGACATGGTTTTTTTGTTACGTTGGGCCTCTTGGGTGTTGACTTTGCCCGTGGTGTTTTTCTCATGCGGACCATTTTTTAGTCGTGCACTCAACGACATACGCCATCGTCGAATCAGCATGGATTTTCCGGTCGCCCTGGGCATGCTCATTACATTTTTACTCAGCTCTGCAGCCACTTTTGAACCGAGTGGCCAATTTGGTGGCGAGGTGTATTACGACTCCTTGACGATGTTTGTATTCTTTTTGCTAACGGGCCGTTGGTTGGAGTTGCGCTTGCGCGATCGCACCGCGGGCGCATTGGATGCGTTGATGAATCGCTTGCCAGACAGTGTTGAGCGCCAATTGGCAGATGGAAACTTTGAACGCGTGGCAGTCAGACGTCTCTGGGTTGGCGATGTGATTCGTGTTTTGCCTTCCGAGAGTTTTCCCGCTGACGGAATCATTTTGCAGGGCCAAACTCTGGCCGATGAAGCCTTGTTAACAGGGGAGTCGCGTCCACAGCCCCGCAAAGTGGGCGATGCCGTGGTGGCGGGTAGTCATAACTTGAGCGCAGCAGTTTGGGTGAAAGTGACCCAAGTAGGCGTTGACACCCAGTTCTCGCAAATCGTTGCACTGATGGAAAACGCATCGTTGCAGAAGCCGCGACTTGCACAACTTGCAGATCGAATTGCCAAGCCATTTCTGCTGGGTGTTTTGATTTTGGCGGCTTTGTCTGCGGCGTGGTGGTGGGCCGAGAGTCCCAGCCACGCGCTGATGGTGGCGGTTGCGGTGTTGGTGGTTACTTGCCCCTGTGCGTTGTCTCTTGCTACCCCTGCAGCTATGTTGGCTGCCGCTGGCAATCTAGCGAGAAGCGGGGTTCTCGTTCGGCAACTGCAAGCGCTTGAATCTTTGGCCGAAATAGACACACTTATTTTTGACAAAACAGGCACGCTGACGCAAGACGGTCAGCGAATTACGCAGGTGATGACGGCCGAGGGTGTTTCTGCGAATCACGCGTTGGGTCTTGCAGCCGCTTTAGCTAAAAATTCCTTGCATCCGCTCTCCCGCGCGCTGGCACACGCTTATGACGAAGCACTTCAAAGCGGCACTATCAACTCCGTCGAGAAACTAGAGGCGCGAGATGTACTCGAAAGTATTGGTCTCGGGCTTGAAGGCGCATTGGACCAGCGTTACCGACTGGGATCTCTCGCGTTTTGCCAATCGTTTTCTAAGGGAATACCCGAAGCTGCGCTCGTTTGCCAAGTACACTTATGTTCAGAAAAAAAGTGGATTGCGAGTTGGCAATTGTCCGAAGACATAAGGCCTGACGCGAAGCAAGTAGTTCAAGCGCTCAAAGACCTGCGTATTGATGTTTGGTTGCTCTCGGGTGATCGAACAGAAGCTGCTCAGAAAGTGGCTGAACAGGTTGGAATTTCGAAAGCTTTTGGTGCTTGCACGCCTGAGGACAAACTTTTGCGTATGCAAGAAGCGCAAGCTCAAGGCGCTCGTGTCGCGATGGTGGGCGATGGTTTGAACGATGGTCCTGTGCTCGCAGGTGCGCATGTTTCGATGGCTTTCGGCAATGCGGTGCCTTTGGCTCAGTCCAAGTCTGATTTGGTTTTGATGGGCGGAAGTTTGATGGCGGTGGCGCAAAGTGTTCAATTGGCGCGTCACACACTCAAAATTGTTCGACAAAACCTTGCTTGGGCCGCAGCCTACAACGCGCTGTGCGTGCCATTGGCTGTAGTGGGTTGGTTGCCAGCTTGGTTGGCTGGACTGGGAATGGCGTTGAGTTCGTTGTGGGTTGTATTGAACTCTTTACGTCTCACAAAAGGACTTTGATGGATATTTTGTATTTATTGATCCCGCTGTCAGTACTTTTGGTGCTCTTTATTTTGGGTGGCCTTTGGTGGGCTATTCATCAAGGGCAGTTCGACAGCGTGGAGCAAGAAGGCGAACGTATTCTTAGAGACGATTGATTTGAATCAATACCTTTATATGGGTTATTGAGGATACTGGTTTGAAAAATGAAAGGTGAACGATGAACTCATCACAGCAAGCTGTTTACAACGATACCGTTGT